>JAKLEQ010000019.1 GCA_022711635.1 Methanoregula sp. | reverse complement strand
CGGCGAAACCGGTGGCAAAAATGATGATAGTCTTCCAGAACCCGATGGCATCCTCGAGATCGGCACTCATTCCCGTCTGGGCGGCAGCAAGGGTCTTTATACCTGTATACCCGGTTACACTGATGACCAGGAGGATAATGATCAGCAGGAAAAACGCCCCCGCGATCTTCTTTCCAATCTTCATATCATCGAGAAATTTCATTTCCAACATCCTTCTTGATTCCGGACAGGCTCACCTGTCCGCCCCGTAAGAATTCCCTCAGACCGATCTGCTTTGCAAATTAGCTCGCACATCGTTGACAAAAAACATTGTTCTTTAGTTATACTATAAATCCTTTTGTGTTGATCGATCTATCTGTATCGGGCTTTGCTTATCAAATTCAAAAGGTTTATAATCTTTTATTGGGCATTCAAATAAGTCCGGGAATGGAACGTTATCAGGACGATATCGCACGGATCAGGGATCTCCTCCGGGAACATGCCTCGGGCATGAGTATCACGGATATCGCAGAACAGGTTCATATCAGCCGGAACTCAGTTGGCAAATACCTTGACATCCTCCAGATCCAGGGATCTGTCGACGCCTATAAAGCAGGGACCTCAAAACTCTATTTCCTGAGCTCCCGCCTCCCGTCTCACGCTATTCCGGAAGTCTGTACCCGCCCGTTCCTCCTCATCGACAAGGAGGAGTTTGTTACCGATACGAACCGGCAAATGGCGGAACTCCTTGCCATTCCAAAGGAAAGGATCGTCGGGAAGGAATTTGCATCACTCCCGATAAAGGTACGTGAAGCCCGGGGAAAACAGACCCTCTGGGGTGCACTCCGGGGGACCTCCATTCGTGTCCAGGGAACCATCCGACCCGAGAACGGAGAGCCGAAAGCGGCGTCGCTCATTTTTGAGCCGATCGTGTACGAGAACGGCCGGCCGGGTGCCGCTCTCATCGTCGAAGATCCCCAATCCCGTGCAGCGACGAAGGATATTGCCGGTGCTTTTTCAGACATCCTTGCACTGCTCGATGACGAAATCGAATATGTGGTCCGATGTACTCCCGATGGGACGATCCGTTTCGTCAATGAGACGTATTGCGCTGCAGCTGGCAAGACCAAAGAGGATATGATGAACCGGCCGTTCCGGCCCCTGGTATCTGCAGAGGATGCGGAACGTATCCGGGATCACCTGGCACAGTTATCCGTACAACAACCCGTTGCGTGGATTGAATTACGGGCAGTTATGGGGGGTGGGGAGGTCCGGTGGCAACGCTGGAAAGACCGTGCCCTTTTCGATGATCGCGGCAGGTTGACCGGGTACCAGTCCTGCGGGATTGACATCACTGATCTCATGGAATTAAAACAGGAGATTGCTGCAGCCGAAGAACGCGTGGATGAGATGGTAAAGAAAAAGACCGAGGAGCTGCGATCAACCAACCGCCAGTTGTATGCTGAGTTATCTGCCCGGGAAAAGACGGATCACCGTCTCATGGAAGTCCAGTTCCTCCTGAACAACGGGGCGGATGCTGTTATTCTCGCGGACCGCAACGGCCATATCCAGATTGTCAACGAAAGAGCGCAGGACCTGCTCGGATACCGGGAAGAGGAACTGCTGGATCAGCCCTTGTCCACCGTCATTCCTTCAGGCCTGTCCGACTCATTCAGCGATCTCATCGAACGGCTGAAGGATTCAGGTCCGATGAAGGCAAGGTTGTCGTTGGCGACAAAGAACGGTACGCAGATCCCTGCCGAAGTCCTTTTCCTGTTCCTCCAGTATCTGGGAGAGGATTTCGTCGGCTGTTTTACCCGGGATGCAGCGGTGAAGGTCCATGATTTTGCAATGGTTGAAGACAATCCCCGGTAGGGTTCACCCGGGAGGAACCTTGCGGGGCGTTCCGCTGAAAAACCAGAACAACAGCAAAAGAAAAAAGAAATTTTTTATGCGAGGGAAGGGATTTGAACCCTCGAACTCCTACGAGACAAGGCCCTCAACCTTGCGCCTTTGACCTGTCTTGGCAACCCTCGCACGTGCCATAACAAAGAGGTTGTCATGGTAAAATAAGTTATCCTTCTTCAGTCGGTTGTGGTGCCCGTTGAATTTATGTGTGCGACAATGCATTAATGAGATCAGCAATGTATATGTATAGTCGTAAAATAACGGTCATCTATGTGGTCTGATATCATCCATTTATTCGCAGATTCTCCTTCCCAGAGCCGGATTGTGCGTTTTCTCCTCGAGAACGGTTTCGGTGTCAATGAGAAAGGAAGGATCACCTGCAACGGGATCGAGATCTCGGCAACTGCTGTCGCAAAAGCAACAGGATCGGATCGCCGGGTCGTTGATTCAACTGCACAAAGGATCCTAAGCCTGCCGGAGCTTCGTGGGATCTTTCTCCATATGCGGGCAACCCCGGATCTCAGCAATGTCGCCGAAGCTCTTGGTTTTACGATTATTACGGTCCTGCCAAAAAATGCAAGCGAGCGCGGGATCGTCGGAGCTGCCGTCAGGATCCTCTCTGAGCACCTCCTTTCGATACGGCAAATCTTCGTGACAGATCCCCAGTTTTCCGAGGAACCAAAACTCGTAATTATCATCGAAGAACCGCTCCCGAACGGCGTTATTGAGAAGATCCGGGCACTCCCCCAGGTAAAACAGGTCATCCTCTGACCACAGGTTTGCATCCCCGCCGGGGGATAGTTACCTGCCGCAGAGGATCTCGACCTCAAGGGCGAGACGGTAGATTCTTCGTCGGACTTTCCGGTTGAGATGGAATGCCGAATCCAGGGTTTCGTACACTGTCGTCCGCCGGGATCCCGCGACCAGGTTATCTGCATGGGCGACAATTTTTTCTTCAATTGACTGTGGCACGCAGTCACGGGGTATCTGGCGAAGCAGCGTACATTCGTCTGCCGTAAGCCCCGCTCCGGTGTGACACTCGACAATTCGTGCAACCGGTTCGGGGATATTCAGGCTCCGGCAGAGATCTGCTCCGGTCTGTGCATGACCTATTGTATGCGTCGTTCCACGCCCGATATCATGCAACCTGGCACCTGCTTCGACAAGTGGTCGGTTCACGAGTGTGGAAGCCGATGAAAGATCGAGGGCGCAATCCGTTACCGCCCGGCAATGGGCGATCACGGCGGTGCTGCAGCCATGCTCCCTTAAAAGAACTTCACAGGATTCACGAAGATCCGGCATGGGCTACGGTTTCCCGGATCTCCGCGATCCTCTGCTTGAGTGCGGCAAGGAGCGCATCGTTGTCGAAATGGGCAATCGGGTTGTCGCATTCCGGGCACTTGAACTCGAGATCAAGCGCTTTTGCGAATGGCAGGATAATCCCGCAGTCCTTGCAGATGTAAAAATCATTCTCCTCTTCGAACCGTTCTCTCTGTTCCAGCTTGTCCAGTATGTTCTCGAGATCCTCACGGATAGCCACAGGGATACGGTCAAGCCGGATCTGCCAGAGATAGGTAAGCCAGCCGGTCTCGTTATTTTTTATCCGGTGATACTCGGCAAGCCGCTTCTCGTACAAGGTGTAAAGCGAATGCCGGACGGAATTCAGATTGATCCCTGTCTCCGCTGCGAGATCCTCATCACTGTGTTCCCCTTCCGAGGGGAACTTTTTGAGGAGCTCGATCCCCTCATCGCCAACCAGACGGTGCAGGTAAGCGTAGATAGCCGGGTTTTCCAGCAGTTCGTCTACGGTATCCATCACCGTAGATATTGTTGAACCGTTGTAATATTTTTATCCAGTGCGGCAAGAGCCTCTTCCCGGGTTGAGCCATCCCCGAAAACTGTGATGATGGCCTTGTCTTTTTCCAGTATGGTCCCCGGCCAGGGAATGTCGGCGACAATGGGGGAGAGATGCTTGAGGTCGCTTTTGATTGTCATGTCCTTTGGAGCGAACAGAATCTTTCGCGCCGCGTAGCGGGAAGCGACCGGACGTTTTTGGGGAAGAATCCCGCGACAGGCGTCAACGTGCAGCCTGAACAGGTTGCAGCCGGTTGCCGCTTCAACCGTATCAACCGTTGCCTGGAACCGGGGATTCACTTCTATGGCAACCACATCGTTCCCGATCATAAAATCAATGCCGATTGTCCCGACACAGCCGCTTTTTGCGGCGATCTGTTCGGCAAGCCCGATCATCCGGTCTGTGCAGGGGTGTGTGCCGGGGGTGACCGATCCTGCAAATCCGTACATGGCACCCTCAACCCCTCTCATCATCTGTTCGTTCGAAGCCACGGCACAGGCGTGGGACCCATCGGTGACACAGCAGACGCTTCCCGGGAAGCCTTCAACAATCTCCTGCCGGATATAGGGGACGTCCGGGTTCAGTGTCTCCCATGAGATGCGCTCATCATCGTTTGTAATGACCGCGTTGCGCCAACCCCCTGCCCCGCGGCGGGGTTTGAAGAAAGCGGGATATGTCCGGTCCTTTAACAGATTCGGGACCGGAATCCGGAGTTCCTCAAAGAAATGCTGTGTCTCCAGTTTGTCGAGAAACCGCCGGATCTTCTCCGGAGGAGTCCCGCAGACCGGGAGGCCCGAGGGCATGTCCTCAGCCCCGCTTGTCGTAACGAGCATATCGAACCGGTGCCTTCCGGCGATCTCGGAGACCGAGTCCGGCAGATCTTCCAGTTCTTCGAAACGAATCCTGTCTTCCGTATACCAGGACAGATCCTGATCACAGAAATGGTCGACCGCGCAGACCTTGTATCCCGCTCTTTGCGCGGATTGTGCGACATGGCGCGTTGAAAAACCTGCAACAAGAACGCGCCCGCTCATGCTCCCCCGGTCTTTTTCCCTGCTTTCGAGGGAATAATCCGTATCGATGCATCCGGGTAGGTCCTTTCGAGTTCCTTTCCTTTAAATAACTGGTCGAGAAAGACTGCAAGGCTGGAAATTTCCGAGTGCGGCTGGCCCGTCACCGCGACGTTATAATCGGCAAGGCCGTAAATATCTCCGGGAACCTTTTCTGCACCGACGATAACAAGGATGGGATCGCGGGTCCGCAGTTCGCTGATAACGGTCGGCAGGTTCAGGCCGTACATAGTCAGATGAACGACGGTGCCGCCGTCTTTTTTCCAATCCTGGATACAACGCCGCCATTTGACATTGTCTTGGCAGAAGAATGTTCCCCCCCAGCGGTCCACGACATCCCGGATACTGGTAACAACTCCCGTATCCGAAGCCGCAAGATACATCCCTTCGGCGCCGAGCGCCCGTGCCGTCAGCCCGACGTGGGTGGTTACCCTCTGGTCGCGTTCCGGACGATGGCCTATCCTCAAGACAACGATCCGGGTCACAGGCCTTCTCTCTTCTTCTCTTTAATCACGCCATTTTCCATGGAGTACGGCAGGCTTGCGTCGTATTTGATCTGGCAGCGAATCAGCGATTCGTTGATCGATAACGCATGCATGGCTCCAGCCCGGGACTCGACCAGGAGATGCCTCTGGAGACGACCGACCGAAGATCCGACAACGTCCTCCGGAAGGCCGTTTTTCCTTACGAGTTCACCGATCGTTATTGCGTCGCATCCGGCGATCTGATGATAGATCAGCCAGTCGATCTCCTCTTCTTTCACCTGTATTGATTCCGCGCTTTTCCTGATATTGTTTATTGTGCCGGCCAGGAGAAACGCATTTTTTATTCCATGCGACCCCAGACTAACGGGATGGATAACGGATCCGGGATCACCCGGTACGAAGATCTGGGAAATATTTCGGATAACCTTCTCGAAGAGTGTGACGAGGATGCCGCGCTGCTCTCAGAAAAGATCGGGCAGCTGCCAATGGAGATCCAGCAAGCGCTTCTTTCCTCAGATTTCCTGAACGCGTACCAGGTCTTCTTCTTTTTCTTCCGTACCGCTCCGGGGGATATCGAAAAAGAGCGGATGATCCTCCTGCCCGCTTCGGAACTACAGTCCGGGATGCTTCTTACTGAGATCGAACTGTATGAGCTCATTTTCGCCGTGCTGGATCATGAGCCGGTGATGATTGTCAGCGACGGTGACCATATCCTCGCCCGTTTTACGGGAACTACTGCATACCAACAGGCTCTGGAATTTATCCGATCGCAACTATAGCCGGTCGCCGGCACTGATCAGGTGTTCGTCTACGACCGCCGGAACGATAGGGGGGATATCCCCCCAGCGCTCCGTGTAGTCTCCGAGCACGGCAAAAACCCCGGTAATTTTCTCCGGATCAAGGTCACTGAACACTGACGTATCATCTGTTCGGATCCTGTTGCAGACAGCTGTCGCCCAGGCGTCCGCGAGTGCCGGATTTTTTGAAAAAACCGTGACCGAATCCGCAACGCCGAACGAGATCGAAGGACCGACCGTTGCCGAAGAGGTGCAGATGCCCGAAATCTCCTTCTTTGGGGGGATGAAAAACGCGAACCGGTTCGACAAGGGCGACGTTCCGGCATGGATTCCAACCCGCACCGGTCGCGATGCATTGATAAGCGCAATGTCGCCACCATTATCGATCACCCCGAACTCTGCCCCTTCTTCCACCATTGCATCGATACCTGCCCACGCAATTGTCCCCGCCACTGCTGCCATCGGCCCGACCGATGCTTTCTGTCCGGCGTCTGCCATCCGCCGGATCACGGGGTCATCGGAGTCCGGCACATAGGGATCGAAGGTGGTCAAAAAAAAAGGGTCCCGGGCGATATACTTTTCCAGGACCTGACGTGCGCAAAGGATACCCCTCTTCGCAGCGGCGATATGTGCCGCTTCATCCGCAAGGATCGTCGCAATCGTCTCGCGGAAGAAGAACCGCTCACGGATCATGCCGGCATCGTGAGAGCATCGTGCGGGCAGGCTTCAACACATTTTCCACAGAGGATGCAGCGCTCATCCGCCACAATGAGCCGGAATGTCGCATCGAAGGAAAAGACATCGCGGGGACAGATGCTGATGCATGCCCCACAGTCCACGCATTCGCTCTCGTTGAACAGTATCCCGTGATCGAGGATGCGGACATTTGCGCCGAGACTCGACATCTTGTCCCGAACGAGCCGGCACTGGTCGTCCGGAACCTCAATAAGGGCTTCCCCTGCGGAGGAATCGATCACGGCACGCTCCACCGCTATGAGAACACCGGTATCCCGGACCGCCTGCGCGATAATGGGCTTTCGTCCCTTGCCTTTCGAGAATGTTACCAGGAGTTTCATTTGAGCCACCTCCCTCCGAAAAGTTTTCCGAGATCGATTGCAGTCAACATCGCGACAACGTGGCGTTCCGGATCGACGACCGGTAGTGCGCTGATATTGTTCTGCTCCAGTTTCCGGACAGCGATATCGACCGGCTCTTCGGGAGTCGTTACGATCACCTTCTTTTTCATAATGTCGCGGACGAGTTCTGCCTTCCCGGGGTTTGCGACCGCCTTTGAGATATCGAAGGTGGTCACAATGCCGACAAGTTCGCTGTTCTCATTGACGACCGGCAGGTGGTTGGTCGATCCTTTCAGGAGTTTAAGTGCGGCTGTCCGGATCTCTTCCCGCTCTCCAATCGTGACAATGTTTTTATCCATGATGTCTGCGACACGCGGGCCTCTCACGGTCTCGTGCATCGGGTGCACCTGATGTTTCGGATTTATCTTCCTCGTCGGAAGGGAAAGTTCCATTTTCCCGGCAACAACCCAGTCCTTCAGTGCTTCTGCAACCTTTCGTGCACGGTTGAAGCTGGAGAGGGATGATGTCCGGATCTCCTCACCGTTCACGGTTACCATACCGGACCGGAGTTCTGCGTAGGTAACTTTCCGCAGGGCTGGGCGGTTCCGGCTGGGAATCCCGTAATCGATCAGATCAACGTTGATGTCCTCGTCGCGGACTGCTGTCGCCCGGACGACCTCCTTATCGATGACCGGCAGGGGAATGCCGAGCCCGACATAGAGGGTAACCCCGTAGCCGGTCATCGTTGCCGCCCGGAGGTAGTCCTGTGACATCTGTTTCAGATCCCCGGTAACCATCAGGGTTCCAAACCCGCCCGCAGATGAGTGCTGGGTGCCCTCACCGATCACCATGCCCGGTGCACCGCAGAGGAAGATTGGGACACCGGACCCAATCAACCTCAGTTTCGGATCATTGGAGATCGGGTTCAGGATGCCAGCCCCGGAGAACGAGATGTTTCCGGAGTTGGGAAGCAGCATCCCCATGTAGGTATGCAGCGTGCGATCGGTAGTATTGATCGCGGCATTGTATCTCTGGTATGCATTCCGGGGATTGCACATGACTGCCTGATTGAGGTGTTCCAGCAGGAGCTCGGTTGCAATCGTCCGCCGCGGGTAACAGTCCGTCCCCCGCGAGCTGGCACGAAGCTCGACAGCTTTTCCGGCGACCAGATCCTCGAGTACATGTGCTCCGCCATACTCTTCTCCCCGTGTCTCTGACTGCTGGGTAGCTCCGATGTAGGTATCGACTGCCGCAAGTCCGCCATATGCTTCAACATCATTCAGCCAGATCCGTTCCATCCGGATAGGTGGTTCGGCATGCCCGAAGTTAAGAAATGCCCCCGAAGAACACATTGCACCGAATGTCCCTGTCGTAACAACGTCGACTTCTTTCAAAGCGGCGTCCTCACCGAGCTCGGCGACGATACCGGGCATCTCTTCTGCAGTGACCACGCGGGCATTCCCGTCTCGTATCCGCTGGTTGATCTCGCTGATAGACTTGCGCATGCTTTAAAATGTCGTTTAATGCATATTAATACTATTCTTTATTACTGTCAAGAATATCGGATCCCGGTAAAGTCATTACGTCCCGCAGCCAACAACCAAAATCATGCAGATCGGTGCGTTTATCGAAGAAATGGAACAGGTCGCACCCCCCGTGCTTGCAGAAGAATTCGATTCGGGGAAGATCGGGCTCATCGTTGAGGGGAGGATAACAATAAACCGCGTCTGCTGCGCACTGGACGCGACTCCCTCGGTCATCAGACGTGCGATCGAAATGAATGCAGACATGCTGGTCGTCCACCATACACCTATCTGGAATCCGGTCACGAGCGTAACGGGACAGACTGCGGCAATCCTGCGTCCCCTGCTCTCTTCTGGAATGAACCTGTATGTTATGCACACGAACTTCGACCATGCAGTGGGGGGAGTAAATGACGCACTCTGCTCCCTGCTCGCCCTGAGAGATCCACGACCCATGACTCTCGGAAGGATCGGAAAATGCACGCTCACACTCCCTCAGATTGCAGAACGTCTCAACTGCAGCCTGCGGATCTGGGGCGACCTCCGGTCATTCCCCCTCCTTGCGGTTGTCGCAGGAAGCGGATTTGATCCGGTCCTTATGGAGGAAGCACGTGCGCTCGGAGCCGGTGCATTCCTCTCAGCCGAGATGAAACATTCCGTTGCACGATTTGCCCCGCTCCCATGCATCGAAGCAACCCATTATGCGCTGGAAGATCCGGCAATGCGGAACCTTGCTGAAAAAAAGAACTGGCAGTATATCGATGATCCTCCAAGGATTGACTCTGTCCCATGAGCGATATCCTCGACAGAATCGAAAAACAGGGAATCCTTACCCCCGTGCTCCGGGAAGAGTTCTTAAAAGAATACGGCAACCGGGGGATGCGGGCTCTCGCCGCGGTCGGAGAGAGAAGAGTGAAACGATACCTTGACTTTACTGTCGTCGAGAGTTCCACCAGGGAATATGTTGTTGATGAGGATATCTGCGTCTGCGGTGACTCCCTGTTCCGGAACCGCGAGTGCTGGCATATCCTTGCCGTGCGGCTCGCCAGGGCAACACGATCATTCACTGAAGATCCTTCGTGGTACCAGGAACTCTGGACGGTACCTGAGGGATAACCGGGGGATTGCACTACCGTGTAATGGCGCTCCCGCAATTGAAAATACAGCAGGGCCTCATTTCCCTCAAAAAACGGATAACTTCGAAAAATTTCGCACTTTTGGTTTTATTATGCATAAGACCGGGATATTCTCATGAAAGATACACTAATTACGCTCTGACATTCATAGTACTGTATTACGTGATTTTTCATGCTTGAAGGAGAGTATAATCTCGATTATTTTAAGAACCAGGGAATGGTCAGGAAGGTCTGTAAAAGCTGTGGCTCTGCCTTCTGGACAAGGGACCCTTCCCGAGAAATCTGTGGCGATGCTCCCTGCGAACCCTATAATTTTATCGGAAACCCGGTCTTTAAAAGCCAGAGCCTCGAGGGCATGCGGGAATCATTCCTCTCATTTTTTGAGAAGAACGGTCATACCCGGATCGAGCGGTATCCGGTGGTTGCCCGCTGGCGGGACGATATCTATCTTACGATAGCCTCCATCGCCGACTTCCAGCCGTTTGTCACATCGGGCATCGTTCCGCCCCCGGCAAATCCCCTGACAATATCGCAGCCCTGCATCCGCCTCAATGATCTCGATTCCGTCGGGAGATCGGGGCGTCATCTCACCTGTTTCGAGATGATGGCGCACCACGCGTTCAACTCCCCGTCGGAAGAGATCTACTGGAAAGATCGGACAGTCGAACTCTGCGACCAGCTGCTCGCGTCACTGGGGGCGGACATAAACCGGGTGACCTATAAGGAGCACCCTTGGATTGGCGGGGGAAATGCCGGCCCCAGTGTCGAAGTCCTCATCGGGGGACTCGAGGTAGCAACGCTCGTTTTCATGAGTCTTGGCCGGCAGAAAAGCATTCAGCCGGGCATTGAACTGAACGGTGAATTGTACTATCCGATGAAGACCCGGATCGTGGATACCGGATATGGACTCGAACGCCTGGTCTGGGCATCCAAGGGATCCCCGACCATTTACGATGCCATCTTCCCGGAGATGGTCAGCAGGGTCATGGGTTCGGCGGGGCTCTCACATCTGCTTGAGAATAAGGAGTTCACCAAGATCCTTGCGCTCAACGCAAAGTACGCGGGACTCATGGATATCTCCGGGTCCAACCTCTACCAACTCAGGAAGAAAGTGGCAGCGTCAATCGATGTGCCAATTGACAAGCTCGATCGGATGATCACCCCGATCGAGAAGGTCTATGCGATCGTTGATCACACCCGCTGTCTTGCATACATGCTGGGAGACTGCATCGTCCCGTCAAACGTCCGTGAGGGATACCTTGCGCGCCTTGTGCTCCGGCGAACCTTGCGGATGATGAACGACTTAAAAATGGAGGAACCCCTTTCGGATCTCATTGAAGGACAAATGCGGATTCTCGGT
Source organism: Methanoregula sp. (assembly GCA_022711635.1). Classification (GTDB taxonomy): domain Archaea; phylum Halobacteriota; class Methanomicrobia; order Methanomicrobiales; family Methanospirillaceae; genus MVRE01. The sequence goes on along the minus strand of JAKLEQ010000019.1, from coordinate 14,140 downwards.
ATCCGATCCTTTGAACAGGACATCAGTGTCGTGCGGGAGATCGTTGACCGGGAGACGGAAAAATACGCAGCAACCATGGAAAGGGGCACCAGGATCGTGCAGAAGATCGCGAAAAGTTACAAAGCAAAGAGCCAGCGTGTCCCGATGAGCGAGATTATCACCCTCTACGATTCCCATGGGATTCCGCCCGAGATGATCAAGGAGATAGCGACAAGAGAAGGGGCTGTTGTTGACCTGCCGGATAATTTTTATTCCCAGATCGCCGAACTGCATTCAGAATCCTCGAAGGACGAGGTCCCAGAGGATTCTGTGGCAAAATATTTCGAGCGTGTCCAGGGACTTCCGGCGACAAAAAAACTGTACTATGAACAGACAGCAGAAATCGAGTTCGAAGCGATCGTTCTTGATTATTTCGACGGGTACGCAGTAACAGACCAGACACTCTTTTATCCGGAAGGCGGCGGACAGCCATCCGATACCGGAACTTTTGTGAGTGCCGAGAGCATTATCCGTGTCGACAGCGTTCAACGGGTCGGTGAAGTTATCCTTCACCATCTGAGCGGAGGTGTCGTGAAACGGGGGGACAGGATCAAGGGCATGGTCGACGAGGAACGCCGCTGGTCACTGATGCGTCATCACACTGCCACCCACATCCTTCTCCATGCGACAAAAGAGGTGCTCGGGGCTCATATTCACCAGGCCGGTGCCCAAAAGGGGCACGAGAGCTCACGCATCGATATCCGCCATTTCAAGCATATTACCCCCGATGAACTCCGCAAGATCGAGATTGCGGCGAACCGGATGATCATGGCCGGGCAACCGGTAGAGATCGGGATTGAAGACCGGACAAAAGCAGAACAGAAGTATGGTTTTTCACTTTACCAGGGGGGGGTTCCTCCGGGAAGGGAGATCCGGATTGTCAAGGTCGCCGGAGACATTGAGGCATGCGCCGGGACCCACTGCCGCACTACCGGAGAAGTCGGGGCGATCAAGATTATCCGGGTAGAGCATATTCAGGATGGGATCGAGCGGATAGAATTTGCCGCAGGCATTTCCGCTCTTTTCTATATGCAGCATCTTGAACAGATCGTTGCGGAATCAACTGAGATGCTCTCTGTCCAGCCGGAGAACCTGCCGGCTACTGTTAAGCGTTTTTTCACGGAATGGAAAGACCAGAAGAAAGAGATCGACCGCCTGAGCCAGAGACTTGTGGAGCTTGAGATCAGAAGCATGGTTGCGGAGAATATTGACGGCATACCTGTTGTCGTCCGTCGTCTCGATCTCTCCCCCCGCGAGCTCTCTGCTATCGCGTCCGCTGTTGCTGCAGGGGGCGGCATTGCACTCCTTGCAGGAGGTGGTGAGACCGGGCGTGTCGTCTTGGCGTCCGGCAGCCAGAAGGTCAATGCCGGTGAGATCATTGGTCAGGTATGCGAGCTCCTCGGAGGAAAAGGCGGTGGAAAACCCTCGCTTGCCCAGGGCGGGGGTCCCAATGTTGCCAACCTCGATCTTGCGCTCAAGGTAGGAAAGGAAAGGATTTCTGCGGCTCTTCATGGCTGAACCTGTTGTTATCCTGGAACCTGGCGACGAAAGAGCACAGAAAGTAGCGAAAGCGATGGCAAGCCAGACCGCCGGGGACATTCTCCGGTTGATCGGAAGCGGGCAGAAGACCGCAACCGAGATCGCAGAACAGCTTTCGCTCCCCATGAACACGGTAAAGTATCATACCGAAAACCTGCTGGAAGCCGGTCTCATCACGGTTGCATCAACGAAGTACAGTGTGAAAGGGCGTGAAGTAAAAGTATACTCGCTCACGAACGAGCTTCTTATCGTTGCACCGCGACAGGCAAATGTTCGTACTCTTCTCATGAAATACGCGTCCCTGTTCGGCATTGTTGCTTTTGGATCGGCGCTCATCGCGTTGATCTCGCCATTGCTCAAGGCGCAGGGCTCCGGCCCGCTGGGGGAATTTTACCCCGGATCCGGTATCATGGCTCAGGAGGCGGATGGGACATTTGCGAAAGCGGCTGCGGACACTCTTGTCCTGAATGCAACTCCTGCATCTGAAACGTTAAATTCGGTTGTGAATGGCTCCGTGGAAAGGATGCTTGAGGTGACGACATCCCCCATGGTGACAGACATCCCCCCGTTACCATCATCAGAACCGGGAATTCCCCTGACCGCCCTGTTCCAGGATCCGGCGCTCATATTCTTTGTCGGCGGACTTTTTGTTATTCTGGTACTGGCAGCGTATGAACTCTGCCGCATCCGGAGAACGAATCACCGATAAAAAGAAATCCGATTTTATTATTCATTCTCATTCTTTTTTGTCGCGGAAGAGAAGGCCCGTCCCAAGAATCCCGAAGGCAATCAGAACTGGCAGTGGAGAGAGAGGAGCCTGTGTCGTGGGGGCCGCGGTCGGGATCTCTGTTGTTGGCGACCGGGTTGTTGTGACGACCGTTGGGGTCGTTCCAACCATCGTTGGGGCCATCGTTGGTTCAGGTACAATGACGGTGACCTCCCCGATATAGCTGTCCGCATCGGTGAAATGAATATCATAGTCGCCGGGGGTCGATACAACCACTTTTCTTGCAAACATACCGTCTCCTGTTTTTAGATCCTTCGTCGTCTCGACCCAGGTCGGTCCGAAAACAAGGCCATCCGGTCCCCGGACTTCGATCTTCACTCCGTCATTCCCGAGATCCTTGATCGAACCTTCAATCCGGAGGGCTTCGCCCTGTATCTGGACCATCGGTGCGGTAAAGGTTATCTCACCCGACCTGTCAGCGATTTTGACGAGTTTGAGGGTTGTCGAATCTGAACTGAGTCTGTCCAGGAGTGTTGTATCGGACTGGACCTCAATCTTGTACTGGCCTCCGGTAAGGCCTTTCGTGGGGAACGTGACGACAAATGTTTTCGATTTGGAATCCTGGAGCGTCACCGTATTGCTGCCGATAGGAGTCGTCGTATATCCCGCTTTATACATGACGATCTGGAAGCTTGTGCCTGCAGGAAGGGTACTGTTTCCCGTTACCTTGAGGGTCTGTCCGACATAGATCTCGGAAGGACAATCAATGTACAGCTGGTACGCGGTAACCGGGGCGATAATGAGCACGCAGAAAAGCATGAGGAGCCATGCAACCGATTTCATACAGTATGATCGAACGTTTGTGGTTAATTATTTTCTGACGGGCTGGTTGCCATGACGATACCCCGTGCGGCGCCCGAATGAACCCTGAGGTGTACGGAAAAATCACATGAGATCGATAAAATTTTTCAGGATTTTCAGTCCGACTGCTCCGCTTTTCTCAGGGTGGAACTGCACCCCGAACGTTTCCCGACAGACAATTGACGAGGCAAACTGCAGGATATATCCTGTCGTTGTAAGAGTATTTTCCGGTTCCGTATCGGCATAATACGAGTGGACAAAATAAACGTATTCCTCCGTTGAACAGCCGGCAAACAGGGGGTTATCCGGTTGTTCGATGACGATTGAGTTCCAGCCCATATGCGGGATCTTGTAACCCGGGAAACGGGGAAATTTCCTGACTCTGCCCGGGATGAGACCAAGACCGCGGTGAATGCCATTTTCCTCGCTCTCTTCCATCAGCATCTGCATGCCGAGACAGATACCAAGCAGGGGAACTTTCCCGGCATTTCCGAGGACTGTCGCTTTGAGGGGACCAAGTTGTTCCATGCCCTCGCGAAAGGCGCCAACCCCCGGAAGAACGATCCCATCGGCAGAGTCAATTATTTCAGGATTTGTTGTAAAAATCGCAATAGCTCCGGCCCGTTCGAGTCCCCGGATGACACTCCGCAAATTTCCGAGCCCGTAATCAACAATTGCGATCGTCTTCACTACCGGATACCCCCCGAATACGCCACCTGCCGGAACTGGCCCAGTTATCCGGCAGTGCATTCTTCTCCTGCCATTCTGTCAGGTGCGTCATCCACCCTCCCCACAGATCGGGATGGTCCGACTCGATACGGTGGATCAATGCCAGGTCGCTCGCCGGGCACATGAAACAACCGATCCGGTCCAGCCCTTGTTCATAAAGCTGGTTATAGGGAGCATGTTCACGCATGATATAGAGCCAGACATGGAGTGCCGTCCAGTTGTGGATAGGTGCAGCACAGAGCTGCGAAGGAACGTTGGGATTTTTCCAGACCCTCCTGCTCTGCGCACGGATCTGGGACTCGTACTTCCGCTGGCCGACGAATGAAAGGCATTCTCCCCATTGCGAACATATGAGAGCGGAGAGCGGGTCAAGTTTGCACACCTTGCAGCACCAGCGGGCATTGACTGCAGGGGGTCCCCGCTGCCAGAACTGCTCCCAGAACCTGTCCGGACAATCCGTTGCGACAACATCGAGGCCGAACTCATCTGCTACCGCTCGGACGTTTTCATAGGTCTCAGGAAATTCCATGCCGGTATCAGCAAAGAGGAGCGGGACCTTTCCAAGCGCTTTCTTTACTACCAGCAATGTTGCGAGACTGTCTTTTCCACCCGAAAACGAGACGGTGGCAGGAAGGGGTGTCCTTTCTTTCACCTCGCGCACAAAACCTACCGAATCTTCTTCCACCTGTTTGAGCACCTTGCTGTTGGATGACACCGCATCCTCCCAGGTTGCTGGCGAAGGGATGATCTGCGAAGGAATATTCTTCCGCACTCTGATAACCTGCCCTTTCTCCATCGTCCGGGCAATTTCTGCCGGAACCTTTGCCCTTCCCGCACCAATACAGACCCTGTCCCGGGTGAAGATCAGAACCTCATCGCCCTCTTTGACCGCATCATCAATCTCCAGGAGGCCCGGGGCGAGGACCGAGGCACCTTCCCGGATAAATGGTGCAGCGCCATCATCGACCACAACATACCTTTTTTTTGGCCTGATGAGGACGCCGGCTTCCGGACGGGGTATGGGTTCATAAGTTCTCGATTCAGGAATATATCGGATTGATCCGGCGATACCGCCGCCAATAATAATCTCATCCATCCGGTCTTTGTCCGGTACTTTGTTCAGGAGGCACAGGTGACCCTCAGGAACGAGAGGTGCGCCAAAATGATCCTGAAAGACCGTATTGATCCATGTGATGTCCCGGGAAAAAGCCGGTCGTGCATCGCCCGGCGGCGTGAGCGGAACCTCGCGTGTCTCACTCCCGCAGGAGCAAAGGCGGGAAAGAACCGGGACGTGACAGGTATCACACCAGCGTAACAGGATCTTTCCCAGATATGACGGACGCATTGCCTAAAACATTGGTGATATGCAGATAAAAAGTGCACCCGGAAAATTTCAGGAATTTTCTCTCCTGGTCAGATATCGTCCTGAGGTTCCGGCTCACGCAAGGATATGATCCCTGCAAGGCCGAGGATTAGGATGGCGGGGGCATAGAGGTAAAGGATTGAGAATGTGCCGGCAAGAGGCGATGTTATCAGGATCCAGACAGAGGATGAGAGCAACATCCACCCGGCAAATCGCGGCTCGCTCTCAGCGATTGCAGCGCCCATTAAGCCCATGCTTGAAAAGAGTGCGGCCTGGACACCGGAGAGCGTGAATTCGTTTGATGTGGAAGTAAGGATTATGGAAAGCGCGGCGAATAAACCAAATGTTCCCCCGATTGCACCGATAAGAAACGCTTTTTTCATCAGGTTGAAGGATAGGCATGTCTGACTTAAATGTCTTATGTTTCCCCCGTATTGCCGTACTGGTTTCCACGTATGAGAAAGATGACGAATGGATTATTTTTCCTGCAAGGCTGACATTCGATTGACCGGATTTGCCGAATCTTATCGGATAGGCTTACAAACGCAGGTTCATGTCTGGCAAAGCACCGGATTCGCTTTTCAGCCAAAATTTACCACAAATAATTTAAATCATCAGAATAATGTTTTGAATAACAGACTGTAACAGGAGGTGGACCTTTACATGGCAGCAGCAAAGAAACCCGCGGCAAAGAAGACCGCAGCAAAGAAACCGGCCGCAAAGAAAGCGGCAGCAAAGAAGAAGTAATACCCCAGAATACTTTTTTGTTTCAGAAGTGCTGAAAAACTCTCAGAAGATCAGGGATTTGTTCGCAAAAAATGAGTTGTTACGAGAGTGCGCCGACCGGGACTCGAACCCGGGTTTAGGCGTTGGCAACGCCTAGTGATAACCACTACACTATCGGCGCAAATGAACAACTGCGCTCTCAACTGTGGGAATTCAAAGAATAAAAGTATATCGACTTCTGAAAAAGGCGACATTTTGGTTTGCCGGTGAGGGATTGGGGCACCGGTAGTTCCATCGTGAATTCGGGCGGATAGTATTCCGATGTATCCTGTCTGTGACCAAACCCGACACCTTAATGTGCGATACTTCAATACCTAAGAACCAATGGTTCCCCTTTTCGTCAGGTTGACCGGCAGAAAGGTAATAATCTTCGGCGGGGGCGAGGTTGCTGCAAGAAAAGCTCAATATTTTAGCGGGGAAGCTGATGTCACGGTATTCAGCCGTTCTCACCTGGAGGCGCTGAGACAACTTCCGGTAACCTGCATCGTCATTGACCTGACGGATACTTCGGATGAGGTGTTGGATGACATTATCCATAATGCTTTTATTGTTATTGCCGCCACGTCCGACCGGATCCAGAATAACCGGATCGGGGTCATCTGTAGCAACCAGGGGATCCTCTTCAACAACGCTGACGGCGAACCCGGCGATCTTATCATCCCGTCCGTTTCTTCCGGTAAACGTCACATGATGGCATTCTCGACATTGGGCAGGAGTCCGGCCATCTCCCGGTTTATCCGTGAGTATCTGGACACAACATTTGTCCATCTTGACAGCATGATCGAATTGCAGGAGTCGCTGCGCCAGGAACTGCTGAGTACTGAGCCTTCCCGTCAGAAGAGGAGTGCAATTCTCCGTAATATCGCACGGGATCCTGATGTGTGGGGGGCTCTCTCCCGATCCTATCGGGATGCGGAAGATCTTGCACGGAGGAGATATATCCATGGCTGATGAGCAGCCAATTCCTATCGTGATCGCCGGGGTCAGTCATCACCGGGCGCACGTCACCGACATTGAATCATTCCGGTTTTCCGATGAGCCGGAATTCCTTGCCCGGGCCGCAGAACGATTCCGGGGAGTCGTCCTTCTCCAGACCTGCAACCGGGTAGAGATCATTGTGGAAGGAGAGAGACCGGCGATTCAGGATTTCCTGTCCGGCCTTCAGAGAAAAGGATACGATATCCTTGACGGAACAGGTGCCCTGCGTCATCTCTTTGAGCTCGCCTCCGGTATTGATTCCATGATCATCGGTGAGGACCAGATAATCGGGCAACTGAAAAAAGCCCTTCTCGATGCTCACGCAGCTCGCACAACCAGCGATATGATTGAGACCGCCATCAACAAGGCAATCCACGTCGGGATCGAAGTACGCCGGCGCACCGAGATCAACAGAGGCGCGGTTTCGATCGGATCTGCTGCAGTTCAACTCGCCGAAAACCAGTTGGGAACTCTCAAAGGAAAACATATTCTTGTCGTTGGGAGCGGGGAGATGGGCCTTCTCGTCGCCCAGGCGCTCGCCGCAAAACAACTAACTGCAATGTATGTTGCAAACCGGACCTATGAGCGTGCAAGAATTCTTGCTGAAAAGATCGGGGGCAAGGCAGTCCGGCTCTCCGATCTCTACCACTATATCACCCTGTCCGATGTTGTGATCTCATGTACCTCCGCACCACATCCCATCATTCACTGCGCGGGTCTGAAGGAGGCGATGAGGGCGAGGTGTTGGCCTGTTGAAGGGCACCCGAAACCGCTCATCATTATCGACATCGCCCAGCCCCGCGACGTTGAGCAGGGAGCAGACCGTGTTGACGGGGTCCGGCTCTTCACCCTCGATAATCTGCGTTCGATCAACGAACAGACCATGAACAGCCGGAAAACCGAAGCGGAACGTGCGCGGCGATTTATCGATGATGAACTTGCACTCTTTCTGCGACAACTCAACCGGAAAACAGCAGACGACATGCTTGCTGCGCTCCACACGTGGGCTGAAGCCGTGAGGATCCGTGAGCGTGACCGGGCCATCTTGCGTCTTGGCGATGTGGATGAACGGAGTAAAGCCATTATCGATGACCTGACTAGGGTTCTTGCCAAGAAATTGCTGACAGATGCTACATTTGCGGTTCGGGCGAGTGCGGAAGCTGGCGATCAGGAAGCCGCAGAAGCTCTTGTAAAAGCAATTACTCAGGGTGAGGGGCTCTCTCTTTCACCATTGAATCACGGCCGTAAATGAATTTTTTCAGCCATTGAGACAGCGGGCTTTCCCCAAATCTGAATCACACAATTTTCCGAGAGCGATTTTTGCAAAAATCCGGACGGTGGCAAAGTCTGCGGAGGGACCGGTCAATCGAATAACTTCAAAAAACGATCCTTTTGAAAAGACGATTTCGACATACTTCACCTCATCCTGTTGCGAAAGAGAAGAGGTCGTTCCATTAACGGCATATGCTGCGTATGCACCCCCGAAATCCCCTATCCCGGGATCGGCAAGATCGACGATTTTGTAGGAAGAATTTGTTGTTTCAGCTTTTATCACATAGTCTACGATATTCTGCATCCGGTCTTCCGGATACAGTGCAATATTCTGTGACATGCTCATGGGTCCTGTATCCGAATCAAAGGCGCTGTCAAGCCGGACCGTGTATCCCCCCTGCCAGCCAAGGTTCAGGGCGAGGTCGCTGACTTCGCTCTCCTGCTTGTACCGACGTTCAACAACGGTGACATTATACGGGACGTCACGTTCGTTAAGGGCAAGGGTCTCCAGATCGTACGTCATGCCGGTCTTCGCGGGCATGTTAGTCCCGTCGGATATGATACAACCAGAGAAACAAAGGAAAAGGGCAAGAAAAGATGCGATGGAGAAGTACCCCGATTTCATCAGGATATATTGGGCCGCCTTGCGGATTAATGCGCCGGACTGCAATCAGGATCCCGTGATACACCAGTACTCTCGTTTCCCACCGGTTTTTCCGGCTGCCGGGCAGGACATACACTGGCAGCCCTTTCGTTCAAATGTCGGAGCAGAACTCCTTCCGGAGATACAGAATGCCCGTTCATCATCCGCCCGCATACATTCGTTATATGTCAGACAGTCCGGGCAGGAACAATCGATACGAAGGAACAATTTTTCAGATTCCATTCTTTCCCATCACGGTCTTTATTGTACAGGGTCTGTCGGCCATACTGACTGTTTCCCGTTCTTCTGCTTTCAGGTAATACTACCGTCCAGGATTATTGAATAGTTTTCGGATGCCCGGCAAAATTCACACGGCCCACGAAAATTGGAAACCATAATTAGCAGCGCCGTCGATGGTACAATGAAGGGAAATTTTTCCAAACTTTTCCCGGTGAAAAATCATGTTTCCTGTCCGACGGATGAGAAGGTCAAGATCCCGGAATATTCAGCCGATTCTCCGGCAGACCCGTGTACATCTCTCCGACCTGATTGTCCCCCTGTTTATTGATCATGCCTTAGACAAGCCCAGTCCGATATCGTCTATGCCCGGGCAGATGCGGTACCCTGTTTCATCGATGCGTGATGTTGCGGAAGAAGTATTGGATAAAGGGCTTTCCGCGGTGCTCCTCTTTGGTATCCCGAAGTCCAAGGATGATGCAGCGAGCGCCGCGTATGATGAAAACGGGGTTGTCCAGCAGGCTGTCCGGGAGATAAAAAAGGCCGTACCGGAAATGGTTGTCATCACCGATGTCTGTGCCTGTGAATACACAAGCCATGGACATTGCGGGATCGTGGGAGAGACCCGCAACGGTACTGACCTCCTCAATGATCCATCTCTTGACCTCATGAACCGGATCGCCACGAGCCATGCCGAAGCCGGGGCAGATATTGTTGCCCCGTCATGCATGCTCGACGGTATGGTTGGATCGATACGAACTGCACTGGACGACAGAGGGTTCGGGGAGACCCTCATCATGTCGTATTCGACGAAATTCGCATCGGCATTCTATGGGCCGTTCCGTGAAGCGGCAGATTCCGGTTTCTCTTTTGGTGATCGTACGACCTACCAGATCGATCCTGCCAACAGGCGTGAAGCAGTGCTCGAATCCGAACTTGATGTCGCGGAAGGGGCAGATATCCTGATGGTCAAGCCAGCAGGATTGTACCTCGATATTCTCGCGGATATTGCGACGCTCGGCCTTCCGGTCGCCGGTTACCAGGTGAGCGGGGAATATGCCATGATCAAAGCTGCGGCGGAACGGGGCTGGATTGCTGAACGGGCAGCTGCTCTCGAAAGTCTTACCTGCCTGAAACGTGCCGGAGCTGACCTTATCATCACCTACTTTGCCCGTGACGCTGCGGGGTGGCTTGTTGAAGAGCAGTGAATGGTATGCTATTGCACGGGATCTGATCCCCGGCGGGGTCTCCAGCCCGGTAAGGGCGATCAGCCCGTATCCGTTTTATACGGTAGGTGCATCCGGTTCCTGTATCAGGACTGCCGATGGAGACGATCTCATCGATTGTTGTGGTGCATACGGACCGCTCATTCTCGGGCATGCCCATCCTGTTATCCGGTCTGCGATTGCAGACCAGGTACAAAAAGGCTGGCTCTATGGTACACCAACGCCTCTCGAGCCTGAGTGTGCCCGCCTGATCGTATCCGACCATTTGGGAATGGATATGGTCCGGTTTGTTTCGAGCGGCTCCGAGGCAACGATGGCTGCAATCCGCCTCGCCCGCGGGTTTACCGGCAGGTCGGATATCGTGAAGATTGAGGGAGGTTTCCACGGGGCTCACGATGGAGTACTGGTCAAAGCCGGATCCGGGGCAACCACGCACGGGATTCCCGATTCGGCAGGAATCCCTGCGGATATTGTCGGCCATACCCGGCAAATCCCGTATAACGACCCAGAAGCACTCGAATCGTTGCTTGCAGCAAACCGGGATATCGCTGCATTGATCCTGGAACCGGTCCTTGGCAATATCGGCCCGGTCCTTCCCGAAAAAAATTATCTTCGTGAAATCCGGTCGATTACCCGGGAATATGATGTATTGCTGATTTTTGATGAGGTAATCACGGGATACCGGCTGGGAATCGGCGGAGCTCAGGTCCGTTTTGGCGTGCGCCCGGATCTTACAACGCTTGGCAAGATCATTGGCGGAGGTCTCCCAATAGGTGCCTTTGGCGGCAGAAAGGAGATTATGGCGTTGATTGCTCCTTCCGGGCCGGTTTACCAGGCAGGGACATTCTCAGGAAATCCTCTCTCTCTTGCTGCAGGAACGGCCACAATCCGTTTCCTGCACGAGAATTCGGGAATATACGGGATTCTCGAAAAGAAGGTTGCTGCAATTCGGGAATCGCTTCCTGCCAGGGCGTCCGGTTCCTTTGTCGGTCTCGGGTCGATGTTCAAGTATTTCTTCCGGAAAGATGCCCCGAGGAATTACCGGGAAGTCAAGGAATGTGATACTGCGGCATTCCGCACGTTCTGGGCGGGAATGCTCAAGGCGGGAATATTTTTACCCCCCTCCCAGTTTGAGACAAATTTCCTTTCCGCTGTGCACACGGATTCTGATGTTACGAAAATTGCGGAGGCCTACGGTTCATGCATATAAGAGTGGGTACGCGGGGAAGCAAACTTGCACTTGCACAAACGGATCGTGTCATACGCGAGCTCGAAGAACACGGAGTCAAAGCAGAACGGATTATCCTTACGACAAAAGGGGATACCATAACCGGCGTACCCCTTCATGAGATCGGCGGTCAGGGAGTTTTTGTCCGTGCGTTGGATGATGCGATCCTTTCCGGCGAGATCGATTGTGCTGTGCACAGTATGAAAGATATCCCTGCATTCCGGCCATTGGGATTGTTTACGGCAGCCGTTCTCAAGCGGGACTCCCCTGCAGATTACATCGCGTATTCGTCAACGCTTCAGGAGGTCCGGGTTATCGGCACCTCCAGCACAAGACGGCGGGCCCAGCTTCTGCGCAGTAACCCGGATCTCGTTATCCGGGACCTCCGGGGAAATGTCGATACCCGGATCCGGAAGCTCAATGCCGGGGAATTCGATGCCATCATTCTTGCCGAGGCCGGTCTTGCGCGTCTCTCGCTTCAGATTCCCGGTGAACAACTTTCTCCTGAGAAATACGTGCCTTCGCCCAACCAGGGGACCATCGCAGTCGTCAGCAGAGCAGATCCCTCCCTGATGGAAGTGCTGTCCGTCCTCGACGATCCCAGGACGCGGGCCGATGTTGCGGCAGAGCGTGCTGTTATGGAACAGATCGGTGGAGGGTGTTTCACCCCAATTGGTATCTACTGTGAATCCGGTCATCTGATAGCAGAAGTTCTCTCTCTTGACGGACGCCGTACCGAACGGGTTGATACTGTCGTAGATACCATCGAGAAAGCACGGGAGCAGGGGCGGCTTCTGCGGGATGCGGCGCAGGATCTGATTCTTGAAGCCCACACAAAACTGAAGGTGTCAGAATGACCGGTAAGATCTATCTTGTCGGATCCGGCCCCGGGGGAACCGGACTTCTCACCCGCCGCGCCCGGGAGGTAATCAACCGTGCTGACGTGATATTGTTCGATCAGTTGCCTGGTGAAGAGATCCTCTCAACCCTGCCGGGAAAGGCTGAAAAGATCGATTGCGGAAAATTCGGGGGGAAACATACCCTTGAACAGGATGAGATCGAATCTCTCATGATCGACCGGGCAAAGAAAGGGAAGATCGTCGTCCGCCTGAAAGGGGGCGATCCCTTCCTGTTTGGCAGGGGAGGAGAAGAACTTGAGTCGGTGCGGGTTGCAGGGATCCCCGTGGAGATGGTTCCCGGTATCTCAAGCGCCCTGGCTGTACCGGCATCTGTCGGCATCCCCCTCACTCACCGAAAGTATGCCTCACAGGTTACCATAATCACCGGCCACGAGGATCCGACAAAAGGTGAATCTGCATTGGACTGGCAGTTGCTGGCAAAAGGGCGGGGAACGATCGTTATCCTGATGGGGGTAGGCAACCTGCCCGCAATTACAGGCATACTTGTTCGAAACGGAAGAGATCCTCAAACACCGGTCGCCATTATTGAACGCGGGCTCCGTCCCGATCGCAGGGTTACCGTCGCGCCGCTGGGTATGATAGCAGAGGTCGCTCAGGATAAACGAGTCCGCGCGCCCGCGGTCATTATCATTGGTGATGTTGTACGGTTATACGATCAACGTGCCCCGGATCTTATTCCGGGGGAACAGAGGGATCATGGCAATGTTGGAACTGATTCAGAAATTTGAACGGGTTATCTATGGCGCCCTCATCGGAATGCTGGTCGTCCTCCTGACGTTTGCAGTAATTGAGCTGGGGTGGGAACTCTTCAGCAGCCTGTCAAATCATCCGCTTTTATTGATGGAAAACAAGGAACTGGTCAGTGTCCTCGGGGTGTTTCTCTTAGTACTGATCGGTGTCGAGCTCCTTGACACAATGCTCGCGTACTTCCGGGAGAATGCCATCCACGTCGAGATTGTTGTTTTGCTCGCCCTGATTGCAATCTCGCGGAAAGTGATTCTTCTCGATCCGGCATCGACAGATCCCCTCGAGTTATTCGGGATTGGGGTTATCGTCCTTGGCCTTGCCGGCGCGTATTTCCTGATAAAAAGGGCCGGACTGGTTATTTCTTGTGCGGCAGAGATAAAAGAACCAAAATCCTGATTTTTTCCAAAATTGTTTTTTTTTTTAATTTCAGAAATCCTATTGATCCTGTCGTGAACATAGGTCAATCCGATGGTCCGGTTACCTCATAATCATTTCCTGTTATAATCATCGTCGAGACGGGTGATATCGTCCTCCCCGATATATTCGCCAATCTGGACTTCGATGAGTTCGAGGGGAATAAGCCCTGGATTTTCAAGACGGTGTTTCGATCCAATGGGGACAAAGGTGCTCTCACCCCGCTGGATAAGGGTGACGTTTCCATCAACAGTAACTTTCGCAGTCCCTGATACAACGATCCAGTGTTCGCTGCGGTGATGGTGCATCTGCAGACTGAGGCTGCCACCGGGTTTGACTTCAATGCGCTTGATCTTGAAGCGCGGCCCTTCTTCCAGCACCGTGTAGGTACCCCAGGGGCGAGCGACGGTACGGTGCAGTTTGTAGGCATC
>JAKLEQ010000189.1 GCA_022711635.1 Methanoregula sp. | reverse complement strand
GCTCGAACCCGAGATGGGTTTTGAACTGCTCCTTGTACGCAGGCAGGCTCATGTAGTACTTGCCCTCGCCGATCCCCGAGACCACCGCTCCCTGCAGCGCGAAGGTCTTGCCGCCTTCAGAAAAGATCCGTAAATATTCCTGGTGCTCCCGCCGGAGCTCGTCCTCACCCAGCCTGGTGACCGTGACATGCTGTCCGTCCGCAGTCATTGCCCGGGTGATAAGGCCCTGTGTCTCGAGTCCTTTGAGCCGGCGCGATGCCGTCTGCTGGCTTATCGCAAGCATTGTTCCGATACTCTGGGTCGAGACAAAGACCGGGCCCTTGCACCCGCCCCGGAGTGCGATGGCCTTGAGACACTGGAGATCCTCTGCGGGAGTCATGCTTATCAAAATTGAGTTGCTTATTATTTATGAGTTGTCGTTCGGCAGATTTCCCGGCGGGTTTCGTTTTCTGTCGAACTTATGTTCGTTAGGTATTTAACGGAACGGGTCATTGATTATGTGAATGA
>JAKLEQ010000188.1 GCA_022711635.1 Methanoregula sp. | reverse complement strand
TGACGGCGGCGGAATAATCCATAGGAGACCCGGAGGACAAACCCGATAACGAGCACCGATGCGGTGGCAAGGATGATTCTAATCCACTGCTCTGCTGACAGGGGGACGGTGGCAAACACGGAACCGCCGAACTGGACGATGGCGACCTGGACTGCGATAATACCGCTCATGACGATAAAGAAGGTCGGGTTGCCCTTGAAAAACGGGGGCATCTTCCCGTCGAGCGCCCGGCAGTTGATCCCGTTCCAGACCGCTGCCATGATGAAGCCGGCAAAGAATACGGTGCTGATCTCCGCCGGATTCGTCCCGCCGAGGAACCCGGTCGCCAGCTGGAGGATGCCTGCAAGGATCAGGAACGTGCCGGTCGCGATGATCGAGAGCCACATGAACGGTGTGACGATTGGTGCATCCTGCGGAACCGGTGTATGCTGCATCAGGCCGCGGTGCGGGGCTTCGGAACAGAGGGCGAAAGCCGCAAGCGTGTCCATAATGATGTTGATCCAGAGG
>JAKLEQ010000187.1 GCA_022711635.1 Methanoregula sp. | reverse complement strand
GCACGCCCAGCAGGTCGAACTCGAGAAGATGTTCGGCCACGTGCCCGGCGTCTCCATGGAACTCCCGCTCATGGCGTATGTCGAGGAGAAGGAGGAGCGTGCACGTCTCCACAACACCGGCAGCGACATGATCTACGAGAACGTCTTCAACCCGTTCAAGAAGGAGTAATACTCCTTCCTGAAAAGGAATCCTTTTTTTACAAAATCAGTACAAAGTGAAACAACCTGACTGCCCTCCATGGATATGATGGTGTAGAGTAATTGCTGAAAAAAACAATAAAAATCGCCTCTTTTTGTAATCCGACCCTGCGTTCAGCGCGAAACAAAAAAAATCAGACATTTGTGATTAATGGATAGTACTCAATTGTAAAGACAGGTTATGTGTTTTTGCAAATCAAAGTACAATGAATCCTCTTTTTTTTCGTACCAATTCCGTAAGGTTTAATGTTGCTCAACCGGGATTTTCAGATTGTATAGAGGTGTGAAATGGAAGTAAACTATGTACCAACCA
>JAKLEQ010000186.1 GCA_022711635.1 Methanoregula sp. | reverse complement strand
TCGTCGATCTTGATCCTGGGGATGATCTTGCGCAGCGCGTGCATCGCGGCTTCCTTGACGAGGAGCGCGATATCCGCGCCGACGAACCCGTGGGTCGTGTTGGCGTAGTCCTCGATCTTCACGTCCTCCGCGAGCGGGACCCCGCGGGTGTGGACCTGAAAGATCTCCATCCGGCCCTTCTTGTCGGGGATCCCGATCTCGATCTCCCGGTCGAACCGTCCGCCGCGCCGGAGTGCGGGATCGATCGCGTCCGGCAGGTTGGTTGCCGCGATCACGATCACCTGGCCGCGGCTTTTCAAGCCGTCCATCAGCGCGAGGAGCTGGGCGACGACCCGGCGCTCGACCTCGCCCTGCACCTCCGCACGCTTGGGCGCTATCGCATCGATCTCGTCGATGAAGATGATCGCCGGCGCGTTCTGCTCGGCCTCCTCGAACTTCCCGCGAAGCCCCTTTTCGGATTCCCCGTAGTACTTGCTCATGATCTCCGGGCCCGAGACGGTGATGAAGTGGG
>JAKLEQ010000185.1 GCA_022711635.1 Methanoregula sp. | reverse complement strand
TGACTGCTTATATTTTGCTTAACAGGAATAAAAACCTAGCGAATAAGAATCTTCCCCTGGAATCTCTTTTCATTAACATAAAAATAAACGCCCGGACCGGGATTCGAACCCGGGTCGAAAGCTCGACAGGCTTTCATGATGGGCCACTACACCATCCGGACAGATGCATATCCCGCCTCCCAGATTCGAACCGGGGACATCGCGGTGACTGCGCGTAGCACCTCTACGGTGCGAGACATACTACAGCCGCGCACTCTACCAGGCTGAGTTAAGGCGGGCCTCTCGCTACCAGGTTATTCCTTGTACTTAAGCCCTTCGACCGGATGACCGGATGATGTCGCCCGCTTCGGCATTATTACAGGCGTATCCGGATAGTAGCCCTCATACATTACTGATTTCGCAGACAACCGATTCTGCCCTCCCTTCCAGAAAGCATTTAATATGCCGCCTGAAAAACCAAAGCCAGACAGAAGTGATGATGATGCCAGAAAAGACCCTGCCCCCCCAAGAAG
>JAKLEQ010000184.1 GCA_022711635.1 Methanoregula sp. | reverse complement strand
AGTGATCGAGAGGGGTATTCCGGTCGGTTGCATCTCAGAAGCGGTGATTGTAAAGGCCATCGAGCAGCAGAGCCTGCACAAGACTCACCTGTTCACTGTCAGGGACTTCATGGAGTCCGGGTTCCCCACGGTACCCCCGGACATGGATGTGGAAACGGTAATCAACATCCTCCAGCAGAACCACGCGGTGCTGGTGGTCGAAGGAAAGACGGCGCGTGGCGTGATCACCAAGCATGACCTCATTTCGCTGATCCTGTAGGGACCTTTCTTCTATGATTTTTTTTATTTCAGGGTGATGGAACCGTTTTTACTATGAAATTGCATCCTGGCGGAAGTTCGTATCCCTGCTCTGCGAATCATTGAAATCCTGGCTCTTGAGAAACGGGCATGAACGTTTAGAGCTCACCGTGAAACAATGAAAATTGCAGATGTGAGGACTCCCCGCGCGGGGCCCTGATGCGGGGAGCTCTCATAAATATTCAGCCTTCCGGTAATCTGATTATCATCGTTCGCGTGTGAAC
>JAKLEQ010000183.1 GCA_022711635.1 Methanoregula sp. | reverse complement strand
AGCCACTGGATCGGGGGAGAGCTGCCGCTCTCCGACCGGCATATCATCTTCTATGAAAACAGGACGTACTTTTCGGTGAATTTCTTCCTCGGTGGGGAGGAGGTGATCGAATCGGGCACCTGGACAAAGGAAGAGAAAAGCCTCTACACGACGAACTCCCGCACGGAGAACACGACATCCTGGGTCTATGATTCGTTTGACGATTCGCTCTACATCAGCGGTCTGCCTCAGCTACGGTACCACCGGTACAAAGGGTGACCACGAACCCAATGGACGATTAAAGTGATTCAGACTTCACCGGACAGGGACGAAAAAGGATTTTAAAGAGTATCGTTAAAAAATGATTTGAACGTGTCAGGCAGGGCCCCCCGCCGGGAATCTGCCTGTTTTTTAAAATTTTCCATCCAACCTGCCCTCATGGACGATCCGGCTTCGCGACCCGAACTGATGCACACCTGCCCGACCTGCAACAGGCCGGTTAGGCCCGGCTATAAATTCTGCGAAAAGTGCGGGACCCGGATA
>JAKLEQ010000182.1:287-523 GCA_022711635.1 Methanoregula sp. | reverse complement strand
CGGCACTGCCGACATGATTATCCCGACAATCTGCTGAGCTGTTTCAGGGTCCAGCACTTGGGTAAGCACCAGCCCGGCCATCGCTACGAACAGGGCCCAGAAGACCTTCTTCACCTGCTCGTTCTTCCCGAGCGCATCGATCGCAGCGTCCGAATCCACTTTCATCCCCCGACGAATCAGTTTCGGCAGGAAAACGAAGAGCGGCAGGAACAGGACCGCCGCCCCGATGAATGCCA
>JAKLEQ010000182.1:0-277 GCA_022711635.1 Methanoregula sp. | reverse complement strand
ATAGTCCCGGCCAGAACAGCAGCCACGCTCACTTCACCGAGCCAGAACCAGGTCCTTCGCTGGGCGATGTCCTCTCTCTCCATATCGGTAAGGCCCGCCAGATCGAATGCACCGATCGCATACAGCACCCCGTACCAGAAGGTGCGAATAGCCGAACCGTCAGTCATCGCCGACGGCACCCTTGGCTATCAGGATCTCGAAGACCGGGCTGGTATAGCCCCCGTTCTCCAGGCTGAAGTCCCGGATCCGGCCCTTCTGGATCCACTTCCTGCAGCCG
>JAKLEQ010000181.1 GCA_022711635.1 Methanoregula sp. | reverse complement strand
TGCATGATCATGTCCATCGCGGGTTCCACCGGGGCTGCCGGGGCCTCGGCTGGCTTGCCCTTGGGCCGGATGATCGTGCTTCCACTGCCGGCTGGTGCTGCGGCAGGAGCTGTCTGCTGGGATGAGGTCCCGGCGACAATGGTGCCCCGCTTCAGCTCCTGCCGGCTGCGTTCCTCGCTCTGCTTGGTCATCTTCATGGCAACCGACTTGAGGTCAAGCAGCTCCTGGGTCAGACCCTTGACGAGTGCCTCCATCTCCCTGACCTTCTTTTCCAGTGTTGCAATCCGGTCTTCCGTTGCAGCAGACAATGAAGTTTCCATCATGGTAATCAGATTCTCCTGTTGATCACGTTTGTGTTCAAGATATTTGATCTTTGCACTTTTCTGCGCCATTCACGAACGCTTTCCTGTACTGGTGCGGCGCACTCCGTATTAATAATAACAGTGATCGCCTGATAAGGAAAAAAGGTTTGTGATCCGAAAGGATCGTCAGAACGATGAAAACGGTAAATTTCCAGAATTATTCTT
>JAKLEQ010000180.1 GCA_022711635.1 Methanoregula sp. | reverse complement strand
CCCCTTCAATGACCGGTCTTTCTCATGGGACCTACACGAACCGCTGGTCCACCCGGCGGGGAATGACACATTCCTCGAACTGCCGGGCAAAATAATGATCCGTCATCCCGGCGATATAGTCCCGGACAACCTCGGCCGGAGTCGCTGTGTTGAGGTAGTTCTGACTGATCCAACCGGTATTGATGAAATCCGTGTAGATCTTTGCCGACATGTCATCGGTTTCCAGGGCTTCAAGGCAGGTGGCAAACAGGATGGCATACATCCGTTCGATCTTCTGCCGCTCGGCCATAAGTTTTTCATTGTCGTAGATGTTCCTGCGGGAGAACCGCCGCAGCGTAATGAGGGCTTTTTCCGTCTCTTTGCTATAGGAGATAAAACAGTCATCTTCGGTATCGCTGTTCTCCAGCAGGTCGTAGATGAGCGTATTGATGATCTCGCTGTTCGTAATTCCAAGGGCTTCGGCTGCCTCCTCCGGCAGCGGGGTGGCGTCATCGATCAGGCCTACCTCCCGGGCATCCTGCAGGTCGCGCCCG
>JAKLEQ010000018.1 GCA_022711635.1 Methanoregula sp. | reverse complement strand
GTCGTGGGTGATTGAACAGGAAAAGAGGCCCTGCAGCACGCCACTCAATGAATGCGTTTTTAGGGAAGGATGGAATACGTTCTTTTCGAACACGAGGATCTTTTTTGAAAAATGGTCGCCGAGTTCCGGGTGCCGTTTGACCCACTTCCGGTAAATGCGACGGAACCGGTCATCCCAGACGATCTCAACCATTCAGGTCCGCCAGCAGGTCCTTTGCTGATCCGGTTTTGCACCGGCCCTTCTGCACGTTCAGTCTTGCCTGCACAGCTCTCTTTGCAATTGCCGCCCGTTTCGAATCGATGAGCCTTTTGTGAAGCAATTCGGAAAGGTATTCCTGGTCATCACGGTCGAGCTGGTCAACGTACTCCAGAACGGTATTGATCGAGACTGCCCTGCTGCTCATGTCCTCTCCTTGTCGTACATGTGTGTTCACCCTACAAAGGCATTGTGCTTCCGGGGATGATCTCTATTCGTGGCGTTTTCGTCATGTGGGACCGGGTGCTCGGCTCCATGGCGGGGTACTGAAAAAAAGATCAGGGCAGGGGAGAACTCCCCTGCTGGTTTTTTATTTCGTGCCGGAAGGAATTTTGAGGGGAGTCCGGAATTTTTCTTTTTACCACAACCCTAATGTCACTCCGGATTACATTGGATATGATGACA
This sequence comes from Methanoregula sp., assembly GCA_022711635.1. Classification (GTDB taxonomy): domain Archaea; phylum Halobacteriota; class Methanomicrobia; order Methanomicrobiales; family Methanospirillaceae; genus MVRE01. The sequence continues at coordinate 25,363 of JAKLEQ010000018.1, read as the reverse complement.
CCGCAGGCAAAGGTTCCCCGTAACCATGCGGAAAAAAAGTCCCCCGGGAAAACCACACGATCTTCCACAAAGAAGAAGAAGGCCCTGTACGAAGTCTCGGAATATTCCCTTGCCGGATTCCTTGATAATGAGCCCGACCTCTATTCTGTTGCCGATCTGAAAGTCAGGTACCAATGAAGGGAAAAATTATCCTCATCCGTTTCCCGTTTACTGACATGAGCGGCGCAAAACTTCGTCCGGCTCTGGTTATTCATGAAAACCCGGAAGATGTTGTCGTGGCGTTCATCTCATCAAAAGCAGGGCCACCCTTCTACCCCTCCGATCTTCTCCTGTCTTCAGATCATCCTGCATTTCCCTCATCCGGCCTGAAAGTATCTTCCGTCATTAAGTTCGATAAGGTCGCAACCGTGTCCAAAGACCTTATTGAGGGGGAGATCGGTACAACCGATGAGAGCCTCAGGAAAGCGTGCAACGACGTTATGAATCGGGTTTTCCGGTTGTAACGCTGGCAAGACCTCCTCATCATGTGAGATGCAGGACGGTGGCAGAGCGTTTCTGTCCCCGTGCAATGGCTCCGGACACTCCTGTCACCGACCTCTTCCCCGACAATGGAAGAGGGGGAAGCAATCCTTAAGAAAGTATACAACATACAGAATGTTGTATGGCATCAAAAGCACGGAGGGCATCTCCCGCAGCCGTCCCGAAACGGAACCCGGTGCAGCTGAACGACGCGGCGAAGGCGCGGCTGGACCATGTGAAACAGGCGCTGGATCTCCCGACCTACAATGACGCGATCGTGTTCCTGTACACGGAATGGAAGCGACATCTCCCCTCAAAGGCGGGTGCGTTCCCCGGCATCGGCGAGTTCCGGCGGGACCGGACGGAGGACAAAGAGCGTGTACCTCGTTGATACCTGGGCGTGGATCGATTATTTCGATCGCCCGGATTCAAAGGCAAAGGCATTCATCGATGGTGACGAGCCGGTGAAGACCTCGGTGATCACCCTTTCGGAAATTATGACCGTGTTCGTCCAGCGGGGCGATGAGCGAACCGGGCATGCGGTTGTCGACGAGATCATCCGGGCAAGCGAGATCATCCCGGTCGATACGGATGTTGGAGTCCTTTCCGGGATGTATGACAAGCGGACGATTGGCGGGGGCATCGCCGACCGGCTGATTCTTGCAACCGCAGAATACCACCGGCTCACCATCCTGACCGGCGATAAGCATTTCAGGGATATGCAAAACGTTGAGTTTATCGGGAAGTGAGGAGGGCAGGGAGGAATGTCAGGGTGACCCTGAACGCCCGGGAAGATGATGCCGAAAAAACGAGCGGCGGATTCATGTTCCCCGTGATACCATTTTTTTAATGAAACTCTTTTCCCCTGCAAAACCCGTAAGGAACAACCAAAACCTGTGGAAGCAATTGCCCACCAGCTAGCTCCGGCCCACGGTCTGGCGGGGACGGGGAAGAGATCCCGTGCTCCAGAAAAGAGATCCTTTGGAGATGGCTTTTTTGGTATGCTCCCTGACGGGAAGATCGATACCCGGGCACCCGAGGGACGACAAGCGCGATTGACCATGGCTTCGTTTTTCGCCGATTCGTTCGTCCTCATCGGGATGTTGAAGAGAATCGGGAAATACCAGCCTTTTCTCGCACGCTGCAAAAATTAAATACACATACATACACAGGGATGATCATGGCCACGAAGACCATCAGCATCACCGAGGAGGCGTACGAGCGGCTCAAGGCGCTGAAGAAAGATGAGAAGACGAGTTTCTCGGATGTCATCGTGCAGTATTACCCGGTACGGCGGAAACTTGCTGATGTTCTCGCCGAGATCGGGAACTGTTCCGATCTTGCCGATTCGGTCGAGAAGACTTCCCGGGATATGCGGAAGAGCAGGATGCGGCCGGTCCGGCTCTGATCGATCATGCCGATTGCCGACACCTCGTTTATTGTCGACCTGATGCGCAGGGACCCCGGCGCACTTGCACGGTACGAAGCGTATGAACAGGCGGGCACCGCGCTCCAGACGACGGCTGTCACGGCACTTGAACTGTACAAAGGGGCGTTTGTTACGGGAAACGAGAAGAACCGGTTGATCATCGCCACGCTCCTGGAAGTATTCACGGTCCTTCCTGTCGACGAAACAATCTTTGAAGCATTTGGCAGGCTTTCGGCTGCACTGGCACAGAGCGGCAACGCAATCGGCGATTTCGACGAAGTGATCGCTGTCATCGCACTCAGGTACGACGGGGAGATCATCACCCGAGACCGGCATTTTTTAAAAGTCCCCGGGCTGAAGGTCATCCCGTACTGATCCCCCGGTTACCGCAGGCACAATGAACAAAGCCGCATCTCCTGCGGTTCCCCAACAGTGGTACTGTCGCTTCCGGCAGTCATTTATGGTTGGATTCCCCACGGGAAACCATCAACAAAGCACACCGGAGGACCGATCATGGCGTTTATCTGGGATCACAATTTTTCGCGGGAGATCCGGGAACTGGGGTACGACACCGCAACGCAAACCCTCGTCGTCACCTTCCCGGACAGGGTCCGGCGCTCGTACGCCCCGGTCACCTATGCCCTGTACGCGGCACTCCGCCACACCCGCACACCGGCACGGCTGTTCCGGGAAATGGTTGCAGGAAAGGTCCCGCTCGTTGCCACCAGCCGCCAGCCGTGAAATGGCCAATGCCCGGCTCCCGGGATAGTCCGGGAGCGGGTGACCGGCTTCCGGTGCCAGGAGCGGAACCAGACGCTGCAGTGCAGGGAGCAGTCCCTGCCGGAAGTATCCCGGCACCGTTGCATCGATCCCGGTGCCCCATCCACTACCCTTATCCCATCGCCGGCAAACAATTTCCACAATGGTTGGCGTCTCGACCTACTGCCTCCTCCATAAACCGCTCCCGGATGCGCTGGACGAGCTCGCAGCGATCACCGGCCTCATCGAGGTCATGGACGAGGGCCCGCACTTCATCACCGATCCGGCCCTCTTCGAAAGTTACTCCTGCGCCTTCATGCTCCACGCCCCCTACCACGGGATCAACATCGCGAGCCTCCGCGAACCCATCCGGCGGGCGAGCGTGGAGGTCATGACCGACTGCCTCGCCGTTGCCGCGGAGATCGGTGCCGGCGTCGTGATGCACCCGGGCTACTACTCCTGGGTGCAGGAGCGGGAGGCGGCCGACCGGCAGTTCAAAAAATCCTTAGGCGAGATCCGCGCCGCCGCAGCCGATCGCGGGGCCCGGTTCTCCTTCGAGAACATGGGGGACATGAACTACTTCAATCTCAGAACCCCGGACGATCTCGGCCTGATCGGGGAGTGCGGGTTCACGCTCGACTGCGGCCACGCGAACGTCAACGGCTGCCTGCCCGGGTTCCTGAAAGAGGAGTTCTCCCACATGCACCTCCATGACAACGACGGGAGGCGGGACTCGCACAGCCCCGTGGGGGACGGGAGCATCGATTTTGCAAAGGTCATGCAGGCCCTCCGGCGCAACCACGCGACGGCGGTGATCGAGGTGAAGTCCCTTGCCGGCGTCACATCCAGCCTCGCGGCGCTGGAACGGACCTGACGGAGAGAAGAACCCCCGCGGCGGCACCTGCGGCATCCCGCACCGGCGCCGGCCGGACCGGTGGTGCTATTAACCTTGCGGAAGAAATCTCTCAGTTCATGAGACGGCAGATCTTCCTGTTCCTCTTCGTATTCATCCTCCCAGGCATGGTGATCTCCCCGGCCGGTGCGGCCACGCCCGAGGCAGAAGCCCAGGGGAAGGTGGCAGCGGACCTCCTTGCCGACGGGAAATGCCCCATGGCGCTTGCTGCTGCCGAGAAGGCGATCGACCTCGACCCGGCGTCCGGCACGCCGTGGAATACCCGGGGCAGCGCCCTGCACTGCCTCGGGAGGAACGAGGAAGCGCTGGAGTCATTCGTCATTGCCCTCGATCTCGACCCCGATCTTACGATCGCCGAACAGAATTACGACCATGTCAATGCCGACCTCTTAAAAGGCGCCCCCCTTTATACGCCGCCCGTCGACATCCCGGTCATCCGGAACAGCTCGATTGCGTACGACGGCGAACTGGGGTATACATCGCCCGGGGTGCCGACCGGCTCCTGGGCACTGCAGAAGGACGGGCATGCGGTATTTTTTCATAATGGCAGGACGATTACCCTAACCGGCGTGCGCATTGCCGGCTGCCGGTACGGGAAAGGCGGGGGGCAGGTCCGCATCGAGATCTGGGACCGGAATTTCACGGTTTTGTCAAGCGACACCATCCCGTATGACCAGGTCCCGCTGCCCGCCGTGGATGACGAGGCGGCCTGCCTGGAAACCTCCTCGTGGGTGGATACCGGCCTCCCCGGCCACGACGTGAACGGGGATTTTTACCTCGTGCTCTTTACCGGCTCCGGCCCGGCCTCGCAGAAAGAGCCCGGCATCGACATCGTGTACGGGACTCCCACGGATGCGAAAACGTCCTTTTTGGTATCCACCAGCCCGAACCGTATCGCTGCGAAAAAGATCGGGAGCGCCGGGTATCGTGCGGAGGAGATCGACTGGATGATCCGCGTTTTGTACACGGAACCTCACTCCCCGGCGGCCGGAACGACACCGGCACCGGAAGCGCCGGCGGAAGGACGTACGGTCTCATCTCCCGGGATGGTCCCTGACGGAGAACTCCCGGTTGAAGAACCCCTGCAGTCACCCGCGCCCGGGCCGGCAGGCATTGCCGCATCGCTGGCAGTCGCTGTTTCCTGGTCGGTCTTCCGGAAATAGCATACCTTTTTTCAAACAAAAAGGCTCGGGAGAAATCCTCGTGGTGCGTACTCAGCGGAATTTATGAATGTGACCCCCTCTCTCCCCCAGTGGGGGAGGCAGCCCAAGGGGGCACACCCCCTTGACCCCCACTCCTTGAATAAAAAAATTTTCTCATGGATTCTTATCCGCGGTCATGGTCCACGGGGCAGGCCGCCGGCACAGGAATCCCGGTGCCCGGAATGCCGGATCAATACCTGTGAAAACGGGCACGGCGCCAAACCCCTCACGTGAACCAAGGTCCGGCAAACGATGCCGCCGGCCGTGAAAAGCCTCCCCGTTTTTTCAGGCCGGAAACAACCTGCGATACCCTGCCCAGGATCGCATCGTGGTACCCGACGCTGGCAACCGCGTTCCCGCCGGAAACATCCCGGAAAAATAAAATAACAATGATTATCCTTTCTTACATGCAGATCACTGTCGGGAACCTATGCAGCATGCGTTCTGGGAGTATTTGAAAACAGAAATTCTGGCGACATTGACCGGGCCGGTGAGTGCCGGGCGGGTCTTCTACACGGTTTTTTATGCCTTCCTCACCGCGGTCATCCTCCTTGCGACCGGGTTCTTCATCCACCTGATCGAGCAGGGCACGGCGTATAATACCGTGATACCCTACGTCATCATCTTCTGTATCGGGCTCATCCTTGCGTTTTTGAATAATATTTATGACAAACCGTCGGCGGGAACGGTCCTTGCCGGGACGCTCGGGACCGGCATTGTCTTCTGTGGAATCCTGCTCCTGCTGGCAGAGATCTTCCCCCTCGTCAAGCTGGAGCGGTGGTCGCTCCTCGCCTATGTCTGGTACGTGCTCATCATCACGGGTATCCTTTCGGTTCTGTACTGGATCGTGACCGACCGGATTGCCGGCGAGAGACGGGCGGCGGGCTCCTGAAGGACCCGCACCCCTGCCGGTCTCCGGAAATTTTTCGCTTTTTGGAAAAAATCGCTCAAAAATTGAGTGAAATCGTTCACTATTGACGCTTCTTCCGGCAGCAGTCATGCCCCGGCATGCCGGAGGGGAAACGATCCCTCCGGAGGTCATCGACCGGCTTCCCCTGGGGAGAATGCCGGAAGTCCCCCTTCTCCGGGCATGGCAGGCCTGCGCATAAAAAACACCCCGGGGATTGGTATCCCGGCACGGCTCTGCCTTGCAGTACTTTATGTTCGCTGGACAACGAGAACACAATGCAGGGGTAACATGCGGGAGGAAGAGACGTTCCTGGTCGTTGTAGGGATCCTTGCCGTTCTTGTACTCGCGTTCTCGCCGGTCTACCTGAGGTTCTTGAAAAAGATGCTGAGTCGGCGGCAAACTCCCCTCTCGTCACCGGCCCCGCTCCAGAAGAAACCGGTGATTGCCTTTGACCGGGCGTGGACGACGCTCGCGAAGGCGTACGCCACCGCCCGGGCAGAACCGGAAGAGCCCGCCCGTCTCCCGCCACCCCCCCGTACAGCAGCCCCCGCTCCGCAACCGGCACCCGCGACGATCGCTGCCCGTACGCGAGCGGCATCCCCCATGACCGCTGCCCGGCCGGCAGTTCGTTCGGACCAGGTTGGCAGCGAAATACCCGAATCGGACATCCGGTCCGGCTACGTCAGGATCGTGAACCAGGCGCGATGCATCCAGGACCGGATCCGCCTCTCCCGGGAGATCAGGACAGCGATCAGCCCGGAGAACCCCCTCGAAGGTCAGGAAGCAGTCCGGTTCAACGAGAACATCATGGCGATCGACCAGCTGGCCGGCAGGTACTCATTCCTCTATGGCAACCTCCGTTTCCTCATGGAGAACGAGACGGCCATAGCCTCGCCGGAGGTGCTGCAGGAGCACCGGCAGAAGGAGTCTGAGACGATCCGGCAGATCGCTGCCGTCACCCGGCAGCTCCAGCCCCTCCTCAACGAGAACGAGGATATCGTCGCTCCGTTTGTCGGGGATCTCCGGTAATATCCTCCCGGTCGCAGGCCGTGTCAATTCCGTCAGCATTTATTTTCCGGTTCCCCCTCCGGGAACCAGAAGACGGCGACGTTTCCAGGATTTTACGATGGCTTTTGCCGGGAGCAGGCACTTCTCCCGGGAGATCATCAAGCCGGGGTACGATATCGCGACGAAGACGCTCGTCGTAACCCTCACGGACAGGATCCGGCGGTCCTACGCCCCGGCACCCTACGATATGTACGCTGCCCTCAACCGGTCGGCGTTCCCCCTCCGCCTGTTCCGGGAGAGGATCGCGGGGAAGGTCCCGCTCATTGCCACGAGCCGGTACCCGTGACGCGGCCGGCTCCATACCAGCGTTCGCGGGGGTTGATTTTTAAAAAAATCCCGGTCCTGCCCCGCCGTTTTCTTTTTAAAAAATGAAGCGACCGGCCTTCTGCCTAGATTATCCCGGCCAGCATCGCCGCACCCAGCGCGACCATGACGATGCCCATGACGAGGCGCACCCAGCGCCGGCTCCCGGTACGGAACTTCTCCAGCCGCTGCGGTGTCCCGCCCCAGACCATGACGATCAGGATCAGGACAAGGGGGAGGACGAAGACCAGGTTGTAGAGCAGGAGGTACGGGATCCCTTCGGCAAGCGTCATCCGGTTGGCAAGCAGCCCGAGGATGGCAAGGTAGATGCCGCCCGTGCAGGGCAGTTCCACCATGCTGACGAGCGCGCCGAGAACGATCGCCGAGGGGACGGACGCTTTCCGGATGTACCGGTCGATGGTCCCCTTCTGCGATGCGGGGATCGCGAGCGTGAAGATCTCACGTTTCAGGAGGACCTCGGCGATGTTGATGAGCCCGGTTATGATGGCGATGATTGCGGCGATGGTAAAGACCGGCCCGGTCAGGCCGGCCTTCTGGACGACGGAAAGAAGCCCGAGCCCGGCAATGAAGTACACGACAAAGACAGTGGCGATGTACGCGCAGCCAACGACCGCCACCCGCCGCCGCTCCCCGAGCGATGCCAGGTACGCGAGCAGGATGACGAGGACCGCAATCGCGCAGGGGTTGATGCTGTCGATCGCTGCCGCGGCGACGATGGCGGGCACGGTGAGATTGACGGGCTGGGCCGGCGAGACGTCCAGCGGATCACCGCCAAAGACCGTGTAGTTCACCGGGCAGACCCGCGGGTTGCTCCGGTACCAGGTGATCCGTTCTTCGAGCCCCGTGCGGATGGCGGTCTCGCCAATGAGGGCCTGGTCCCCGACGAAGAGTGTCGGGATCACCGCCTTCGTCACGTTGTACCGCTGCCGGAAGTCGTTGAGCATCGCCCTGTTGGTCGTATTGAAGTAGATCTCGTAGGCCCGCAGCTCCACCTCCGGGTACTTCTCCGCGAGCGCATCGATGACCGGACGGATCCGTGCGCAGTGGGGGCACCCGTCCCCGTAGAAGTAGTAGATGCAGGTCGTACCCTCCGCGCAGGGCTCCAGGACCGGGCATTCCACGGGGGTCGCTGCGGTTGCGTTCTCCGCGCCGGCCGCGGGCACAGCGAGGAGGAAGAGGGCGATGACCAGCAGGACGGTGCCTGCAAAAAAACTGCGCTGTACGGCCATGGGTGTCGTTCTCGTCTGTCCCCGTTTCATTGTACCCTGTCATAACCGGTACGCGCCGGAGGATAATGTACCTTTCCGACGCCGGCATCCCCGGCCGGGATGGTATCGGGGCAGCTGTTCCCCCCGACACCCGGGGAGAGCCGGTATCTCCCGGGGGGAAGGGACGGCGAAAAGAGCACCGTACCATCCTCTTCCCGTGTCGCGCCGGACGGCCAGCGGGCGGGCGGTAAGGCGCCGGAGAAGAGGGTGTGGCGGTCCTCCCGCACAACCGCTCCCTGGCTGTCGCGGAGATCAGGGAACAGGATGGGATACCCTGCTGCTCCCCCCTCTTCTGCCAGAAGCTGCTCAGGGAGAAGCGGTGGCGCCCCGCGTCCTGGGTAAGGTTGTACCCGGAGCGCGACTTCGGATGCACCCGAAAATTCCCTCCCTCTCTCGCTCCCTGCGTCCATGACGCCGGGGAAGTACAAACGGTTAAATAGACCCTGAAAAGAGTTACTCTCATGGGGAGAGAGGACGAGGCACCGTCGTTTCCGGAAGGAGCAGGGATAGATCCGGCCGGGAAAAGAACCCCCCCTCATCCCGGCGGTCCGGTGGCGCAGGACACCGACGTCAGCCGGATGCGGACCCGGTTGATCGAGGAACTCCGAACGCCGTTCATCGAGCACGTGAAGGATGCCCCCTCGGATATCTTCATCAAGCAGGTCAAGGTCGAAAATTTTGACGAGCGCGTCATGACCCTTCCGGACAAGGAGATCTTCGGCCTGTACGTGGACTACCTGAAAACCCGGCGGATTGAGAACGAGGCGATGAAGGAAACGGTCCAAAAAAGCATCCTTGACCGTCTTGAACTGAGTTTCTTCTCGGAAGGCTGGTTCCTCGGGCGGATCCTGAAGCGCAGGTAACGGCGGCCGGGCCGCACAAGGGGCCTTCCCCGGTCCGGTCCCCATAAAAAAAACTGCATCTTTTGCGGAGATCTGGTTTTCTGCCATTGTGGTATCCCGGTCATCCTCCGTGCCGGCGACCGCCGTACCACGGCGCCGGAAAAAGGGGAGGAGATCGCTCCCGGGTCCCGAAATCGACCGGTCGGTCCCTGGCCGGCAGGGGAAGCGCGACAGTCTCCGCGTCGGATAAAACGCCGGGCGCCGCACCCGGCAGCCGGTTTCATAGCGCCGGAAGAGGGGCTTCCTGCAGGCGAAACCGATCCCTGCAACCAATTTCATAGCCCCGGAAGAAGGATCCTTCGGCCGTGAAACCGCGCCCGGCAGCTGGTTTCATGGTGCCGGAAGAAAGGCTTCCGGCAAATGAAACCGCGCCCGGCAGCTGGTTTCATGGTGCCGGAAGAAGACCTTCCGGCACATGCGGCGATCCCCCGCATCGGTGCCGGGGAATCCGCCGCCGGGACGGTGAGCATGCATGGTCTGGGACAGGCGGATGCGGAAGGCCGGGTGGGCGGTCTTCTTCATCATGTGGGTCCCGTTCGCCGTCATGATCTACACCGTTGTTACGGACGACGAGATGGATTTCGTCCGCCCGATGGCGATCTTCTTCGTCCTGTTCATCCTCGTCTTCATCCTCCTCTTCGGGTCATTCCCTGTCGGACGGTACGAAGAGGGCCGGATCCGGCGGACGGGGATCCCGGCCGAGGCGGTTGTGCTGAGCGTGACTGAAACCGGGACCAGCTACAACGACCAGCCGATGGTCGTGGTCGCGCTCGAGGTGCACCCGCCGTACGATGCCGTTTTTACCGCAACTGTCGAGTCCCTCATGCCGTACTACGGCGGGGAGGAGCTGGCGCCGGGAAAGAAGGTCCGGGTCGTCTTCACGGAAGGCACCCGCGACGTTGTCATCGATGAACGGTGAAATTCCCTGCAGGGGGCAGGACGGGAGGGGGGAGGATCCCGCGGAAGAGTAGCCGGGGTATTCCGGACGATGGGGCTGACGTTCCCGGGTTCCTGCCGTCCGCAGGCAGCCAAAGGCATGCCGGCCCTGTCCGGGGCGTTTCCTTACAGGCCGCCTTCAGCCCGGGCACTCCCCCTTCGGCAACTGTAACCATTATCTGTTCCGGGAGGAGAATTTCCGGCCATGGAAGGATCATACGACCATGCCGCAGGAGCCCCGCGGGATTACCGGAAATCCCTGAAGACCGCGATCATCGTCACCTTCCTCTTTCTTGTCGTCGAGGTGGCCGGCGGGTTCCTTGCCGGGTCGCTCGCCCTGGTCAGCGACGCGGGGCACATGTTCTCGGACGTGCTGGCCCTTCTCCTCGCGCTCGTCGCGCTGGTGCTCGCGGAGGAGCTCCCGACCCCGGAGCGGACGTACGGGTACCACCGTGCGGAGATCTTCGCCGCATTTGTCAACGCGCTCCTCCTGATCGCGGTCTCCGTCGTCCTCCTGTACGAAGCCTGGCAGCGGATGCAGAACCCCGCGCCGGTCGCGGGCGGCCTGATGCTCCTCGTCGCCGTTATCGGCCTTGCGGTCAACGCCGGGGTCGTGTGGCTCCTCCACGGGAGTTCCAGCCTGAACGTGAGGAGCGCCTTCCTGCACGTTGTCGGGGACACCGTCTCCTCGGTCGGGGTGATCGCCGGCGCGGTCTGGATCACCATCACCGGGCAGAGCATCGTGGACCCGCTGCTCTCCTTCGTGATCACGGTTGTCATCATTGTCACCGCGGTCCGGATCCTCCGGGAGACCGTCACCATCCTCCTCCAGTTCACGCCCCCCTCGGTTGACTTCGACGCGGTCGTTGCCGACATGACCTCCGTTTCGGGAGTCGACGGCGTGCACCATGTCCACCTCTGGAGCCTCTGCTCCGACATCAACGTGCTGGATGCCCACGTGTACTCCTGCGAACGGGATGTTTCCCGGATCGAGGCGATCAAGAGGGAGATCAAGGAGCGGCTGAAGAAGTACAGCATCCTCCACTCCACGCTGGAGTTCGAGTGCGAGGAGTGCAAAGAGTGCAGTGTCGTGGGGCCGGTCGGGAACCATTCGCAGGAGTGAACGGGTTGACCGGTGCAGAGGGCCGTTGCGAGAGGATACCCCGGACCGCAGCAGCCCGAAAGCCTGCTGCTTTTTAAAAAGCCCCGTGTGGTTGCAGGCATCTCACAGCGGCCCCGCAATCCATAAACGAAAAGACGAACGAACGCTGGTACAACGGTGAACCGATGTCGATGGCATGGATCCTCCTCTTCTTTGCCGGCCTCATGGAGACCGGCTGGGCGATCGGGCTCAGGTACACGGAGGGCTGGACAAAGCTCTACCCCTCCATCGCGACCATCATCCTGATGGCAGGCAGTTTCTTCCTCCTCAGTAAGTCGCTCGAGGAGCTGCCGGTCGGGACCGCGTACGCGGTCTGGACCGGGATCGGCGCGGTCGGGACGGTCTGCATCGGGATCCTCGTGCTCGGGGAGTCGCGGGACACCCTCCGGCTCCTCTGCCTGCTGCTGATCGTGGCAGGGATCGTCGGGCTGAAGTTCGTGAGCCCGGAGTAAACGGCGACCGGTCCCCCCGGACGGGGATATTCTTAAGAGCAAAAAAAGAGAAATGGAACCTCTCATACACAGAGCGAGGCACCAGAATGCCGACAAGCAAGAAACAGCTGACGAAACTGAACAAGGCAAAGAAGGAAAAGGCAGAAGAACTCTCGAAACAGGCAGCCGCGGGAAGCGAAAGCGCCAAAAAGAAGCTGAAAAAACTCGAGAAAAAACTCAAGTGAGCATTCCGGTTGTTCCGGATTTTTTTCATTTTTAGGAAGAATTACCCCTGCCCGTGGATGACGCCTGACGGGTCCCGCCATCAAGAACCGTTCAACGGGACCGCAAGGGATTATTCCGCCGTCCCGCACTCCCGTTCGATCTCGGCAATGTATTCCGTCAGCCGGTCCGCGTAGGTCTCGAAGAGCAGGTTGTGCGCTTCGCAGGACGACCCGCAGGAGCACCCCGGTGCCCCGATCACGCGGATATCCTCCGGGTGCATCTCGTCGCCCGGGTAGATATCGTCGATCAACCGCCAGGTTGTCGAGCACCAGGAAAGGACATCGTAGTACTCCATTTTCGGCTGTTTCCGGCGTATCTCCTCGATCTCTTCCACTTTCTTCCTTAGGAGGCCGACCGCCTGCTCCGGGGGAATTTTCAGGTTTGGCACAGGAACACCACAAGAGGTTTTGCGGGGCTCTTATTAAAAAAGATTTTTTTCCGGACCCGGCAGTCCGCGGGCACCGGGCAGTACCGGGCCGCGATGGATCGAACCTCCTGTTCCATGATCAGAACCGCGAGGTTCAGGCAATTTATCTGGAACGACGACCGAGATCGATCAGGGAACGACCATGTCCGAAGAATACCGTCATGCTGAATACAGAGAATGGGTCCATGACACCGGATTTGCGGCTGCAGCCCCCGCAGCCCCGGAGTTCGACAGCAGTTTTACCGTAGCGTACCTTGGGGCAATCCCCTCGTCGCACGACATCATCAGGATCACCCGCGACCTCGTGAAAAACCGCGAGGGCAATACGTTTGCGGCAGCTGACGCGATGGAGGGCGGGCAGGGTGCCACCCTGCCGGTCAACCAGATCATCGGCTGGCTGCGGGCCGAGGTTGAGAAGAACGGGAAGAGCGCGGCGTAAACGGCCGTACTCCCATCCTTATCATACCCCGGTCCTTTATCCGATCCCGATCCTCTACCGTATCCCGGTCCTTTATCCCAACCGATCCATTATCCCGTTTTTCGAAAAAGCCCCGCTTTCAGACCACCTGCCGCCTCCACCCGAAAGGTCCATCGCCAGAACCAGCACCATGCCGGTATTTTAATAAGGGGAAGCGACCGATGTCAATGGAAACAGGAACACGTGAAGATCATGTCCGAAGAGAAAGGGCATTTTGAAAACGGCGTCTGGATACACGACCCCGAACCCGCCGCCACCCGGCCGGACACTGTCGCGTTCGACCGGCGCTTCGCCGACGCGACAACGTCCGTTATCGCATCGATCAATGACGTCATGAACGTCACCCATGACCTGGTGACAACAAAAGAGGGAAAGCAGTTCATCGAGAAGACGGTTGCGGACACGCAGGCGCAGGTCCGGAAGTCCTTTGACGAAATCATCCGCCAGGTGAAAGAAGAAGTGGAGAAGAAACGGAAGAAGGCGTAAAGCCCGCCTCTTTTTTTTTCGCCAGAGCCATACCGTGGAGACCGGACTTCATTCCTGCCGGTTTTTAAAAAGCGGCACTCCGGGACCTTCCGGGCGATCCGGATCCTCCCATCCATCCCTGTTCCGCTCACCTGCGTTTGAGGATCCGCCGGAGGAACGATCCATCGGAAAGGATACTCGATTCGATCCGGTGCAGCAGGCTGCTGCGGGCTGCTTCCTTCTTCTCCCCGCTCCTCATATGCCCGATCTTCTCGTATTCGGTATAGAGGTCAAAGATCTCCTTATCCGAAAGGGTCATGACGCGTTCGTCAAAATTTTCCACCTTCACCTGCCTGATGAAGCTGTATGACGGGAGAGAATTTACGCGTTCAATAAAAGGGGTTTTCAGTTCCTCGATCAGCCGGGCCCGCATGCGGTCAGTATCGGGAGCCGGCGGTGAACCGGTATTCTTATGATGTTTTTCCGCGGGAGTGGGGAGTTTCGGCTCATTTGGCAGCGACGGCGACCCTCCCTTTTTTCCCATGCAATTCATTATATTTATATTGTAGTTAAATTTTTGTATTCTATCAAAGGTGAACCACTGCCCGTTCCGGGTACCCTTCGCGGTGAAAAAATGCATGCCGGAGCGAGCGAACCCTGCGGATGATAATCCCGTATCCCCGGTCTTCAGAACCCGCGAAGAAAGCGTACCGGGCCTATAAGGAAAGGATGAACCCGATGTCCCGCTACCTCATCGATATCCGGCTGATGGGCCCTGTTGAGAAGCAGATCCGGGCGATCAGCCGCACGCTGCAGGAGAGGTTCGACCTTGCAAACCTCGCCGTCCCGCACATCACGCTCGCCGGGCCGTTCACGACGGACGACGAACCCCGCCTCCTTGCGGACTTCGGGCGGGTCTGCACCGCGGCCACGGCGCCGCACTACGATGCCGGCGGGTTCGGGTTCTTCGACCGGACCCGGGTCGTGTATGTCGTGATCGAGCCGGACCCCGCCCTGAAGCAGTTCCGCTTTGACCTTGCGCAGGCGATCGCCCCGTACTGCGGGCTCCGGGACTATGACCGCAGTTCCCTGAATGAATTCCGGTTCCACGCGACGCTCGCCATGAAACTCTCCTGGCTCACGTACACCCGGGTCCGGTGGCATTTCCGCACCGTGCCGCCGGTCGTCTTCCGGCACCACCCGATCCGGGCAACCGTGCTGCGGAACGCAAAGGTCCTCTGCGAGTACGATTTTTCGCAGGGAAGGATGCTCACGCCGGCCCAGGCCCGCAGCAGGGCGACACGGAAACGGGACGAAAAGGTCCTCAGGGCCTGGGAGGACGGCGAGGGATGAACGTATTTTTTAAAACCGGCCTGCCGGACACCGTCCGGGATCTGACGGACAATCCCCCCGTCCGGGTCTTCCCTGCATCCATTGGTCTCCGGTTTTACGGGGCTTTGCATCCCCATTCCCGCATCCCCGGGGAATATCCGTTTGGATGATGGTGCACATCCTCTCCTCCTTACCGGAGGACCGGTGCGGACCCGGCACCCGGCGTATTCACAAGGGCCTTTTCCGGCAAACATTTTATCGCAGTTCCGGCTATTGCTTCTTTGAGGGAAACCCATGTTCACCACACTTACCGCCGAGAAGACGGACAGCACCAACTGCCTCCTCAACACGACCGAGGTCGACTACGAGGAGTTCATGGAACGCCTTGAGGAGATTGTCGCTGACCAGCAGCAGGAGATCCGGCACTTCAACGCCATGCAGAAGAAGGCCGAGGAGGGCGGCCAGGCCATGGCCGCGACGCACTACGCGAGGAGCTCGATGGAGATCTACGAGAAGACAATGAAGAACATCGACACGCTCGAGCTCGCCGGGCAGATGAAGGAGTCCGTCATCTTCCTGATGACCGGTGCCGTCCCCTCGTTCATCTATGTCGGGAGAAAGAAGAAACGCGAGCACGAGAAGGCAAAGGAAGACTTCCGGATGCTCTACCAGTAAATGAAGATCCTTGATATCCGTCAGGTTACCGGTCTTTCGGAGAGCGAAGCGGAGGAGAAGATCCGGAAGGAAGGGTATAACGAGCTGCCGGCAGCTGACCGCCGCGGGCTTCTGCGGATCGTCGCCGGGGTCATCCGGGAGCCGATGTTCATCCTCCTTGTCGCGAGCGGGCTTTTCTATTTTGTCCTTGGTGATATCACGGAAGGCACCATGCTGATGAGTTTTGTCGTTGTCATCATCGGCATCACGATCTACCAGGAACGCAGGACCGAGCGGGCACTCGAGGCACTCCGGAACCTCTCCAGCCCCCGGGCCCTCGTTATCCGCGACGGCGTGCAGAAGCGGATCGCCGGCCGGGAGGTGGTGACCGGCGATTCGGTGATCCTTGCAGAAGGCGACCGGGTCCCGGCAGACGGGCACCTTCTCGTCGCCAACAATCTTATGGTGGATGAATCCCTGCTGACCGGGGAGTCTGTCCCGGTCCGGAAGGTCCCGGGGAAGGAGGGGGCACCGGGGAACCGGCCCGGGGGGGATGACCTTCCGTTGGTGTTCTCGGGAACCCTCGTTGTACAGGGCCAGGGGCTTGCAAGGATCACCGCGACCGGCGCGCGCACGGAGATGGGCAGGATCGGGATTGCCTTACAGGGTGTCGAACGGGGCGAGACACGGCTGAAGATCGAGATCGACAGGATCGTCCGGGTGGTCGCCCTCGCCGGCCTCCTGCTCTGTGCCATCATTGTTATCGTCTATGGCCTGGCACGGTCCACCTGGATCGGGGGATTTTTGGCCGGTATCACGCTTGCCATGGCGATCCTGCCCGAGGAGTTCCCGGTCGTGCTGACCATCTTCCTCGCGCTCGGGGCGTACCGGATTTCCCGGTGGAACGTCCTGACCCGGCAGATCCCTGCCATCGAGACCCTGGGTTCTGCAACCGTGCTCTGCGTGGACAAGACCGGCACCTTAACCGAGAACCGGATGTCTGTCGCGCAGTTCTTTGCGCAGGGGCAGTACTGCGACTGCACCGCATCCGGCTGCTACGCGGTCACCGATTCCTGTCACGAGGTCGCGGAGTTTGCCATTCTCGCCTGCAAGCAGGACCCCTTCGACCCGATGGAGAAGGCTCTCCTCCGGCTCCGGGACGGGGACTTCGGAAAGACCGAGCACATCCACGCAACCTGGAACCTTGTCCAGGAATATCCCCTCTCCCCGGAGCTCCTCGCCATGTCCAATGTCTGGCGGTCCCCGGACGGCGACCGGTACGTGATTGCGGCAAAGGGGGCGCCCGAGGCAATTGCGGACCTCTGCCATTCCGGTGCGGCAGCGACCGCCGGAATAGCGGAATCCGCCGACCGCATGGCTGCCGGCGGCCTGCGGGTCCTTGGCGTTGCGAAGGCTTCATTCTCGCTCTCCGGCCTTCCTGACCAGCAGCACGACTTCACCTTTGCGTTCCTCGGCCTCGTGGGGTTTGCCGACCCGGTCCGGCCGCAGGTCGCTGCAGCCGTCCGGGAATGCAGTACGGCCGGTGTCCGGGTCATCATGATCACCGGCGACTACCCGCTCACCGCACGGAATGTCGCGCACCAGATCGGGCTGGCGGACGGTTCCCGCACCGTCACCGGCCCGGAGCTGGATGCCATGGACGATGCGGAGCTGCAGACGAGGATCGGGTCCGTTGCGGTCTTCTCCCGGGTCGTCCCCGAACAGAAACTCCGGATCGTAAACGCCCTCATGGCAGACGGCGAGGTTGTCGCGATGACGGGCGATGGCGTGAACGATGCGCCGGCCTTAAAAGCCGCGGATATCGGGATCGCCATGGGCGGGCGGGGCACGGATGTCGCCCGGGAGGCATCGTCGCTCGTCCTGCTGGACGATAACTTCACCTCAATCGTCGCTGCGGTCCGGCAGGGGCGGCGTATCTTCGACAACCTCAAAAAAGCGATGGCCTACATCTTCTCCGTCCATGTCCCGATCGCCGGCATCTCGCTCATCCCGGTCCTGTTCAACATGCCGCTCGTCCTGCTCCCGGTCCATGTTGTCTTCCTGGAACTGATCATCGACCCGGCCTGCTCGATCGTCTTCGAATCGGAGAAGGAGGAGCCCGATGTGATGGACCGGCCCCCGCGGAAGAAGGAGGAGGGGCTTTTTACGAGAAGGAACCTTGTTTTAAGCCTGCTGCAGGGATTCGTCGTGCTCGCCGTCATCCTCGCTGTCTACCTCACGGCATGCGCCCGGGGCCTTTCCGATGATGAGGTGCGGGCACTGACGTTCACGACGATCGTTGTGGCCAACCTCGGCCTGATCCTGACCAACCGGTCCTGGTCGGAGACGATCGTGACCTCGCTGCACACCTCCAACAGCGCACTCTCGTATGTCTTTGCGGTAACGATCGCCTGTCTCCTGTTGGTGCTGTACGTCCCGTACCTGCAGGTGCTCTTCCGGTTCGCCCCGATCAGCCCTGCCGATCTCTTCGCCTGTATCGTGGCCGGGGCCTTCTCTGTCTTCTGGTTCGAGGGGTACAAGGTTCTGGTACGGGACAAAACGAGACCGCGATTCCAACCGGAAGGAGAACCGTAATGTGCGCTGGACCTCCTGGTAGGGGAGACCCGTTCATGCACCCGATGCCGTACCGAAAATATCGCGGGTGCGGATCTCCCGTTCCCGCAGAAGCGTCGTTATGGGACGGGATATCGGGAACGAACCGGTCCTCAGGATCGATCATCCGGCATCATTATGGGAGCAGGGCGGCAAATCCAACCGCAAATCATCAGCCTCGTTTTCGAACGCTTCGCTCCCGGTGACGGCACCGGGCCTCGGAATCCATGGGAGCGGAACACGATGGTGCGGTGGAACCGGTGCCGGCTCATCACCCGGGCCAGCCCGGCGACGGTCGCAGCACTGCAGTCGTTGGCGGTCGCTTCCCGGACGTCTGCCGTCATTGCCGTGCATTGTTTTAATACCTGAGTGATCGATGGTGGATTTGGGAACCCCCTATGAGCGATAACGGGACATTCATCCTGGTCATTGGCATGGTTCTCTTCGTTATCGCACTCCTCCTTATCTGCACATTCTTTTTCCGGCACCGGGCCCCGCCCGGAACAACCCTGGCGGGTATACCCGTGCCCGGCACTTCTCCTGCGGAAGCACCGGCCCCGGCGGTATCCCGTGCAGCACGCACGTCCGCGGCCCGGGCGGCTGCCGACGCACTCGCCGCGGAGATCCAGGCAGGGTATGTCCGGACCGTGGCGAAGACGAAATGCCTCCAGGACCAGATCCAGCTGCTCTATACGATCCGTGCCTCCATTGGCCCGGCCCACCCGCTGGAACAGGACAAGGCGGAAAAGTTCGAGGAGAACACAAAAAGCCTCGACCGGCTCGCGGACGAGTACATCGTCCTCTACCACGAGCTCCGCGTCCTCATGGAGAACGAGAACCTGATCCGGTCCCCCGAAGTCCTGCACAACCACCGGAAGCAGGAGGTCGCGAAGATCCGGCAGCTCAACGAGCTCTCGAATGAGATCCAGCCCCTCCTGAACGAGAACGAGGATATCGTCGCCCCCTTCATCGGGAATGCCCGGTAGCGTATCCCTGCAGGATTCCGGGTCCTGGGTCCTCCCGCCCGTGCCTTTTTCCAGTCCGGCGAACACAAAGATATTTTCCTGCAACGCCGATGAAAAGAGATATGGGCAAACCGGTTCTCCTGTTCGGTCTCGTTCTCCTTCTTGGAATTGCCGTTGCCGGGTGCTTCAGCGCTGAGCCGGATGCCACATCCGGCGATGGGACGTCCTTCCCGTCAACCCCGGGCGCTACGGCCGGCGCAACAACGGCACCGGCGATTGCCGTGACAACGGCTGTGCAGGCGACACCTTCCGGCGCCGCTACTCTCCCTGCAGAACCGGGACTCCGTACAATCGCCAGGATGACGGGCGGTAGTGGCGTTGTGCGGCAGAATATCATGGTGCCGGCCTCGTACTGGGAGCTCTGGTACTCGGTCGACCCCCTCGCGACCGGCGGGCAGGACTCCCATTCCGCCACGGGGTCGCAGTCCGTCTTCTTCCCGAAGTTTTCCATCCAGGTCGCGGAAACGGGGACCGGGTCCGTCCTCGATACCGTCGAGCCCCCGGGCGGGCTGGACCGGGCGCTCTGGCAGTCCTTTGACCCGCGGCCCTGGAGCACGAAGTTCTACCGCGGGAACGCCGAGTATACCTTCACGGTCACCGGGCGCTACATCGAGTCCTTCACTCTCGAAGTACGGGTCCGGGAGTAACCTTGGAGCTCTGGAGAAAACTTTTTTAGGGTGAAGCCCCCCTCTTGCGCCACCAGTCCCCCGTCGGGGGATGCGGAGGGTCATCAGGCCCGAAGCAGGAGAAGAACTCCTGCGCGTTCTTCGATTTGGGGCGCATTGTGATAGGACGAGGGCGGTATATGTACTCCGTCGTTATCGCCGTGTAGGGGATGCCCACAGCGGAGGGAAACACTCCTCGCGTCAGCGGAGGCTCTTTTTAGAAAAAATTCCATGAACCATCCCGGATAAAGCGGGATCCAAAAAAAAAAGAACATGGCCGGGCCGGGAGATTTCAGCGTTGTCGTCGCTTCAGCAACCCGCCGGCAACAGCCAGGGCGCCGATCGCAATTGCCGGAATGATGGGATCGACCGGGGCAGCCTGCGTCGTCGTTACCGGTGCAGAAGCCCGCGGCGTCGCAACGCCCCAGCCGGCGGTGCAATCCCACGTCGCTTTGTCCTCCGCCTTCGTGAGGTCAACCGAGGCGAGAAGGGTGCCGGAGGCGTCGTGGAGGGTAAACGCCGTCGCCTCCGCCGTGTACGGGAACATCACCACGAGGTCGGCGTGGTCCTCGACCGATTGTGTCCCGGCCAGTTTTGTCCTGTTCGTCCCGTCTTCCGATACCAGCATGACGTCCCCGAACTGGACCCGGGGATCGGGGAGGCTGAAGGACGAGAGCGTGCCCCCGTCCGCGGAAAGGACCGTCCCTTTCAGCGTGCCGCTGTCCGGGAGCGGCGGGGAGCCGTACACGACCTGCACCGCAGGGACCGCCGCGCCGGCCTTTGCAAGGGTGATCTGGAGGAGATACGATTTGTCGCACGAATCGTTTGCGGCAGCCGCTGGGACTGCAAGAGAGCAGAGGATGGCTGCGATAAGAATGAATGGCAGGGTCTTCATGGTATCTCACCTCACGTATACTTCCCGAAAATGTAGTTGATCTTCGCCACGCCCTTCTGCCCGAAGAGGCCCCCGTTGTCCGGCTCCCGCATCATGTCCGGGTCCGGATCCCACCGCCAGAAGTTCTTCGAGCAGTCAGGGTTTGCGGATGTCGCCGGATCATCGTACACGATCTGCCGGCATTTCGAGGTGTCCCCGCCCTTGCTCTTGATCTCGTTGATACAGGCAGTCTCCGAGCTCCAGACATTGGTGAACGGGTCGTTCTGCTCGTAGTGCGTGTCCCCGCAGTAGGTGTCCACGACCGCAAAGACCGCGTGGCCGGTCTCGTGCATCATGATCGACTCCGACCCGAACCTCCCGCAGGCCTTGAAGTGGCTCTTTGAAGGCCCGAGCATGTCGGCGCACCCGGCAAGCGTCGTCCACCCCCCGGCATAGTAGGGCGGGTACAGGATCCCGCCCACATCGGCGAAGTACGCGTCCGTCCAGAAGGTCGCCGGCAGGTCGCCGGCGCAGGTCGACCACGCATCCGCGGTCTGCCCGCTCCGCCAGTAGTAATAGAAGTTGAACCGGTCCCGGAAATCGGCCGGAACAGGGTTTGTGGAGAGCGCATCCAGCTTCCAGTACCCGCTCACGATCGCGTTCTGCGCTACGGCTTTGAATGTTGCCTCGCTTGCCGTGTAATCGGTGACGGACACTTTCTTGTCCTTCTGCGTGTCCCACGCGGTCGACGACGGCACAAAGACGATATCGATTGCGTCTTCGGGGGATCGCGCGAGATACAGCGGCTTTATGTACTGGCCGCAGTAGATGCAGGAGGTGACCGGCGGGCAGGCGAGCCCGTCATCGACCCCGATCTCGTTGGGTCCTTTGATCCCGTCGTCGCAGTCGCAGGCGTCCCCGGTCCCGTCATGGTCGGTGTCCTCCTGGTCCGCATTGGCGATTGACGGGCAGTTGTCGCACACCGTCCCGATCTTGTCACCGTCCGCGTCCTCCTGGCCGGGATTATTGACGTTCACGCAGTTGTCGCAGGCGTCCCCTCGCCCGTCAGGATTTGCGGACGGGTAACACTTCACGTCCTGCGGGGTTGCCCCCATCGCAGTACAGGTCTTGCCCCCGGTGTCCGAGTCTTTCTGGTCGGGGTTTGCCACGTTCCAGCAGTTATCGCACCGGTCGCCGATCCCGTCCTTGTCGTAATCGTCGGGATATGCAGTCTCGTTGCTCTCGTACTTCAGCATGGACGCGCCCGCTGCGTCGTTCCTGCACAGGTCGCAGGCGTCTCCCACCCCGTCCCCGTCAGCATCCTCCTGCCCGGGATTCTTCGTCTTCGGGCAGGTGTCGCACCGGTCGCCGACCCGGTCCCCGTCCGCATCGGCGTACCCCGGCGCGTCCATGTCATCGGTGTTCCCGGTCGTGGCCGGGTCGGCGCTCGTTGCGCAGAGGTCGCAGGCGTCGCCGATCCTGTCCTTGTCCGTGTCGGTCTGGTTCGCATTGGCCGCGATCATGCAGTTGTCGCAGTCGTCCCCGATCCCGTCGCTGTCGTAATCGTACTGGTCTGCGTTCTTCACCGACGGGCAGTTATCGACAGCGTTCAGGACCCCGTCGCTATCGCTGTCACCGGAGAGCGTGATCACCGTCGAGAACTTCTGGACGCACTTCCCCTTCGAGCACGAGAACCCTGACGTGCAGGCGTTCCCGCACGACCCGCAGTTGTCGGCGTCAATACTCGTATTGGTGCAGTACGCGTTGTCGCACGCGGTCTCGCCGGTATCGCAGGTCAGCGTTGCCGTATACGTCTCCGTGGTCGTCGTGGCCGTTGCGACCGGCTTGTAGCAGTACTTCGCGATCCGTGCAGCAGCGGTCGCCGCATACCCGCAGGGCGTCTTTGAGCACTGGGTGAACCCGGCCTCCCCCCACGTCGCGACCGCGTCCGTCCGGAGCAGGCACTGGCACGGTGCGGTGCAGGCAACCGTTGTCTCGGCAGCGGTTGTTGCGGTCGTGGTGGCGGCAACCCGGGTGATCGCGGCGGTCGGGTTGACGGTCAGGCCGACGCGGGTATTCGTGGCAGCAGTCACGACCGGGCAGCAAATCAGGAATACCATCAGGAGAACGCCGAGGCGCAGGAGGCGGCTATGGTCGCAGAACCGAAAACAGGACATCATGCAGAACCTTAGACGCTCCGGTTTCTGGACAGGACTACTTTAACATTATGATACGGGTACCGGTGTTTCCGGATTTATGGCAGGAATCACGGTTATCCGGCCCCGGAAGAACGGAGCTTGCGTCTTTGGGAAAAATTCGTCTGCCAAAAAAATCATCTTGCCGGAAAAATCCGGACACTTCCGGAACTTGTCGCTGCAACCACACGCTTCATCAGCAGAGACCGTGATAAAAAAGTATACTCATGGACCTGCCCCCGCACCTTGCCCGGATCCTGCCGGACGGACTCGCCGGCAACCCCCCGCTCATCACGCTTATCTTCACCAACATCGTGACCATCGCGCTCGCGGTCATGGAGAACTGGGACCTTGCGACCGTGCTCTTCATCTACTGGGCGCAGAGCGTGATCATCGGCATCTTCGCGGTCATCTCGTTGCTCTCCGCCGACACGACCGCGCTTGCCGGCGAGTTCGGCAAGGCACAGGCGGAAGCCGGCGGGTCGCCGGTCGTGAGCAGACGTTTCGCCGGGTTCTACAAGGTCCTCCTCGCGGGATTCTTTACCCTCCACTACGGGCTCTTCCACTGGGGGTACTATTCGTTCATCGTGGAAGGGTGGATCTTCGGGCCCGTCGACTTTACCGCTGCCGGCATCTGGATCTCCTGCGGCCTCTTCTTTGTCAACCACCTCTACTCGTTCCTGTACCACCGCGGGGACGAGAAGAAGGACGGGGAATTCGTCAACCGCCAGTTCTTCGAGCCGTACAACCGTATCATCCCGATGCACCTGACCATCATCTTCGGTTCGATCATCGTCGTCGCCCTCGAATTCCTCGGCATCCCCGCAACCCTGCCGGTGCTCGTTTTCTTCCTCGTCCTCAAGACATGGCTCGACATCAAAATGCACCTGCGCAAGCACTACGAGCTGCTGCACCCGGATGAACCGAAGATGTACGTGAGTTTCTAACGCTGGAACGGAAAGGCCTGCGGATTCCCCGGCGCCGGTAAAATACTGCGGATTCGGGCAGGAAGTCCCCGCTGACGCCGATGACGGGGAGAACGGGTGGGCCATACCGCCCGGCTTTTTTACGAAACCTGCCCGGCCGGAAAAGTACCGTGAACTGCCGGTGACCCGGTCCGGGAGCACCGGACCATTTCCGAATCTTTTTCCTCTCCGTCGCGCATGGGTACCCTGAAGAACAGTCCCTGTTCTTCCGAAACGGAGACACGAGTATGCAGAGCAATCCCGCGGCAGAGGCACCGGCACTCTTCGGGATGCGCCCGGAGAAGGGGAGGTGGATGCTCGTCGTGCTTGGCCTCGTCATCAACCTCTGCCTCGGCACGGTCTATGCATGGAGCGTGTTCGTCCATCCCCTCACCGAGTATTTTACGGTCACGCTGCAGCAGCCGGTCACGGTCAATGAGGTGCTCCTGCCCTACTCGGTCATCCTCTCGGTCTTTGCCGTCACCATGGCGCTGACCGGGCGGTTCGTCGAGTCCCACGGACCGGCGAACGTCACCGCCGCAGGGTGCGTGCTCACCGGCCTCGGCTGGCTCTCCGCATCGTTCGCCGGGTCGATCCCGGTGCTCGCGGCAACCTACGGGGTCATCGGGGGCGTCGGGATCGGGATCGCGTACGGCACGACCGTCGCGGTTGCGGCCCGGTGGTTCCCGGACCGGCGGGGACTTGCCGTCGGCCTCACGGTGCTCGGGGTCGGGTTCTCGGCGCTCATCACGGCCAACCTTGCCGGGTTCTGCATCGCCGCGTATGGCGTGATGAGCACGTTCCGGATCTTCGGGATCGGGATCATCATGCTCACCGTCCCCCTCGCGCTCCCGCTCGCGTTCCCGCCGGCAGGGTGGCGCCCGGCCGGCTGGAGCCCCCCGCGACCTGCAGGAGGCGGACCCGGAGCGCCGGCATGCAACCGTTCCGGCATGCTCAGGACTCCTGCATTCTACGGGCTCTTTGCCTGTTACTTCATCGGGTGTTTCGCGGGGCTGATGGCAGTCTCCATCGCAAACCCGGTCGGGACCGAGCTGCTGCAGATCGGGACCGGCCTTGCCACCGCCCTCGTCGGGTTCTTTGCCATCTTCAACGGGGGCGGGAGGCCGGTCTTCGGGGTGCTCACCGACCGGCTCACCCCGGGAGTCACCGCGCGGGTCACGTTTGTCCTGATCGCGCTTGCCTCCCTTGCCATGTGGCAGGTACCGTCCGTGCCGGTCTACATCGCGGCATTCGCCGTGCTCTGGGGCTGCCTCGGCGGCTGGCTCGCGATCGCGCCGACCGCGACCGCGACGTACTTCGGGACCTCTGATTACCCGCGGTGCTACGGCATCGTCTTCCTCGCGTTCGGCGCAGGATCGATCGCCGGGCCGCAGCTCGCCGGGTTCATCCGTACGGCGACCGGGAGCTACCTCGGGGTGTTCCCCTGCGTGCTCGCGTCTGCGGTTATCGGCTTTTTCATCGCATGGGCCTTCATGAAGCCGCCGCAAACGGCGGCCTGATCGCGGCGGGTCGCGGGGAACAGTCCGGGACGCCCTCCACCC
>JAKLEQ010000179.1 GCA_022711635.1 Methanoregula sp. | reverse complement strand
TCTGGTCGAGCCCGAAGTAGACGACAAGCGGGAGGGTTGCCCGGTCCGCCCGCTCAATGGCATACCGGAGCGCCGGGTTGTCTGTGGTGCGGTGCGAAGACTGCATCCAGTACACGACATACCTGCCGCTCCGCACCGGTGCATCATTGAGCGTCCGGATCCGTTCGGGTTCAACGAGGGTGATCACGGTCCTGCCACCATGAGCCGATGTTCTTTCTGGTATGTTCCTATATGACCTTTCTGATAGCCGCACAGCGGGTCCTGGCAGCCGCTGGCGCCGGAGCAACGCGACAAGCCAGGAGAGTCAGCCAGTCATCAGGATTCTTTGGAAAGCAGCGAGGCGATGCGAAGCGAGCCGGAGCATCAGCGAGAACGGGCGAGCATGACCGACCGTCTTCATCTCTCGTGATCTGCTGAGAGTGGATCGCCGCCCCGCTCCGCAGCTTCGTGCACCTTCGGCGCACTCCCGCGCGCAATGCGGAGCGGCTCTTCAAACGATCCCGTACAGAAGCAGAATATACAAAAGATAGGCCCCG
>JAKLEQ010000178.1 GCA_022711635.1 Methanoregula sp. | reverse complement strand
ACAATACCGCGCGAGGTTGACATGGCCCAGGTCACCGAACCCGGGGTCCACATAATACATATCTACGCCAATCATGCGGGCAATGTCCTCGACATTCGCAGACGCATCGTCTCGGACATATGAGGTTGTCACAACGGAGGGGAGCCGGATATTCAATCCCTTGATCAGGGCAGCAACGGCAAGCATCTGTGTCCCGCCGGCAAGCAGGATATTTCCGTCATATCCTTTTACCATCCCCGCAGCAACCGGCATCATCGGGTCGCCGGCATACCGGACGATATCCAGCGGATCGGACAGGGCATCCTTCCTGATCCGTGCCAGAACGGTCCTGCAGATCTCTTCCTTTGCCGGTAGCGGATTGCTCATAAAACTGCTGCTTACCGAGGCCGGATATCCCAGGGCCCGCAGAACGCAGAGGGCCGTTGTGGTTCCGCCAGGGACACATTCACCCAGCACGAGAAGGTCGCTGGAAGAGGACAGGACCCTCCCGATAACCCTGCCCCGCTCAAAAAGGTCACGGGCAAGAGGAACGGCATCGCC
>JAKLEQ010000177.1 GCA_022711635.1 Methanoregula sp. | reverse complement strand
CGCAGAAGAGGTCGCTTACCAGCCGTGCTTTGCCATCGATCAGCTGGAGTGCCCCTTCCGGACAGTCCGGGATGCACTGGCCACAGCCGGTGCATTTTTTCTGATCGATATCGATGATCTTCCGGTTCATAGCTTCTTCCCTCGTCTATTTTTTGGATTATTCCGAATCCGGGTCATCCCGATCTCCCCCGCAATTTTACTCCAGTTATCCGCCCGGTTCTTCCGCAAGGGGCGGTTCAATTACCAGGAAACTGTTGATGAAATGACGGGACGCTCTGCCTGGCAGGATAGTCCGGCCTGTCATGAATACTGCAGAAAAGGAGCCCCTGCATCATCCCTCTTCCTTTGGGTGGTGGGAGGTGAGCCTGCGGTAGGTCTCATCCCCCACGCACTCTTTTGCGTACTTGCACCACTGGACGCAGGAGAGTGCATCGTTGTACACGGTGAACCCACACCTCTTGCAGGAAACGGCGACATCGTTTGAGAAGACCTCTATCTCCTCGCCGCACTCCGGGCACTTCCTGATCGTGAGAGTCGGGGTCCG
>JAKLEQ010000176.1 GCA_022711635.1 Methanoregula sp. | reverse complement strand
TGCAGTCTATCGTATCGCGGATCCCCGGATTGCGTGCCTGATCTTCTCGTCAGGCAAGATTGTGATCACCGGCGCCCGGAACGATAAGGCGCTCACCGATGGTCTTGCTATTGTCATCCAGTCATTAAAAGATGCCGGTATCAGGCCACTCAATGAGCCCCGGGTTGCAGTCACCAATATGGTCTGCTCGTACGATCTCGACCGGTATATCAACCTCAACAGGCTGGCGGTGACGCTCAATGTTGAAAATGTCGAGTACGAACCCGAACAGTTCCCGGGGCTCGTCTACCGGATCAAAGACCCGAAGATCGTTGTTCTCATCTTTTCGTCGGGGAAGATCATTCTCACGGGGGGAAAGACCCTCGATGAGGTCAGGAAGGGACTCGGGTTCCTTGAAATGAAGCTGGAAAGCGTCCGGTAAACGGGAGTGTATTGTCCGGATACTTCGGCTGAATCCTCGGGAGTTACGAGCGTGGACCCCGGGTCACCTCTCCACCGGCAGCCCGTATCGTTGTTTCGATAGTTGTGAGCAGTTCTTCATCATGGAGAG
>JAKLEQ010000175.1 GCA_022711635.1 Methanoregula sp. | reverse complement strand
TGAAGACCTGGGGGTCAGGGCTCCTGCCTGGCAGGATATTTTTAACGTCATCGGGGACGTAAAAAACCGCCTTCCCCTCGGGAAGATCACGGTCGCGACCGGCGATTGCGGTATCGAGGTCTTTGCCGACCCCCTGCTGGAGAAGGTCTTCTACAACCTTTTCGACAACGCGCTCAACTACGGGGGGGAGAAGATGAGCGCCATCCGGATTTCCTGCCACAATTCCGATCGCGGCCTTATCATCACGGTCGAAGATGACGGGGTCGGGATTCCCGACGAAGAGAAACCGAAACTATTCGATAAGGGTTTCGGGAAACATACCGGTCTCGGCCTCTTTTTGTCCCGCGAGATCCTCTCGATCACCGGTATCACGATCACGGAGACCGGGGAGTTTGGGAAGGGAGCCCGGTTCGAGATCCTCGTGCCGAGAGGTCAGTACCGGCCTGCTGCCGGATCCTGATCCGTTAACATCGTTGACATACCGACTATGCGGGAGACGTCAGGGAAGGCGCACGTTCTCGAAGTTTCCACGGGGCTGCAGATCGTTTCCCGTAC
>JAKLEQ010000174.1 GCA_022711635.1 Methanoregula sp. | reverse complement strand
CGAGGCGCTTCTCAGGACGATCGGACGGGAGTGGCATAACCCCCGGAACTTCGACCGGGCGCCGATGCTGACCAAGTACCAGACCATTCTCGCCATCGCCGGCCAGCACGGGTTTGAGGATGGGGATGTTGCATTTGCCAATGTCCGGACCCTCACGGAGATCCGCAACTACCTCCAGCATTATACCCGCGAATGGGTCGTGATCCACCGGCGGCAGGACCCGGGCCGTGAACCGGAGAGCACTTCGGAGCATTTCGAAAGGATCCTTTACCGGAAGTTCGCTGCCAACCCGCTGGCCGGAAAGAACGTGCCGTTCTTTCCCGACCGGTGCCTCGGCCACGGGTGTGCGGAATGGGCGATCATGAACTGCATCATCTTCACGGATGAGTTCTTCCGCAGGCTGAGCCTGCCGGCACCCTACGAGGGGATCCGGGCCGAGCTCCTGACACGGTGAATTTATCTCAATTCTGTTAATTTCTCCGGGTATGTTTGAGAGCGTAACAATCTTTTCCCCGGGCTTGACCGCTGAGTCCGATGATATATTTAAAAAAAGGGTATAGTGC
>JAKLEQ010000173.1 GCA_022711635.1 Methanoregula sp. | reverse complement strand
AAAAAAGTCGTATTGGCTTATTCCGGCGGTTTGGACACTTCGGTCGCCATCCGCTGGCTGAAAGACAGGGATTATGAGGTCATCGCTTATATGGCGGATGTCGGTCAGGAAAAGACCACCCGGGCCGCGATCGAACGGGCGCGGGTCGCCGGCGCGAAAAAGATCGTCGTCAGGGACCTGAAAAAAGAGCTGGTCACGGACTATATCTGGCCCGCGCTGAAGGCCAATGCCGTTTACGAGGGGCAGTATCCTTTGGCCACGGCGCTCTCGAGGCCTTTGATAGCGGCCGAGCAGGTGCGCGTCGCCCATGAGGAAAAGGCGACGGCCGTGGCGCACGGCTGCACCGGCAAAGGCAACGACCAGGTGCGGTTTGAGACAACGTTTCGGCTCATGGCCCCTGATATAAAAATCATAGCACCGGTGCGGGTTTGGGAATTCAAGACCAGGGAAGAGGAGATCGATTTTGCCAAGATGAGAGGTATCCCGGTTGCGGCCACAAAAAAAAGCCCGTACAGCATTGACACCAACGTTTACGGCCGGGCCATCGAATGCGGAATTCTGGAAAATCCCT
>JAKLEQ010000172.1 GCA_022711635.1 Methanoregula sp. | reverse complement strand
AATACCCTGCCCATATATTAATATAAGCAGGGTATTTTCAGCACGTTTATCAGCCTGTTTTGCGGACGGATCGGAAATTCTGGTTTCCTACAGTGTTTTACTACACCTTTGCCGGTATAAACAAATTGCGATGGCTTGGCGGCCTGATCTCGTAGGAGTTCGAGGGTTCAAATCCCTTCCCTCGCATACTCATTTTTGATAATCTATATCTCCATTTCTGGGTAAGGTTTATATTCCGAGAGGTTTTAGGTTAACCTAACAAATCATGACCCGCTTCCATATCCGGGCCCGCGTCCGGAAAGCCCGGAAGGAGATTGACGAGAAAGCGCAGGCCGTCCTCTCCCATTACCCCGTGGCGGATCCCGGGGACCGGCGCCGGGCCGGTATGTGCATGTGCGTGCGGTAGGGCTGCCGGCTCTCTTATTTTAACTCCATTCTCTCATCGATGGAGATCAGCGAGTCGTTGATCTTAAAGACCACCACGACGAACTCACAGAGCAGCCTCCAAAGAAGGTTGCCAAGGAATATTACCCCCAGACCCGCGATATATGCCTCCTGAGCAGTTTTGTATG
>JAKLEQ010000171.1 GCA_022711635.1 Methanoregula sp. | reverse complement strand
AAAAATCTGGTAACAGCGAAAGGAGGGTATCTCTCATCATCAAGTGTTTCAGAGGGATATAACAAGAGACTCTCAGGCACAGTCGTGCTCCGGATCCCGCAGGCAGAATTCGACAACACCCTTGCTGGAGTGAAAGCCATTGGTATCGTCAAGTCTGTCTCCACACGAGGAGAGGATGTAACCGAAGAGTATTTCGATATCCAGGCACAGAAGACCTCGTACCAGAACCAGCTCGCCCAGTACAACGAGATCATGAAGAAGGCAGTCAAGGTCAGCGATGTGATTGAAATCCAGCAGCAGGTCGATCGCGTCCAGACAGAATTAAACCGGCTCGAAGGGCGGCTGAAGTACCTGGACAGTCGCATCGATATGTCGACCATCACGGTCACCCTGCAGGAACCGGAACCGGTTGGGGGGGAGACCGGGCATAACTTTGTGTCAACCATAAATGAAGGGATAGCCGGGTTCCTTGGCATGATCGATTTCATCATAATCCTGTTCTTCACCCTGCTGCCAATCATTCTCCTTGGCGCGGCCGGTTACGGTATCTATCGCTGGAACAAGGGAAAAAAG
>JAKLEQ010000170.1 GCA_022711635.1 Methanoregula sp. | reverse complement strand
CTGAATCGTCATCTCTCCCTGCCCCCCGGACAGGGCCTTTCCTGCGACGATCTTCCCGGTCGCCGGCCGGATGCCGGGTGTTGTGGAGGCCGGTGCTGCAGATGTCGTCGCCGTGGCAGCTGTTGTTGCTCTTTCTGTTGTCGTCGTTGTTGCTGTTGCCGGTCCGGCGGCAGTTGTCACGCCTGCCCCGGATTCCGCAGGGGAGGGAGATGGGATGACAATCGTTACGTACTGTTGGGTTGTCGCCGCGGGAGACGGCGTCGGCAACGGGGGTAAGGGTGTACGGGCCGTACTCTGCGTCCAGCATGTGGCGGCGGCAGGGACAGGTGCCGTCCCTGCCCCATCCGAAAAAAGTTTTCCGGCAATGACAATGCCGCCCCCGATGATGACGAGCGCGATCAGGACCAGCGCGATGCCATACCGGCCGATCGGGACCTTCGGGGCCGGTGCCGCCGGGGGAGCTGCGGCAGGCTGCGGCTGGCCGGCCGGGGAGCTTCCCGGAGCGTGGACGCTGTGGAGCCGGTGCTTTTGACAGAACTCCTGCCCGCAGGCCGGGCAGAAAAATATCCTCGAAGTCTTTT
>JAKLEQ010000017.1 GCA_022711635.1 Methanoregula sp. | reverse complement strand
GGACTTCTTCGCCCGGGTCAAGGTCCCGACCGATCTCTTCCCCCGGCTCATCAGGATTCCCGGCCCGGACCCTCATCGTCATGACAACTCCGATATGCATTTTGTATTTATCGAAGAGATCATTGCCGCGAATCTCGATCTCCTCTTCCCGGGCCTTACGATTGTTGCCTCGTACGCCTTCCGCATCACCCGCGATGCAGATCCCGAGATCGCGGAAGACGAAGCATCCGATCTCATGACAACCGTGGAAGAGGTGATGGAGCAGCGCCGGACGGGAAGACCGGTCCGGATCGAAGTCGGGGTAACGATGCCGGAAAGTACCTGTCACATGCTCATGGCCCAGACAGGCCTCTCGGAATCCATGGTCTACAGGATCGGCTCACCCCTCGGCATGGCAGATGTTATGCAACTCCCCGCCCTCAACCGGCCGGACCTGAAAGATAGCCCCTTCATCCCGCAAATCCCTCCCAACCTTGACGAAGGAAAGGACTTCTTCGCAGAGATACGAAAACGGGATCTTTTCCTTTTTCACCCGTATGACAGCTTCCTGCCGGTGGTGAGCTTCCTGAAACAGGCGGCACACGACCCGGATGTCCTTGCGATCAAGATCACCCTGTACCGGGCGGGCACGGGGTCGCCAATCGTTGCGGCCCTCAAGGAGGCGCGGGAGAACGGGAAAGCGGTTGCGGCGGTCATCGAGCTGAAAGCGAGGTTCGATGAAGAGAATAATATCGGGTGGGCCCGGCAGCTCGAACGGGCCGGGGTTCATGTGGTCTACGGGGTCAGGGGGCTGAAGGTTCATGCCAAAGTATGCATGGTGATTCGGCGGGAGAGCGGGGGTATCCGCCGCTATGTCCACCTCGGCACCGGCAATTACAATGCGGTATCGAGCAGGGTATATACCGACTTTTCAATCTTCACCTGCGATCCCTCGACAGGTGCCGATGTCGCAGACCTCTTCAATTTCCTGACTGGATACGCGCGGATTGACCGGTACCGCACGCTCCATGTTGCGCCCGTGACGCTTCGTTCCTCGATCCTTGAGCGGATCGATCGCGAGATCGAACGGCACCAGACGCACGGGGGCGGGCGGATCATCTTCAAGATGAATGCTCTTGTCGACCGGGAGTGCATCGCTGCACTCTACCGCGCATCGCAGGCTGGTGTGTCCGTCGATCTCCAGGTCCGGGGCATCTGCTGCTTAAGGCCCGGCATCCCGGGAATCTCCGAGACGATCCGGGTAACGACCATCGTCGGAAGGTTTCTGGAACATGCCCGGGCGTACTATTTCCGGAATGGCGGAGACGGGGAAGTCCTCATCGGGAGTGCAGACCTCATGCCCCGGAACCTGGATCGGCGTGTCGAAATCCTCTTCCCAATCCGTGATCCCCTCATCCGTGAAATCCTGACCGGAACCATCCTCCCCCGGCTCCAGGAGGATACGGTGAAACTCCGCGTCCTGTGTTCTGACGGGACCTATGAGCGGGCCCGGCCGGTGCCGGGAAACGCTGCGTTCGATGCGCAGTCGTTTTTCATAGCCAACACAAGGGAGTGGCACGGTTGAACGGGGATGATGCCGGGATCTGCCGGTTTGGCGCAGGACGACTTGCCCGGCTGCACAGGGCATTCGTGTCCGAGATTGCAGGCGTGCGGAAAGGATCCGATCCTGAATGTATCCACCGGATGCGGGTAGCTTCCCGCAGGTTACGGATCGCGCTCCCGCTCTTTAAAGCATGCTTCCCGAAGGTAAAGTACCGCCAATGGGTGAAGGAGTTCGCGGCAGTATCCCGCGCTCTCGGGAACGCACGGGATGCCGACGTCCAGATCCTCTTCCTCGACCGGTTCCTGAGCGACAATCCCCGAAATCACCAGGAAGAAGAGGGAATCCAAAAGATACGGGATTTCCTTGAGGACCGCCGCAGAAAAGAGCAGGAACGCGTCCTATTCAGGCTTGACATCCTTACGGAGAAGGGCATCCTCCAGGAGATTTCCATCGCATTAAAAGACGCCGGCGGGCAAACGGCGGGTACGGGTCAGAGGCGTTCAGAAGGTGCCCTTGCCGCACTGGCTGGCGTTTCCATCGGATCCGCCTGGGACCGGTTCCTCCTGCACGGTTGTTCTGTCCGGGATCCGTATGATACCGCCGGCCATCACGCCCTCAGGATCGCTGCGAAAAAGCTCCGGTATACAATTGAGGTCTTCGGCCCGCTTTTCCCGGACAAGCTCAAACCGGCCGTCAGGGGCCTCAAAACCCTGCAGGAACTCCTGGGGGAGATCCACGACTGCGATGTCTGGCTGCAGCTCCTGTCCACTCAGGATGCTGATGACCCCGGCGTTCTATCACTCTTCATATCAGGGAAGACCACGCGGCAGGAACGCCATCGGAGACTCGTGGCGGAATGGGAGGAGACCATTGAAGGGCCCTTCAGAGAGTACATGTCTTCCGTTCCGGGAGTCGTGCCTGAGCGGAAGGGATCCGGTCCCCGGGTCCAGGAAAAAACGGGATCAGAGGAGCAGGTACCCGGCATATATTATGGTGGTGACGGCCATGCACGGCGCGTGACGGAGCTCGCCCTGCAGTTGTTCGACGATCTCGCTCCCCTGCACGGGTACGGCGTTATGGAGCGACGTCTCCTCGGGTTTGCCGGGTACCTCCATGACATCGGCTGGACAAACGGGCAGAAAGGGCACCATGTCCGGTCATCCCGGATGATCCTCAAAGACGCGTCACTCCCCGTCACCTCCCGCGACAGGGATATCATCGCGCTCGTCGCACGCTATCACCGGAAGCGGGTGCCGGGAAAGACCCCGCGGCCGTTCTCGCACCTGAAACCAAAAGCCAAGCGGCGTGTCCTTGTGCTCGCATCCCTGCTGCGCATCGCCGATGGCCTCGATTACACCCGTGCGAACCGGGTCACGGCGATCTCCTGCACGATTGGACCTGATGCCGTAACCTGCACCCCAGTGTATGATGGAGACGGAAGCATTGAACGCATGCGTGCCCTGAAGAAGGCGGATCTTTTCGGGAAGGTTTTCGGGCTGGGGTTCTCGGTCCTATGAGCCCTGACACGCTGCCTGTGCAGTGCCGGGTTGTTTCGTTTATCGATATCGGCACGAACTCGGTAAGGCTCCTTGTCGTAAGGTTCAATCCCAATCATTCCTTTACGGTCCTCTCCCGGCAGAAACAACAGGTGCGGCTCGGCGAAGGGGAATTTGAGGAGGAGGAGATCCTGCCGGCTGCCATGGACCGCGCCGTGATGGTCTGCCGGCAGTTCACGGATCTCGCCCGGACCTTCTCCTGTGAGGAGTTTGTTGCGGTCGCCACCGCTGCATTGCGGGATGCGGTCAACAAGAACGACCTTCTCAACCGGCTCCGGCACGAGGCACGGCTTGATGTCAGGGTGATCTCCGGGAGAGAGGAGGCCCGGCTCATCTACCTGGGGATAGCAAGCGGCATGCACCTTTCTGACAAGAACGCCGTCTTCATCGATATCGGCGGCGGGAGTACCGAGATAGCGATCGGCGGAGCGCGGCAGTACGATTATCTCGGCTCGTTCAATCTTGGTGCGATCCGGCTCACGAACCAGTATTTTAGCGCTACCCACACGGGGCCGGTATCCCCTGAACACTACCGGAAGATACAACAGCATGTCAGGAATGCGCTTGTTACAGATCTGCCGAAATTGCGGAAACTGCGGCGGGATCTCGCCTTCGGGAGTTCCGGCACCATCACCAACCTTGCGGAGATGGCAGCAAGGATGCAGCCACGCACTGACGGCTGCCGGAAAGAGGAGTTGTCCTACCGGGACCTGCGAAAGATCATCGACACCCTCTGCCCGCTCAGCCTTGAGGAACGGAAGAGGGTTCCGGGCATCAACCCGGAGCGTGCCGATATCATTGTCGCAGGGGCAGCGATTCTCGACACAGTGATGAAAGAACTCGGCATCTCCTGTATCCGGATCTCGTCTCGGGGGCTGCAGGACGGCCTGCTCGCGGATTACCTCTCCCGCATGGATGAGTTTCCGCTTTTTGGGGAACTGTCGGTGCGCCAGCGGAGTGTGCTCCAGCTGGGCCGGTCCTGCGGGATCAATGAAGCCCATGCCCGAACCGTCTCGACGCTTGCGCTCGAGCTTTTCGATTCTGCAAAGAGAATCGGGCTTCACCAGTACAGCGAAAGGGAACGCGAGCTCCTTGAATATGCGACGTTCCTGCACGATGTCGGTTCGTTCATCTCCTATACAAACCACCATGCCCATTCCTTCTACATCATCAGCAATGCGGAGCTGCTCGGATTCGATCACAAGGAGATCGCAACCATTGCCAACATCGCGCGGTTCCACCGAAAAAAAGCCCCCCGCAGGAAGACGGTCGAGATGCCGGAACTCGATGCAAAGGAACAGGACCTGGTCCGGATCCTCTCCACGTTCCTGCGCCTCGCGGAGAGCCTCGACCGGAGCCATGCTGCACTCGTGCACCATGTCAGGTTTACCCGGGCGGATAAGACCGGCATCCACATGAACATCATCGCCCGCGGCGACTGCCAGCTCGAACTCTGGGGTGTTGAAGGAGAGCGGAAGGCGTTTGCCCGGATCTTCAAAAAAGACCTGGTCTTCGACCTGCAGAAAGAGGCGTTGGAACCGATCCTGTAAACAACCGGGGGCCGGACGGATTTTTGGCGTACCGGCACGGCATGGTTCAAAGAAAGATGAATGCAGGGAGATTTCCCGGTACCAGCTAGTCCTGTCCCATTCAGAGTTTCTTGAGCGACTGGATCAGCCTGCCGACCGTCTCCTGTGCATCGCCGTACAGCATGCGGGTATTGTCCCGGTAGAAGAGATCGTTCTCGATACCGGCAAACCCTCTTCCCTGGCCACGCTTGAGGACGATGACGTTCTTTGCCTGCTCTACATCGAGGATCGGCATCCCGAAGAGGGGGCTGCCCTGCCGGTGGGCTGCCGGGTTAACCGTGTCGTTTGCCCCGATGACGAGAACGACATCCGTCGCAGGGAATTCGGGATTGATCTCGTCACGGTCGAAAAGACGGTCGTACGAGACTCCGGCCTCGGCAAGAAGGACATTCATGTGCCCGGGCATCCGACCGGCAACCGGGTGGATGGCAAACTTCACGGAAATGCCTTTGTTTTCCAGCAGGTCGGTCAGCTCCTTGACCTTCTGCTGTGCCTGGGCAACCGCCATGCCGTATCCGGGTGCGATAATCACGGTATCGGCATACGCGAGCAGGACAGCGACGTCATCCGTCTCGATCGCCTTCATGCTGCCCTTCACCTGTCCGCCATCAGTGTCGGTCGCACCGAACGCCCCGAAGAAGACGTTTCCGAGCGACCGGTTCATTGCCTTTGCCATCTGGAGCGTGAGCAGCGAACCCGCAGCACCGACGATCACGCCGGCGATAATCATCGCATAGTTGGGGGGTGCGAAGGAGAAACCGTCAAGTGCCACCGCAAGGCCGGTGAAAGCATTGTACATCGATATGACCACCGGCATATCGGCACCACCGATTGGCAGGGTCATTAAGATCCCGAAGAGGAACGAAAGGATGAAAAATAATGGAAGAACCACGGCAGCGGAGATCGGGATTGCTGCCGGCTGCAGGACGATGAGCACACCGGAGATGACGGTGAGGAGGAAGATCGCCATATTGACGATCTGCTGCCCGGGGAACGTGATCGGACGCGAAGGCATCCAGCCCTGGAGTTTGAAGAACGCGATGATGCTGCCAGCGAAGGAAACCGCACCGATCAGCCCCCCGACAACCGCGATGCCGCCGGTAACCATAGAGTGGGTCGCAAGGAGCGCCACCGCAGAGATGCAGGCTGCCGCACCGCCGCCCATGCCGTTGTAGAGCGCGATCATCTGGGGCATGTTGGTCATGGCAACGCGCTTTGCCGCGATATACCCGAAGCCCCCGCCAATCACGATCGCGATCGCGATCAGGACGAGGTTGGAAAGCCCGGTCGTGAAGAAGGTGACGAGGGTTGCAATCAGCATCGCGGCGCCGGCCCAGACAATCCCGCTCCGTGCCGTCAGCGGGTGGCTCATCCGCTGGAGACCGACGATGAAGAAGAAGATGGTCGCGATATAAACTGGTTCGATCGCAAAGGAGAGGTCCATCTTCAGGCCCCCTTGCCGGGTTTCTTCCCGCTGCGGTCAAACATCTGGAGGATCCGTTCTGTGACGACATACCCGCCGGTAACATTCGCCGCCCCGAGCACAACGGCAACAAAGCCGATGACCTGTTCCAGCGGCGTTGTGGCAAGGCCAAGAGCGACCATAGCGCCGACAAGCACGATACCGTGGATGAAGTTCGATCCGCTCATCAGCGGGGTGTGGAGGATGACCGGGACCCTGCTGATGACGACATACCCGGTAAACGCTGCCAGCATGGCGATATAGATCGCCGTCCAGAATGCGGTGATTTCGGTCATGCCCTTCCTCCGGTCAGGAGATCCTGGGTTGGTTTGTGCCGTACTTCACCGGCATGGACCAGCAGGCTTGCGGCAAGGATCTCGTCGGAAAAGTCACGGGTGAGTGCCCCGCTCTTGTCAACGAGGAGGGCAAGGAACGACTGGAGGTTCCTTGCATACATCTGGCTTGCGTGGAAAGGTATCTGGGCAGGCAGATTCCGGGGCCCGATGATCGTGACGCCATGATCGTGGACGGTCGTTCCGGCAACCGTGAGTTCGCAGTTGCCACCGGACTCCGCGGCCATATCGATGATAACCGCACCCGGCCGCATGGCCGCGACCGTCTCCCGGGTGATGAGGACCGGTGCCTTCCTGCCGGGGATCGCAGCAGTGGTTATGACGATATCTGCCCGGGCAACGGCTGCCGAGACCATCTGCTGCTCCTTCACCTTCTCTTCCGGCGTCAGTTCCCTCGCATACCCCCCGGATCCTTCGGCATTGATCTCGAGTTCGAGGAACTTTGCCCCGAGACTCCGTACCTGCTCCCCGGCAGCCCGGCGGACATCATAGGCCTCGACAAGTGCGCCGAGCCGTTTCGCTGTTGCGATCGCCATGAGACCGGCGACACCCGCGCCAAGAATGAGTACGGTTGCCGGCCGGATTGTCCCTGCCGCGGTCGTCAGCATCGGGAGGAATTTTGGACAGTGTGCGGCGCCCATGACAGCAGCGACGTACCCGCCGGCAGTCGCCTGAGAACTGAGCGCATCCATGCTCTGGGCACGACTGATCCGAGGGACGAGTTCGAGCGCGAAAGCGGTTACCTTTCTGTCGCGCAGTGCCCTGATTCCATCGAGGTTATTGGCAGGATTCATGAACCCGACAACGATCGTGCCTTCGGAAAACATACCGGCGTCGGCAACGGTCGGCGGCTGTACGCACAACATAACCCGGGCTCCCTTCAGGAGATCGGAACGGCTGGCAGCGATCTTGGCGCCGGCTGCAACGAAACTGTCATCGGGATAGAAAGCGCGTGCTCCGGCGTCATGCTCCACCCGGACCTCGAAGCCGGCCTTCACGAGCTTCTGGACGACATCGGGGACGGTGGCAACCCGCTGCTCTCCGGCAGCCGTCTCGCGACCGACTGCAATGACGACGGGCGTGCCGGTCCCGGGTGCACCGGTCATTTGCGCTTCCCCTGATCTTTCTGCGGGAACGGAACTTCCCATCATTCCCACCCTGCCAGTCCGGCAACTTCTGAATGGAACAACCTTTTCACTCCAGTATGAATCAGCGATGTAGCGTACTGGTTGAACCTAGATCCTCTTTACCTTACGCACGCGGACGGCAACCCCGTGACCTGACCTGACCATCTCGTCGCCGGACATCGCCGCCCGGCCTGTCGCGATTGCGCGGGGACCGGTGACGAGGACCTCGTCCCCGTCCCGGATGGATGTGTCAGCCCCGGTCACACCAGGCGCCAGGATATCCCCTTCCGGGATAAAGTCGTCAATGGTGATCCGGTACCCTTCGGGGATCAGGGACCATCCGTCGAACGTCGGCCGGAGCATCCCTCCCGCAGTGTCGAGGGAGAAACAGGGCACCCGGTTCCGGCTGTAAAAGAGTTCCGGAAACGTCCCGCGGACGGAGAACGGACGGGGATCGAGGTCCACGTTAAACTGGTAGGAGCAGATCCCGTGCAGGCGGTCGTCCCGGACACGCCGCTCCCCCGCAAGAGCATTGTCCAGGTTGTTGAGCGCGGCACCTGACGCAGGATCTTCCCGGCAGGAGTATTCAGGCGTGATACCCGCTGATTCTGCTGCCATCTCCACAACGGCGCGTGCACCACCTTCGAGGTGGGCAATTACCCTCCGGTAATGATGTTTCTTAAAGTACTGTGCAATAACTCCCGCGATCACGGCGCGCTCTTCGGCATCCCAGAAGCCGGTGACGGGGACGTCATAGTGCATGGCCGGGTAGACGGTCTCCAGCTCGCGGGGGACGAGCCCGAGCGGGGAGGTCACGATCAGTTCATGGGCCCTCCCGTCAATGGCCATGCAGAACCGCCGGTGAGTCTGCGACAGCGAGTACGGTTTTCTTGCAGAGCAGGGGAGGAGGACGGCAACATCTGTTTTCGGGGGAATATAGCGGGAAAGCACCCGCTCCATGAACCGGCGGACTTCCGGCCGGTTCATGGACTCCCCGGAGTTTGCCTTCAGGATTCCCCCGCGCACAACCGGGGCAGACCGTTCAACGAAAGAATACCGGGTATCGAGACGGCGCAGGATCGCGACATTCGGCGCCTGGAGCCTGCACCGCGATTCGACCAGTTCGCGGAGTTGCCCCTGGCTGATAAAGAGACGGCATACGGCAAGTTCGCGGTCCAGGGCAAGCCGGTTATGCATCCGGAGATCCCCGGCCCTGCACCCTTCGCACCCGCACTTCATCTCCTCCATGGCGGATGCCGGAAATTCTCCTTCCGGCATGCAGAACTTCTGTTGCGCGGTCCTGAGGTCTGCCGCCCGGTAATCGAAAAGATCAAACCCCGAGTAGCAGAGGATATGAACGTTCGACGGGAGGGCTGCGGCGGGTGCGTACCAGAGGGTATCCGGCCTTGTTTTTTCCTTCAGGATGACGAGATAATCGACATACTGGCGGGGGTTGTCCATGACCGTATGCCAGTTCGCGACAACCACGCAGTCGCCGGAATGCGCGATGTCCGTCGGCAGTGCAGGGTGAATAATGACCGGTTCTCCCGTGCCTTCCGGCTGCAGGATGTACGTCCGGGCAAAGGCCGGATCCGCACCGAGCGGGACGTTCGTCCCCTGCTGATTCATCAGCGCCGGAAACAATGGGCCGGTATCGAGGGCGGCAGGAAACGGGACACGTGCCGTGCCAGCCGTGATCATGCCGCCCCGGGCCAGACCATCCCTCCTGCGGATATCAGGTTTCATCCGGGACCACCTCGAGATCGGGGAGTTCGCCTCGGACAAACGGATACCACAGAGCCCTGCACCGGACAACAATCCTACTCTCCGGGTGTTTTTCGGCAAGGGTGCGGATCCCGGCGCAGCCCTGCCGCATCATCGTTTCGTCCCATGGCGGGATCTCGTTCTGCCCGATCGGGAAGGTCTCGCAGAGCTCCGGCGGGTACGGGCCGAAGGGGGGTTTGAACGAGAGTATTGAATCGAAGCCCTCCTCAATCCTGCAACCGATTGCGACAGCGACATTCTTCCCGCAACGGAAGCGGGAGACCTGTCCGTGGTACCGGATCACCTCGGTGCGCTGGCAGCTTTCATCACCACGGTAAAAGAACCGTCGTTTCGAGCACCGGTCGTGCGGCTCCATGTCCATGGTGTGCAGGAGCATATCCCGGTACGCTGCAAGGAGCTGGGGATGACCGCGGCACCGTTCATCGACGAGCTCCCAGAGTGTCCCGTCCGTGATCGCCTGCCGGATCCGGGAGATCTCAGCAAGCGTTACCGAGAGGTTGTGGAGTGCGAGCAGCCGCTCTTTCCCACCGGATGATCGGATCTTGTCCGGCGTATGACTCCTGCAGACGCTGCAGGAACACGGGAGATCGGAGAGTTCCGAGAGCCGGTAGCTCCCGTGGGGCGTAAGGTACCGCCCTTCCTTTGCATACAGCGCATATGCGGCGGAATCGAAGATATCGCAGCCGAGCGCCACGGCAAATGCAAACATGGCGGGGTGGCCGGCTCCGAAGAGATGTACGCAGGATGACGACGGGATCGCGGTTTTTGCGGCCATGACCACGGACAGGAGATCCCGGTACCGGTACGATTCCATCAGGGGTACGACGGCGCCGATCGGGCAGAAGGAAAAACCCATGCCGGCAATCTCCTCTGCTGCCTGTTTGCGGAGATCGGTATGGATTCCGCCCTGAACGGGGGCTGCGACAGGGGCATCGGGGCCGAAGACAGAACGCGCCTCGCGCAACCGTTCCATCGTAATTGCAAGTTCGCGTCCCGCTGTTTCTCGGTCTGCAGAAGGGGAGGTGGGGATGTCAAGCGGGACCCAGATGTCGCTCCCGATCGCTTTCTGGTACGCGAGCGTCTCGGTATTCGTGATACTGATATCGCCGTATACCGAGAGCTGGAACGACCCGGAATCCGTCATGATCACGCCATCGAAGCCGAGAAGATCGTGGAGGCCCCGCTCCCGGACTTCGGATCGGAACTGTTCGCTCTGGTGAAAGATGTACGCGTTCGTGATGAGCGCCTCGACGCCCATCGACCTCATCTCGGCGGGGGTGATGATCTGGAGGTGGGGGTTGATGACCGGAAGAAGGGCTGGTGTCCTGGCGGTCCGGCCGCCGACGCTCAGCTTCCCGAGCCGGCCCATGATATCGCTCTCAAGACTTTCAAACCGGATTGCCAGACAGATACACCCCTTTTGTTCCCTTCCTGTTGACCTGATATATCCGCTTCCTGAGGGTTAAACGGTTATCCCTCCTGAAGTACCTGGATCCCTTACAACCGATCGAGATGAAAGATCTGCCCTTCAAACGTCATGACTTCAACGGCACTCTTCTTCCAGCATCCGGAAGGGAGACCTGCTTTCAGGCAGGTATGGTCAAGGAACTCCGTGCTGTCCCAGCCCCACTCGGGAGCCACCTGGGGGAGCAGGAGCCCCCCGCCGCCCATACCCCGGACGATGAGCCCGTGTTTTCCTACAACGACAGCTGACGGCCGTTCAGCCGGATCAACGGTCAGGGGCTGTGGGACGGTAAGAATTGTCACTTCAAGTTCTAGAAAAGGGAGCTCGTTCTCCTGTACCTGGGAGAATCGTGGATCCTCAAGGGCGGCAGCGACTGCTGCCTGCCGGATCGCTTGAGCAAGCGGAAGTGTCGGATACGGAAATCCGATACATCCCCGCAGCTCACCACGTTTCGTCAGGGTTACAAAGACCCCCCGCTTCCCGGAAAAAGCAGGGGTCAGGTCAGGATCCGCTTCTTTCTTCCCGGTTACGGCATGGATGAGGGATCCCCGGGCAAGCCGGGTGGCACACCGTCCTTCTTCCTCCGTCAGGAGTTCTGGTGCTGGAGCAGGGCACACCGCGCTCATACCAGTCTTTACCGCGTTTCCCGTTAACTACCTGTCGGATGAACCAGATCCGGCCGGCCTTGGCATTCGTTGCTCTTATCTCCTCAAACATCCTATGATTACAGGAGAGAGAGAAGTGCGGCCGACGGTGGCAGCAACGCCGCTGAGGAAAGTCCTCCCACGCACCGGATCCGCAGCCGCATGCAAGTGCGGGTGGCGGGAGTCACGGCAATGGCACAGAAACGACACGGCCTTTCCCGAGTCATGATACGGTTGAGCTGGAAACGGCAAGGAAGCACCGGGTAACCGCGTGCGCGTTAGCCCGTTGAGCGCTGACGGAAAGGATACGATGAAACGGCGAATCCCTGCGGGTGCAAGCCAGAACAGGGCGAAAGACAGTCCGGTGTCAGCCCGGGTTTGGCGCTCAGCTGAATGCCGCAATGAACAGAAGGAGGCTTACTCCTCTCACTCACCCCATTCATGAGAGAATTTTTCTGGTGCATTTCTTCCTTTAATAATAATTCGCCCCTTGCACAGCAATACCTTAAATATTAATCACATACGGGGAAAATGTATAATATACATAACATGGACAAGAATCCTGTCTCGATCCTCTACGTCGACGATGAAGAGATATTACTGGATCTTGCCCAGAAGTTTCTGGAACGGCTGGATACGTTCGCGGTGAAAAAAGCCTCATCCGCAACCGAGGCGCTTACGTTTCTTACGTCGTCATCCTTCGATGTCATCGTCTCGGATTACCAGATGCCGGATACCGACGGCATTGAATTTCTGAAGCAGGTCAGGAAACACTATCCTGAGCTCCCGTTTATTCTTTTTACGGGACGCGGAAGGGAAGAGGTGGTAATCCAGGCAATTAACAACGGGGCGACGTTTTATATCCAGAAAGGCGGGGATCCTACCGCGCAGTTCACTGAACTCGCGCACAAGATACGACAGGCAGTTTCCCGGGTCCGTGCAGAACGGGAGCTGGGAAAACACTTCATCGCTCTCCAGCAGCAGGAGCGGGTGATTAAGGAAGGAGAGAATTTTTACCGGACGGTATTTGAAAATACCGGTACCGCGATGATGGTTATCGAGGAAGATCTGACAATCCGCCTTGTCAATGCCGAATGCGAACGGTTATGCGGTTGTCACAGTCCGGATCTCCAGGGAAAAAAACCGTTGCCGGTTTTTGTTGCAGAAGGTGACCGGAAACGGATACTGGCATGGCACCGGGCCG
This sequence comes from Methanoregula sp., assembly GCA_022711635.1. GTDB lineage: Archaea > Halobacteriota > Methanomicrobia > Methanomicrobiales > Methanospirillaceae > MVRE01. The sequence goes on along the minus strand of JAKLEQ010000017.1, from coordinate 14,180 downwards.
GATGCAGGAACGGGAAGACTTCACCCTCAACCCGCGAATTCACCTTCGTAACCCTATCCGGAGAGCACCGCAGGGTTTTTGCAACCCTTGCATTCATACCCGGCACGAAGACAAGTGTTGCTTCGCTTGTCGATATCACCGAAACGATCCGTATGAAGGATGCGTTGAAGCATGCAGAAACGCTCCATCGCACGATCTTCGAGATATCCCCCGATCCCATCGCGATAACCGATCTTGACGGGAATCTCGTTCGAACCTCGCAATCAGCACGGGAACTGTTCGGGCTTGATTCGGAAGAGGATGCACTGGGCACCTCCATCTTTGACTGGATCGCTCCTGAGGTGCGGGAACCACTCCGCGACCGGGTACTGACCTTCATCCGGGTTTCCCCGGTACCGCTGTCCGCGTCCCTCTACCCGCTGGTGCGAAAAGACGGGACCCGCTTCTTTGCCGAGATAAGTTCATCGGTTCTCCGAAAACCGGATGGACGACCGGAAGGCATGGTCTCGATCTTAAGGAATGTAACCGACAGGATTGCCGCCGAGAACGCCATGAAGAAGGCACGGGAGAAACTCGGACTTCTCGCAATGATGACGCAGTGCGATATTCTCGACAGGATCACCCTCCTGATTCGGGAAATCAGACTGGCTGAACAGGACGGGGAGGAATCCGGTAAAGGAGACCGATTCCGGATGATCGGTGAACTTGCACGAGCGGTGAAGATCCAGGTGCAGTTCCTCCAGGAATGTCAGGCAGCAGCCATGAATGTCCCGTCATGGCAGGACTTTTCTTCTCTCATCCGGGGATCGCTCGTATCCATTGAACGCGGAGAGGATATTATCCGGGACACGACACAGAATCTCGAGATATTTGCCGATCCGCTTCTTAGCACAGCAATCTTCAACATACTGGATAACGCCCTCCGTCATGGAAAGAACATATCCCGGATCACCATCCGGTGCGAGAGGAACGGGCCGGACCTTGATCTCTTCATCGAGGATGATGGCCGGGGAATCCCTCATGGAAAGAAAGAAAAAATTTTCCGCCGGGGTTACAGCAAAGAGACCGGCCTCGGCCTTTTTACTTCGAGGGAAATTCTGGCAATAACAGGGATCGCCCTTTCCGAGTCCGGGATTTACGGCAAGGGAGCGCGTTTTGTCATTCATATCCCTGCCGGACAGTTCCGGTTTGGGGAAGTGACGGCAGGCAAAGGATCCGCCGAATACCCGAAAAAAGAGGGCGGGGCAGCGGAAGAAAGTTCATCATAAAAATTTTTTTAAAAAATCAATACGCCCCGGCCGGGACTTGAACCCGGGTCAAAAGCTCCGCAGGCTTCTAGGATATCCACTACCCCACCGGGACCTGATCTTGCCTGCCTTATTCAGGTCACTTTCAACGCTTAAATAGTTCACCTATGGACGGGGGACCGATGGTTACGGATCGCACGCGAGACCGGTACAAAAAAGGAGCTGACGGATCAGATATAGGCTGAATCCGTCGCGTTGATGTTCCCTTCTTTTTCGACCTGCATGGTCAGGTTGACATTGGCCCAGTTACCCCGCAGCTCAAAAAGGAGATCGCCGTACTTGGTAATTTTATAGGTCTGGTTCAGGTCAGCAGAATATTGTCTCCCGCCGGCATTACTGTTGCTGTATCCGTTCTGGAAAACGACCTGCCCGTCATTCCTGTTCCGAACGGTAACTTCGAAATAGGAGAGCGGGTGGTACTGTTCGACTTTGAAGGTCCTTTCCGTTTCAGCATCCGTCCCGTAGTGTTCTGTAACCGTGATGTTCCGTGTGACATTGACCGGTACAACGGAGAAATTTATCACCATCGGGGGGTTCTTGAGATCAAACGCAACCGCAACGGTCTTGTTAAACGTAAAATTCTGATCAACAGAATAGATATGGACCCATTCTTCGGCAGGTTTTGTCGTCACCGGAGCCGCCGTGACCGGCTGGGTCCATCCATACGGGGTGACGAGCGTGACGTATCCGGGCGTTCCGGACGTTGTTGGGGTGGTTTCTTCCGAGCCAGAACCGCCCGTACCCCAGAAACCCGAGGACTGGTTCCCGGATGTCGGGGGTGCCACGCATGCGGCGCTGCTTATGGCGAAAAGAACAAGAAGAACTGAGCTGAGTCGCAGGATCCCTTCTTTCATCATTAACTATATCCAAACTTTATGGATATTTATGTATTTGCTCTTCCTTTTTCACTTCTGCTGCCACCGGAACGAATATCAGGGACAGTCCACAACATGATACAGAGCGATCTATGGGAAAGGGAGCGCGACAGAAAAAATCACCGGGATCCGTACCCGTGATCGAAAAAAAGGGCCAGCATTCGGGGGCGAATCCGGCCCTGTCCCTCCACCAGGAAACCCTGGTCCTCGGGATCATGGTAATCCTCGGGTTGTTCCTGCGTCTTTTCGAGATCGCGAGAAAACCACTCTGGCTCGACGAAGCAACGACAAATTCTCTCACGATACAGCCGGATCTGATGGCGGTGGTCACGGCAGCCTCCAACGACCACCATGCACCCCTCCATTTTGTCACAATCTGGGTGGTAAAGTTCGTTGGATCTTCGGAGTTCCTCTTAAGGCTCCCTTCCGCCATTGCCGGAACCCTCACCATCATCGTGATCTTTTTCATTGCAAAGGAATTGTATGACGGGCGTGCCGGTCTGATTGCCGCAGCACTGCTTGCCGTCTCCCCCATTCATCTCCACTATTCCCAGGAAGCCCGGATGTACGGGATGGCTGTCCTTTTCGTTGCGCTTGCTGTCTGGATGTTTCTGCGCGCGAGCAGGACAGGAGAACTCTCCGACTGGCTCTTTTTCGGGGGGGCCTGCACCCTTGCATTCTATACCCATTTCTACACAGCTTTCATCATCGCAGCGCTCGTTGCAGGGTATTTCATCCTGCGTTTTCTGGACTTTTTACCGCAGAAGACGGGTGCCTGCGCCGACATGAACTCCTTTCCCCTCCCCCACGACCTGAGAAATTTTGCCTGCGGCTTGGCTCTCGCAGCCCTTCTGGTTCTCCCGCTTCTGGGATCGTTTTTCAGCCAGAGCGGCTACTTCGTTTCCCATACGTTCAACTGGGGGCTCCCGCTCTGGAATATCCCTCCGGCGACATTTATCGCATTTTCAGCTTACTCAGAACTCTTTGCGGTATTTTTTGTCTGCCTCATGCTGGCAGGGCTCGCCATTATCGGAATGAAGAAGGTCGAGATGGCAATCACTCTTGCCGTCCTCTTGTTTGTACCGATCCTTATCAGCATGTACCTCTCCTCGATCATCCCCTTCAATGTCCGATACCACCTCTACCTCATCGTCGTGTTCCTGTCCCTCGTTGCAGTACCTCTCGGATGGATCGCCGGAAAAATGGACATCCCGTATGGCACGGTTGTGGTCATCGGGATCATCCTTCTTCTCTCGGCGATCCCGGTATATGCTTATTACACCGATCCCCTTCAGGAAGACTGGCGCACCTTCTCAAAAAACCTGATGCAGGAGACGCGTGCCGGGGATATCATTGCACCTCTGCCATCGTACATGTCCCTGCCCCTTGCCTACTACTATGACAATGCCTCAGATGCGACGGTCTACCGGAGCTTCCCGCTGAACGAATCGGGTTTTAGGTCCCTTGAAAACACGTCGGGATCGGTGTATTACGTGGTAACATGGGATATTGTTGCTGCCGATCCCAGCGGGTACTCTCTCGGATATCTGAGTAACCGTACCCTGCAGATGCCCGGAAGCGTTGATGGAATTCTGCTGCTGAAAAAGATCTCCTGATATTCTTTTTTCTCCCGTTGTCCCGTAATTTTTCCGCAGATAGGGAAAAACACAAATAATAATGAGCCATCCCTCCCAACGATACATCGATAAATGAAGGTTCCTGTCCGGTTGTTCAGCATCATCGGCATCCTCATTTTCATCGTCATCCTCACCCGGATCGATATTCCCTCCCTCCTTGGGATCTTCGCTTCCATCAACCTCTTCTATCTCTTCCTTGCCGTTACGTTCAATGGCGTTGCCGTCATCCTGAAATCGTTCAAGTGGAAGATTATTGTAAATACAGTCAATGAAACGTTCTCCCTTTTCGAGAGTGTCCGGGCATTTCTGATCGGATTCTCCTTCTCGGTACTGACGCCAGCCAAGTTGGGCGATCTCATCCGGGCGTATTACGTCCGTAACGAGAATTGCACGACAGGAAGAGCGCTCTCAACCGTAGTAACCGATCGGCTCATCGACATCGCCATGCTCGTTGGGATCGCCGGCATCGGCATTTTCCTCTTTTCCTCCCTGTACCATTTCGAGATCCTGTCTCTGGTTGTTCTCGGGATGATTGTTGCCGGTGCAGCGTGCGGCATTGCCGTGATCCTGAACAAGTCCCTCCTCTCGAAAATCCTCCGGCCGTTCTTCAACCTGTTTGTTCCCGGGTCGATGAAGGGGAAGGTTTCCCTCTACTTCCACGAATTCTATGAGGGGCTCTTCTCCTTCTATCACCGGAAAAAAGCGTTTTTCTCTGCGCTAGCCATTGCACTCCTCTCATGGATACCGCCTTTTGTGTACGGGTATCTCCTCGCACTCTCTCTTGGCATCCCCCTTGACCCATTGTATTTTGTCGTAATAATCCCCATTATCAGTCTTCTTGATCTCCTCCCGATCAGCATCTCCGGTATCGGTACACGGGACGCAGCCCTTATCTTCCTCTTTGGACTGAAAGGGATATCCGCGGAATCTGCGGTCGCATTCTCGATGCTCTACCTGTTTATGAGCTACTGGCTCGTCGCACTTGTCGGAGCATTGCTCTGGATCCGGAACCCGGTACAGACAGAGACGGGAGAGTAGCGTGCACTTGCGCCTGAAGAGTCCTTGCGGTGCAGCACTCATTTTTTCCGGGCAATGATACCTACAGCGTAGGCATAGTACTCCCGGAATGGCAGGATAGTTTCGATATGCCCGAACCTTCGCCGTATTCCGACGGGAAGTATCTCGCGGGCATTTGTAGCGAGAGGCAAAAGAGCCTGCAGACCGAAGGATGAGACGACCTCGAGCCCGGTATCCGCGAGCACATCCCGTAACCGGGCGGGAGAATAATCTTCCTCGTAACCGAACTCAAAATTGTTCAACGCGACCGCAATCCATTTGCCGACCCGGTACCACGGGCAGAGGGAATTCGGGACGATGACGATCACCCGCCCGCCGGGCCGGGTGACCCTTGCCATCTCCCGGACAGCAGCCCTGTTTTCCGGTTCCCGGAAATGTTCAATGACACCGGAGTTGTAGACAAGATCGCAGGATTCGTCCTTTAAGGGCATGGAGAAGATCGTCCCGCGGATGAGCTCGGGATCGGCAACGTTTCCCGCGAGCACCAGTGCCTGAGGCGAGATATCGAGGGCAATCGTGGTGTGCCGCCGGGAAAAAAGGGCAAGGGTCTGCCCGGTCCCGCATCCCGCTTCCATGACGGTTGAATCCTGCGGGAGGGTCCGTTCCAGCTGTTCCATGAACTCAAGGTATTTCAGGCTGTAATCACTGGTGATCAGGTCCTTGTTCCAGACCTTTTCCCAGACTTCTTCAGACATGGAGGACAGCTCTCCCGAAATATTGTGGAATGCGGCAGGGTGAAACCATCACCCGGACATAGAAGGTAGGGGGACGTGGATGAAAAACCATTCCCCATCCAATCTGCGACCAATATAAATCCGGACAACCAATTCTGGTATGGCAAAACGTATGATCTCTCTTATCATCCCTCTCTTCAACGAACGCGAGAACATTCTCCGGTACCCTTCCGATCTCTTTCCCGTTGTCGAAAAGATCGGAATCGAGTGTTCCGAATCGTTCGAATACTTAATGATCGACGACGGGAGCAGTGATGATACATTTCAACTGATTTCGGACTTCGCTGCAAACCGACCGGAGGTGAGGGTATTTCATCATGGGAAGAATTCCGGGATGGGCACTGCAATCAGGACCGGTATTAAGCAGGTGCAGGGGGAGCTCATCATTACCCTGGACTCTGACCTGACATTCCGCCCCGAAGATATCCGGAAGCTGATTGCTGCGTATCGCCGCACCGGAGCAGACTGTATATCGGGATCCCCGTACCTGGAACCCGGACTTCTGGAGGAAGTAACACCGTTCCGCCTCCTGATGAGCAGGTCGGTCAATCTGCTGTATCGCATTCTTCTTGGGGGCAATATCTCCTGCGTCAGCCCGATCTTCCGGCTCTACCGAAGGGAAATTTTTGATGAGATTACCATCTCAAGCAGGAACTTCGAGATCAACGCAGAGATCATCTCAAAACTCCTCCTGAAGAAGAAACATGTCGTTGAAGTACCGGTGCCGCTCCTCCGGCGCCGGCACGGCACGTCAAAGATCCGCATAACAAAGGAGATCCGGAATTATCTCTCGCTCCTGTCCAGGATTTTCATGACAAAATATTTTCACCGCGGGTGGACGTGACCGGAACACCGTCTTTAGGTATAATTCCGCATGAGGGCATAATATACTTCAGCGGATTTTTCAAGAGATACGATTGAAACGTGTTCGTCAATTGCATGCAGGGACCGTAGATCGCCGGGACCATACTCAACCACCCGGAACCCGGAGAGCCTCAGGTGGCGTGCATCGCTCGCTGCCCACTGGACGACAGGAGTTGCGTCCTTTTTAAGGACATGTGAGACTGCATTGCACGTCTCCGTGACGATCCGCGACTCCGGGGATGTCAGGGAAGGTGCATGGGTAACCTCTGTAAGGACTTCGCACCTGGAAAAATTCGAACGGATCTCTTTCACCAGTGCAGGGATGTCGCAGCCCCACGGGATTCGCAACTCGACATCGAGGTCGCATCTCTGGGAGACAATATTTGATTTCTCTCCGCCATTGATAATGCCGGGGTTGAACATTATCCTTGAGAGGATCGCATCAGCCCCGGCGATGCTGAATTCTTCGGCCAGGACCTCGGACGATCTCCGGATTAATTCCTGAAGGCACGGATCATGCGTGAATTTCCTTGCATGCAATGTGTTGAGATATCCGATGAAATCTGAAGCTTCGACGATTGCGCTCGTCCCGACAAGCGGATACAGGGATCCGTGACCGGGTGTTCCGGAAAATCTCAGCCGCAGCCTGACCAGACCTTTCTGGCCGATGTTGGGGTGGTAAGGGGGTGTGGGTTCCGCGATCAGGCAGTCGCAGGGCGAGATGAGGTTTTTCATAATGAGGTGTCGTATTCCGCTGTCCCCCCCGGTCTCTTCATCACAAACGAATGCCATCTGGGCAGGTGCATGTCCGAACCTGTCCAGAAATGTAAGATACGCCGCGATAAGGGCTGCACACCCACCTTTCATGTCGGTTGCCCCACGGCCCCAGACCTTTTCGTCCCGGATCGCACCGGAGAAAGGCGGATCGGTCCATCCCTCGTCGAGTGCAGGGACGACATCGACATGGCCGCACACGAGGAGCCCGGAATCCGCAGGTTCTGTCACAAGGTTGCACCTGCCGCAACCATCGTCCGTTATTGTCGACGTGACCCCATGACGGTCGAGGATCTGCCCGATATGCGCGATGACTTCATCAGTCCTGCCGGGAGGATTTTCACTCCGGATCCGGACGAGATCTGAACATAAACGGGCGATATCCTGCATCGTACCTGCCTTATGCCTGCTTTACGGCAGCATACTGGCGGAAGAGTCCGGGCAGGGATGCGTCGTCGTAGAGGCTTTTTAAAAATTCCTGTTCGAAAAATTCGTCGATGATCGCATAAAGAACACCAGCGGGGATTGGATTCGTGCTCTCCGGATCAAGGACGATCCGGAAACTCCGGTAGGACGCAGTATCCTCCGGGTCATAGATCATCTGCCAGAGCGAGGGGAGGGCGGAGAATTTTTCCGGATGTTCATTTTTCAGCCAGTTCACAAAACCGGGGAAGAGGGCACGATCCCCTTTCTTCTCTTCATCGATTCTCCAGCGCATGTACTCGGCGCCGAGGATATTCTTGGGGGACTGGTAGTTGTAGCAATACAGGCCGATGGTGTAATCGATATGTGCCAGGGAATCGAGGAAAAAAAAGTAGAAAACCTGGTGAAAGAGTGCGGGATCGTGGAGAATGAGCGATTTCTCGTACAGGTAGTTGAGAACCGGGTGGTAGTCATTGTCGTCGTTCATGACACCATATTGGGTAAAAAATGCTAAATACGTTATCGATCGTGCTGACAGTACCCGGGATCTATTTGAAAAACGGCTCCCGTTTCTCGACGGCTTCCCTGAACAGGTTTTCCAGTTCCTCGCCCTTCTTTCCCCGGATATCGACATGGTTGTCTGCCCGCAGGAGACAGGGTTTCAGCTTCCCGTCCGACGTTACCCTGAGACGGTTACAATATTTGCAGAACTCGGTATTATGGAGAGGGCGGACGACCTCGACCTCAGCCCCGTCAAGGCAATATTTTTTCCGGTGGTGCATCCTCCGTGTCATAATCGTCCGGGAGCGTTTCTCCAGATCCTTTTCAAGGACGGCGATATCACCATGGTCGGTACACCCGGAAAAATGCATCAGCTCGATCAACTGGAGGATCAGGTCGCGCCTCCCCCGAACGAACGCAAGGAAATCATCGACTTCCGATTCATTGATCCCGGAAAGGACGACCATGTTCAGCTTGATCGGCCGAAGTCCGCTTTCCAGCGCCGCATCAATTCCCGAGAGCACATCGCTTAAGCGGTCGCTTCCGGTTATCCGTTTGTAGGTTTCACGGTTCAGGCTGTCGAGACTGACATTCAGACGGGTCAATCCGGCACGCCTCAGATCTGCAGCGAGATGTCCGAGCAACACCCCGTTCGTTGTGATGGATGACTCCATGGACCGGGGAACAGAGGAGATGATCTCGGTAAGATCCTTTCTAAGGAGGGGTTCCCCGCCCGTGAACTTGACATGGCGTATCCCGAATTTATCCGCGACCCGCAATATCTCGCGGATTTCATCGACGCTCATCGAATCAGCCGGCGACTGCTCACCCTCCGCATGGCAGTAAATACAGGAGAGATTACACCGGGGCGTCAGGCTGATCCGGAGATTGGTCACCGGCCGGTTATAGGAGTCTTTCAGAACCACAAATTATCCCATGAAGTTTTTTGCTACGATATAGATTTCCGTACTCCCTTTCCGGGTAGCCTGGACATTACAGTTCCTTACGGAATGAAAATGCCGTTTTACCTCGTGGAAAAGGTCGGAAAAATCTGTCCCCTGGAACGATTTTACGATAAAGTTCCCCCCGGGTTTTAAGACCGAACAGGCGAAATGCAGGGATTCCGCGCCAAGAGCGACCGCACGTGCCTGGTCATAACTTTTATGACCTGAAAGTTTGGGCGACGCATCACTGACGACGACGCTGACGACACCCAGCAGTTCCCGGGCCTTTGCCTGTACCCCGGGATCGGTGAGATCCCCGGTAATAGTCTCGACGTTATCCATCGGGGGGATAGGCGAGAGATCGATCCCGAGGACTTTTCCATCGGTGAGCCCGCGCACAACCTGGAGCCAGCTCCCCGGTGCGGCCCCAAGGTCAATCACATTATCCGTTTTCCGGATCACGTTGAACCGGCGCTGGATCTCGACCAGCTTGTATGCTGCACGCGATCGGAACCCTTCCTGCCGGGCGCGGAGATAAACCTTGTCACGCCCCCATTGAGTGCCCACTTCAGGATCACCTGGCTGATCGTTCTGTTTTTATCATGTTCCCCGCACACGCTGCGTACGGCATTTTACGACGCCGGACTGCATCTTCTGAATCGTTAACCCAAAACGTATAATTAAAGTATGACGATATACACTATAAGACAGTTTGTTAAGGGGTAAGCGATGTTAAAAGCGACGATAGACGCAGATTTATTCCGGGAAGCAATCGATGCAATCTCGGCGTTAGTACCTGAGTGCCGGCTCCATACGTCTGAAAACGGGATCTCGACCCGCGCTGTGGATACAGCAAACGTTGCAATGATCTCCCTTGAACTGAAAAAGGAAGCATTTGAAACCTATAAGGCAACGAAGAGCCAGCTGGGCGTCGACATCTCGAAGATGAAGAATATTTTTAACATGGCCGGGAAGGGGGATCTCATCAGCCTGGAACTTCCGGAGAACGCCCAGAAGATGCAGGTGAGCGTGCACGGGTACCATTACTCGATCACCCTGCTGGACACGAATACCATCCGGAAAGACCCCAATCCTCCTACGATCAGCCTCCCCGGCAAGCTCACCATCTCCGGGGAGGATCTCAACAATGCGATCAAAGCTGCTGCCGTCATATCGGATAAGATTGCAATGGGGATCAACGCAAAAGACCAGACCTTCTTCATGATTGCCGAAGGGGATACCGATAATATCCGACGGGAATTTTCCAAGGATGAACTCAAATCGCTCTCTCCGAATGAAGCCCGCTCGCTCTTCTCCCTCGACTACCTCAAAGATATGGGAAAGGTGATGAGCAGGGCTGCGGAAGTGGAAGTCTTCCTCGGCATCGATCACCCGGTACGGTTCTCCTTCGATATCGCGAATGGCAACGGTCACGTCGAATACCTCCTTGCCCCGCGTATCGAGGCTGACTGATGGAATATGAGCCATCGGCAAAGGAACTCGCTCATTTCCCTTTTTTAAAAAAAGCCGGAGAAAAGGTACGGACACTTCCCCCGGTTGATCGCCTGCTCGATGAAAAACGTGGCAGTGTTATTAAGGATCTTGCATCAGAGCGGATCAACCAGGCACTTTCCCCGGGAAAAAAGATCAATTCCCACCTGGAAACGCTGCCGGAGGACGAGATCGCCGGGTACGTGCTTTCAAGGATCATTGTTTCATGCATCGGGGACCGGCAGATCCTCGACAGGCTCGCGCGGTACGAGGCTGACCGGGCGTATGCATTTCTCGTATCAGAGACCGGATCTGAGGATGGGGAACGCGGGTGGAACGAGAATGTCAGGTTCGAGGGTGAATTCAGCCCGCTTGCGATCTACCTTGCCCATGAATTCGGGGTCGACATCACGAGGGATCACGTCCCCCTTGCAGACTACGTCGAGATCAGCGCCCCTCTCCATGAAACGAGATTCAAACTGGTCAACAGGGTCGTAACGAGGGGGCGTGTTGAAATACAACCCGGGGAGCGGTACGAGCTTCTCAGGGAAAGGATCCGCGTCATCCTCCGGCAGGATCTCCCCTACCGGAATATCCCCAAATCCCTCTGTGAAAAGGTCGGAACCCTTTCCGAACAGATCAGGAAAAAGTACCAGGACCGGATGCTGGAAAATTTCGGAGCAGTCGAGGAAGGGGCATTTCCCCCCTGTATACGGGAGCTGATCTCGGCCGTCACCTCCGGCGCCAATCTCACGCATCCCGGGCGCTTCTCGCTCACCGCATTCCTGCACACGATCGGGATGGACAACGATCACATCGCTGAACTCTATGCACGTTCCCCGGACTTCGATCCCGAAAAAACGATGTACCAGGTCGGGCACATCACTGGCGGCGGCGGGACAGAGTACACCGCTCCTGCCTGTGCTGCGATGAGAACGACCGGGCTCTGCATCCGCCCGGATAAAATCTGCGAGACAATCAACCATCCCTTGAGTTATTACCGGAGGAAGAAAAGGCAGAAAACCTCAGCATAAGAGAAAAAATCCACGATAAAAAATTATGCAATCTGCTTATTGACGATGTACCCGGCACCCGAGAGCGCGAGAATAAAGATCAGGATTGCCGCCAGGTATGCAATCCCGGAACTCTCCGGTAAAACCATGGGGAGAAAAGCCAGGAGAACAACAAGGATGATGAAACAGGCAACGCCGATAATAACGTCGAGGAGCCGGGAATCCATACAACAGTATCATTGAGCGGCGGGATCATTAAATGATTCCTTTTTTGAGGGTGGCTGGCACCGGATAGTACGAATGCGGGATGGAAAGAACAGGATTATCATTCCGGATACCTAACGTCACACCACGCATGATATCCCCTACACAGGAACGATCAGATGTCCTTAAGGACCTGAACGCGGCAGCAGAGGTGCTGGTATCATCGATCGAACCGCGGCTTGTTCCGAGAAATGGCGGAAACATCGGGTATGCAGTCAGGGGGGCCCGGGATGGTAACGGGATTGCGGCGATAAGCGGTGGATTCACGGTGCACGAGGGGTCGGTCCGGTGCGCAGGTCCTGCGGGATTCGGTGCGGATCCGAATGTTTCACGCATCATCCTGACCGTGATGAAATTCGATCCGGATATCCGGAGTGCCGGGATACTCCGGTATTCCTGTGAGGCCTTCCGGATACTTTCGGAAATGTTTATGGAATCTGCCGAAGCGGACCCCGGCAGATTCCCGGCAGTGGGCAGCACGATGGACTGGAGCGTCGCTTCTGTCTGCACCGATGGCGTGCCCCCTGTCGTGGCGATCCGTAGGGAAGATCCGGAGACCGGCATTATCTGCATATTCGGGGAGGAACCCCGTGAGATCTCCAGCAATATTATTATCTTATCAAACCGCATAATCTAGGAGAAATCAGGGGGAACGCACATGGGAATCAAACCGTCGTATATCAAGACCCTCGGCCTCGAAGTTCTCTCCAAGAACCGTGACCGGTTCTCCAGCAATTATGATGAGAACAAGCAGGCCCTGACGTCCGTTGCATCGATCGAGAGCAAACGTGTCCGGAACCGTATCGCCGGGTTTATCACAAGAAAAATAAATACCAAGAGGCACCAATAAACGCTTTATGTTTGAAGGTGTCCTTCCAGCGATTATTACCCCTTTTTCACGAAATCCTGCCCAGAGCCTCAACATATCCGGGCTTGTGGGCAACCTCGAATTCCTCCTCGCGCATGGTGTCGACGGGGTCGTACCCTGCGGCTCGACCGGAGAGTCGGCGACACTGAGCTTTGACGAACACGAAAAGGTCATTGAGGTAACTATCGATACCGTAAACGGGAGGGTTCCGGTTGTCGCTGGAACGGGTTCCAACAACACCGCAGAAGCAGTCCGGCTGACAAAGGCAGCAAAGGATCTTGGTGCAGACGGAGTTCTGGTCATCAGCCCGTACTATAACAAACCGAACAGGGCCGGGCTCATCAAGCACTATTCGAAACTTGCCGATCTCGATATCCCGGTCATCATGTACAATGTGCCGGGAAGGACAGGGCAGAACCTTGAACCCGACCTTGTTGCTGAGCTCGCGAAAAACCCTAATATCGTCGGGATAAAGGAGGCAAGCGGCAATATCAGCCAGATCTCGCGGATCCTTGAAGCAACCTGCGACGAGGATTTTCTGGTAATATCCGGCGATGACAACATGACCATGCCCATTATGGCTCTCGGGGGTGCGGGAGTTATCTCCGTGGCGGCAAACATTGCGCCGAAACAGATGGTCGCGATGAGCGACGCGATGCGGAACGGGGATTTTTCCACGGCCCTGAAAATCCATTACGGGCTTTCCCCGCTTTTTCGATCGATGTTCATCGACACGAACCCGATTCCGGTCAAGAAAGCGGTTGAACTCTGCGGTATGGCGGCAGGCCCTGTTCGCCTCCCCCTGGATGAACTCGACCAGAAGAAGACCGAGCAGCTCGCGGCAGTCCTCAAAACTGCCGGTCTGCTCGCCGGATCAAAAAAATCCACGGGTAAAAAGACCGTTAAGGTAAAACCGGCAAAAAAGAAGGGACGGCGTTAAACGATGATCAAGGTCGTCGTCTGCGGTGCAAGCGGCCGGATGGGTCAGACGATCGGGAGAATGGTTTCCGATTCTTCCGACCTGGAGCTGGTCGGCGGTATCAATCTCAAATCCAGTTCTTTTTTTAACAAGCCCATTGTTGCAACCGCGGATATCGATGCATTTCTTGCGGAAAAGAAGCCGGATGTGCTCATCGATTTCACCGTTGCGAATGCTGCTGTTGAGAACGTGAAGGCAGCGGCACGACACAATGTCGCCTGTATCGTGGGAACGACCGGCTTTTCCCCGGAGCAGCGGATTGTGATGGCAAATGCAGTTGCCGGGCACTGCCCGGCGGTAATATCCAGCAACTTTTCCATCGGGGTAAATATCTTCTGGGAAATTATCCGCAATGCAGCCGGCATGCTGCGTGATTACGATATCGAGCTCGTAGAAGGTCATCACCGGAACAAGAAAGACGCCCCGAGC
>JAKLEQ010000169.1 GCA_022711635.1 Methanoregula sp. | reverse complement strand
AGGGTGAGCTCTTAATTATTTCCGCTATCGCACCAATCACGGAATTTTTTTGGTGCAGTTTGAATTTCATTTCGACCGGAAACGGTGCATCTGAGGGTAAGGTTTTGTGAGGATATGAACCAGGTCCTGGAAAAAATATCAAAGAATATCAGAAACGGCCGGATACTTCCTGATCGGTCTTATCAGAGAGGAAACTTATGGGAAGGGCTCGTTCTGGCTGGCTGAAGTGTTCTCGCACCGACTGAAACCAGAAATAAAAAATAAAGTGCCCCAGGCCTGATTTGAACAGGCGACAACCAGATCTTCAGTCTGGCGCTCTCCCAAGCTGAGCTACTAGGGCAGGAGTTTTAATGTTGTCCCTTGTGATTAATAAATGATCTGTTTTTCCACCTTGATGCATGTCAGCTCCCGCCAACGACCGCTTATTTTTTTATATGCCGCGATGACAGTATTAACCAATGCCACCCCCTAATACCGGTGTGAATGATTCCGGACTGTCCAGTGCGATAAAAAGCCGTTCTGCACACGTCGTCCACCTGACGCATAATGACCTCGATGCCGTGGGAGCGGATGCGGTCCACCGCA
>JAKLEQ010000168.1 GCA_022711635.1 Methanoregula sp. | reverse complement strand
CGGCACTCCACGAAACGGGTCTTGCGGCCGATGGAATCCTTCAAGTTCAGACCTCACAGACATCGGACTCGTCGCCATCCAGGTCTTCCTGTGAGAAGCCTTTCAGGACCTCTTGAGGAGTCCCAACCATCACCATCTTACCGCCCTTCATGAGGCCCACGCGATCGCAACAGGCCAGAATGAAGTCCATGTCATGGCTGACGATCAGGAACGTTTCGTTCAGCTCCTTGCGGGCGTGCAGCACCGATTTGGCGACGGCCTGACGGGTGATGGGGTCCATGGTGCCGGTCGGCTCGTCTAGAACGACGAATCGCGGCTCGATGATCAGAGTTCTTGCCAGGGCTATGCGCTGCTTCTCCCCCACGCTCAGAGCGTCCGGGTAGGCGTAGAGTATGCGCTCCACCTCCTTGGCGGTGAATCCGACACCGCGCATGACCTGGATGGCCTTCATCTTGGCCAGCTCCTGAGGGAGCTTCATTCCCAGGCAGATGGTTAGGTTCTGCAATACGGTATTGAACGGGTATAGGGCGTTCTCCTGGTGCATGATGCCTATGTACTGGGTGGCCCGTCCCCGTCCCTCCTCGCCCATGTCGGACATGTTGACCCAATCGTCACCGATGCGCACCAGCACATCG
>JAKLEQ010000167.1 GCA_022711635.1 Methanoregula sp. | reverse complement strand
ACCGGCTACGAGGCCCTGCAGGGCGAGCCCTTGCGCGGGTTCGTATTCGTCGCCGTCGAGTCCGAGCCGCCCCACGGCGTCGGGATCTACGTCATGCCCGAGTACGCCATCCGATTTGCCTTGGACCGGATCGCGACGCTGAAGTCGCGACTGAAAGAGGCCAAGGCGACGAACCGATACCCCGGCTACAGCACCAACGTCCTGCAGCTCGTCATCCCGAAGTGGGCGACGCAGCTTGCCATCCCGACCTGATCGAAGGAGATCACCATGAGCGTGCAACTCGCAGAGAAGCCGGCCACGGCCGTCGCAACCGTCCCGGCCCGCAGTGGCAGCCTGATCGCCCGCATGGCCGACAAGTTCGGCGTCGACCCGGACAAGATGCTGTCCACCCTGAAGGCCACGGCGTTCCGGGTTAAAGACGGCCCCGAGGTGACGAACGAGCAGATGATGGCCTTGCTCGTGGTCGCGGACCAGTACGGGCTGAACCCCTGGACGAAGGAAATCTATGCCTTCCCCGACAAGAACAACGGCATCGTGCCGGTTGTCGGGGTCGATGGCTGGGCGAGGATCATCAACGAAAAGCCGGTCCTCGACGGCATCGAGTTCCGCGAGTCCGAGGAGGTCGACAAGGCCGGCCTGCAAATCT
>JAKLEQ010000166.1 GCA_022711635.1 Methanoregula sp. | reverse complement strand
CACGGTAGCCGTAAAGAGGTATTCCTTGCCGGCAAAGACATCCACGATCCTGCCGCTCTGCTCGGGAGCAACGATCGTGAGCTGCTTCTTGTCGGTCTGGATCCTGATCCCTCCGCCAAGGTTGAACTCCTCGTCACTCTTCTGGCCTTGTGCCTGCTGCCGGTCGAACTCGGAGCGGGGTTTGATATCGATCCCGATCCCGATCTTGTTGACAATGGCCGAGACGTTCTTGCCACCCTTGCCAATGGCGGCCGGGACGTCTTTGTCGTCGATATATACCACGGCTTTCGTGTCGCTCGTCATCTGGACGTCAACAAAACCATCGGTATACCGCCCGATCTCCCGCTGGATCTCCTTCTCCATGAGTTTCCAGCCGGGCCGCTCGTCGCTCTCCTTCTTCGCTGTCTCGTTCTGCGGTGCCCTCACGGGCTGGGGGGTTGCGAGCGGGAGGCTGATGTGCTGCACCGGCACGGGTTTCTGGGACGGGGCCTCCGTTGCTGTCGCAACAGGGATGACGATGGTCTCCCCGTCATACCGGAACACGTCCAGGATGAGTTCTCCGGTCTCGTGATCGGTGACGGTGGTGACCGGCCGGATATGGATCTCGCCCGCCATGCCGCCGGGTACCTTGACGGTGAACCCTATA
>JAKLEQ010000165.1 GCA_022711635.1 Methanoregula sp. | reverse complement strand
GAGGGCCGCCTGACCGTTTTGGGCGGACATCACCTCCATTTGATGACCCCCGAGCACCTTTTCCAGAATATAGCGATTTTCCGCCACATCATCGACAATCAGCACTTTTTTCATACCCGTCCGCCTCGATTATTTTTTAATCAAATGAAGTTCGACTTCCGACATGAACGTTTCAGGATTAATCGGTTTCTCGATGTACCCATTGCATCCCGATGACAGGGCTTTATCACGGTCGCCAACCATGGCATGAGAAGTTACGGCAACGATAGGAATTTTTGCCGTTGATGGATTGGCACGGAGGTTTTGGGCAACCGCATAGCCGTCCATGACCGGCAGCTGAATGTCCAGCAGGATCAGGTCCGGCTTCAGCTGATTTGCCGCTTCAATTCCTGCCTGACCGTCGGTGGCGACATGAACCTGGTATCCGTTTTTTTCCAGGATAAACTTGACCAGGTAGAGGTTTTGCTCATTGTCTTCGATAACCAGAATATTCTCTTTCATAGTTTACCCTTCCTTTTTTAAAATCAGGCTAAAGGTACTTCCTTTGCCCCATTCGCTTTCAACACGGATTTCGCCTCCCAAAAGGTGCGACAGCTTCTTGCAAATGGAAAGTCCCAGACCCGTACCGTCATACTTCCTCGTAATC
>JAKLEQ010000164.1 GCA_022711635.1 Methanoregula sp. | reverse complement strand
AAGAGCTCGATGATGAGGCGGAAGGTCTTTGTTCCCTTGCCGATCTCAAAGATGATGATCCGTTCAAGGCCGATCTGGCGGACAGCCAGCACTTTCCCGCCGGAGATATATTTCCGCAGGAGCATGGCAAACTGGGGAGGATTTTTCGGGGGCAGCGGGAGGTCTCTGACAAAATGGGCCCTCCTGCCGGCTTCAATGATGAACTGGTAATGTGCCTTGTTCTCCCCGTTCAGGCGGATAGCGAGCGTACGGCTGTCGAACTGGTAGACCTTGTCGATCCAGAGCGGGAGCCTGCCGGTGAGTTCGGCCACCATCGCCCGGGTATCGATCCCGCTCATGCCCTGTTCTGATGCCATGGATTGTACCAAATTACATATGGCTTGCGCACTAAAAAATAAGACTACCGGAGGAGCGGGATGAGTGAAGAGGTCAGCGGGGAAAAGCCTGTACAACCAAAGAAAGTAAAAACGACGGCAGATAAACAGGCAGAACATATTGCCCGCATCAAACGGACGCTTCTTGCGTCGCTCATTGGTATCGGTACCGGCCTGCTGTCATTCTCCCTGGGCGGGATACCGGACGCTGCCGGCATCCAGAAGGACGGGTTCCTCGGCTTTATGCTGATGCTTGCCGGCATTGTCATCCAGAAGC
>JAKLEQ010000163.1 GCA_022711635.1 Methanoregula sp. | reverse complement strand
CAACCGGTCCGTTACAAGGACCGGGTGTTCATTACTTCCCAAAATCACGGCTTCGCGGTCGATCCGGAAACGCTTGAAGGCTCCGGCCTGGAAGTGGACCAGGTCAACGTGAACGACGGTTCCGTGGAAGGCATGCGCCACCGGGAACTGCCGATATTCTCCGTTCAATATCATCCTGAAGCTCGTCCTGGACCTACGGACACCGCGTTCCTCTTTGACGATTACGCCAAGATGCTGGAGGCCAGGAAATGAGCAAGGGGAAGCTGCTCGTCATCGGCTCCGGACCGATCGTCATCGGTCAAGCCGCCGAATTCGACTTCTCCGGTTCGCAGGCCTGCCGGTCCCTCCGCGAAGAGGGTTACACGACCGTTCTCGTCAACTCCAACCCGGCCACCATTCAAACGGATTTGGAGATGGCCGACATCGTTTACATCGAACCGTTGAACGTGGAGACCATCGCCGAGATCATCCGCAAGGAGAAGATCGAGGGCGTCCTATCGGGAATGGGCGGGCAGACCGCCCTGAACCTTTGCTCCGAGCTTGCCGACAAAGGATATCTGGAGAAGCTTAACTGCCGACTGCTGGGAACGCAACCGAAGGCCATCGCTCTTTCCGAGGACCGCGAGCTGTTCCGGGAGACCATGATCGAGATCGGCG
>JAKLEQ010000162.1 GCA_022711635.1 Methanoregula sp. | reverse complement strand
ACAGCAAGCCCTACAGAAAGAGCGCCATGCGGGTCTGGGGGGCAGACTGCTTCTCCAGCCCATCAGACAAGACCGAGTTCGGCAGAAGAGTCCTGGCGGAGATGCCGGATACACCCGGCTCCCTGGGAATAGCCATATCCGAGGCGGTGGAGGATGCGGCGACCCACAACGACACCAATTACTCCCTGGGCTCAGTGCTCAATCACGTCCTGCTTCACCAGACCGTGGAGGGCTTGGAGCTGCAAAAGCAGTTTGCTCTGGCTGACGACTATCCCGATGTCATGTTCGGCTGCTGCGGCGGCGGCAGCAACTTCCCGGGAATGATCTTCCCCTTCATCCCGGACAAGATGAAGGACAAGAAGGATCTTCGCCTGGTGGCCTGCGAGCCTACTGCCTGCCCCACACTGACCAAGGGACTGTATGCCTATGACTTCGGCGATACGGCTGGCATGGCCCCGGTGATCAAGATGTTCACTTTAGGCCACGATTTCATCCCGCCCGGCATTCATGCCGGAGGCCTGCGCTATCACGGTGACGCACCTCTCCTCTGCAATCTGGTGCATGACAGCCTTATCGAGGCCACAGCACTGCAGCAGACCGAGGTCTTCGAGGCGGCAACTCTCTTCGCCCGCTCTGAGGGCATCATTCCTGCCCCGGAGGCGTCTCACGCCATCAAGC
>JAKLEQ010000161.1 GCA_022711635.1 Methanoregula sp. | reverse complement strand
CCGCGGCCGGGGCAGTCCTCATGAGCGCGAGTACGGTGATCGTCGCCATCAATGCAAAATTCCTGGCAATACGGTGACCGTCGCGGTGCGGCCGGCCGGCTGATACCCGGAGAAGGGCGAACCCCCGGTCCAGCGGCTCACCTGCCGGAATAGTCCGGCGGCGTTTTCCGGCACCCCAATAACCGCCTCCCCGCGGCCACGTACAGTTTCACCACGCCCACCGGCTCTTTAATAAAACATCTCCCGGACTGTTGTACCGGAACGAACAAGGAGCTGGACCGGCATTGCCCGTGCACAACGATCCCGTACCAGGAACAACCTACCCCGTCACCTTCGAGACGATCGGCAGTACCGGGGAGCTTGAGTGCGTTGCGGAAGGATCCGTCTGGCAGAACTTCGAGCGGCTGGCAGGATTCATCTTCGAGAAGAATGACTTCCATGTTGCCGTCAACACGGTCAAAACCTACCAGAAGAAACGGCGGCAGTACGATGTCATCGCGATCAAAGGCGACCGGACCGTCCTCGCGGAGTGCAAACGGTGGTCGGGGAACCGCTACCGGTTGTCGGCGTTGAAGAAAGCTGTCGTGCAGCACAAGGAGAGGACGGCATTTTACGAGACGATCACGAACGGGGAGGCGGTCCCGGTCATCGTCACCCTCATCGAAGAGGAGATCCGTATCTTCGACGG
>JAKLEQ010000160.1 GCA_022711635.1 Methanoregula sp. | reverse complement strand
GACAAGAACCCCCACAAATAGTGCAATGTTCCAGTTCGCGTCCCGGTTCTCCATGCCCATGGCAACGGTCCCGGCAATGAATAAAACCCGGATACCGGCAACTGCAAACCCGTACAGTATCCTGAAAAATTCCTGGATTCCGCGGGCAGCAAGGCAGACGCTGTGACATGCCTTTTCATACAGGAGATCGAAGTCCCCCTGCGGGACATCGTGGGGCTCAAGGACCTTTTTCCCGACCGTGAAGAAGAAGAGGGCGGCGGCTCCGAGAACGAAAAGGGCAGTCACGACATGTGTCAGATCATATGCACTGTAGCTTGTCGGATAGGGCAGGAGAGCGTACAGGAATGATGGCCAGACCCCGATGATGATGCACAGGGCAGCCGTTCCCAGCATGCCTGCCTGCATGAGAAGCGGCGGGTCAGCGGCCTCGGTCCTGCCCGGCCGCAGGAATGCGAAATACCCAAGCTTAAGGAACGAGACAAACGTACCGAAGGATGCAATCTCCAGAAGAACCCACAGCCAGATGCTGGTGTGCTCCGCAGCCAGGAGCACCATCCCCTTCGAAACAAAACCGTTGAAGAGCGGGACGCCGGCAATCGAGAATGCTGCAATCCAGAAGGCGATCGCGGTGACGGGCATCTTCTTCTGGAGCCCCCCGACCCGGCTCAGGGTATTCTCACCGGTCTTCCAGATGATAACACCGATGGCCATGAACAGGAG
>JAKLEQ010000016.1:25405-27875 GCA_022711635.1 Methanoregula sp. | reverse complement strand
CGTGCCGGAACTGTCGCAGAACGATATCCGTTCCTCCCGCTCAACATAATTTGCACGCCGGTTTGTGATTCCGGGGAGACCTGCTGCTTTCTCTACTCGGGAGAGGAGCCCGGTCTTCTCCTCGAGGGAGATATCCCCCGGGCGTTCAAGCATCTGTGGAACGGGAAGTGCTTCGTGCGGCGCATCGGAGAGCACGACGTCCTGCCGGGTGATCGCAGCCAGCCTGGCGGCAGACGCGATCAGGCCTCGGATTTGGCGCTGGTCCTCAGGATCGACCTTGTCTGCCTCAAGGATCCCCCACCCGTGCGGGCCAAGCACACGCACGACAGCTTTGTTGAAAAAAGAGGTCCCGGCAGATTCGACGACACCGTTGTCGATATCGATCAGCGTCGCGTGACCGGCTACATGTCGCAGGTCGTAGTACCTGACATCCGACGGTAGATTCATGCTGCGGTCTGGTTTGCAGGTGGCACGTCGACAAGTGCCTCTGTTGACCGCATCGCCATCTTCCGGAGTTTTGACAGGAACCCTTCCGTGTTCTGCGGGACAAGGGCAAACTTGAGCACATCGTCAATGGTCTCAACGGGGATGACCGTGACCATCGACCGGAACCGTTCCTCGATCAGGACATCATCGATATTCGCTCTCGGGATGAGAACGGTCCGGATCCCTGCTTTAGCCGCCGCCTCGATCTTGTAGGTGACCCCTCCCACAGGAAGAACGTCGCCACGGACCGAGAGGGATCCGGTCATGGCAACATCCTGCCGGACCGGGATGCCGTCGATGGCGCTGATCACAGCGGTGGCGACGCTGATCGATGCGGAGTCGCCCTCGACGCCCATGTAGGTGCCGATGAACTGGATGTGGATATCGATGTTCTTCACATCCTTTCCGGTGAACTTCTTTAAAAGCGCACTGACGTTCTTGATCGATTCCTGGGCGATCTCCTTGAGCATCCCCGTCGCGATCACCGTCCCGCTCGCGCCCTGTGCCGGCGTGACTTCCGCCATGATCGGGAGAACCGACCCGGCGTCGCTTCCGGTAACGGCAAGGCCGTTGACCCGGCCGATGCGAGTCCCTTCCACGACCGTCATCTCGTACTCCCGGAGATGCCGGGTGATTTCGTCGGAGACCTGATCCTCGATGGAGCGGGCAGTCCGCTTTGCCGCAATCACGTGGGCCGCGGTCGTGATGGCTGCCCCTTCCTGGCGCGCGATGTCCCCCGCGACACGAATAAGGCCTCCCATGTCCCGGAGCTTGAGGGTCAGGTGCCCCTTCCTGTTCGAACGCCGGCGGGCTTCGCGGATAACCTCATCGATCGCGGTCGGGTCGAAGTGGGGGATCTTACCGTCATTCTTTACCTCCTGCGCGATGAACCGGACATACTTCTTCCGGTTCTCCGGAGTGTCATCCATCGTCTCGGACATGTAGACTTCGTACCCGTACCCGCGGATACGGGACCGGAGCGCAGGATGCATTCCCTGGATTGCATCGAGATTCCCCGCCGCGACCATGATGAACCGGCAGGGGACCGGCTCCGTCCGGACCATCGCCCCGCTCGACCGCTCGCTCTGGCCAGTGATGGGGAACTCTCCTTCCTGGAGGGCTGTCAGGAGGTTTTGCTGGGAATGGGGTGTAAGGGTGTTGATCTCGTCGATGAAGAGAACGCCGCCATGCGCACGGTGGATCGCCCCGGCCTCGACCCTGTCGTGGGCCGGGGTTTCGAGCCCCCCGCTCTGGAAGGGATCGTGCCGGACGTCGCCGAGCAGCGCTCCCGCATGCGAACCGGTCCCGTCGATAAACGGGGCGGTCGTTGTATTGTCATTGGCAACCAGCAGTTTCGGGACCATTGCTTCTTCCCGGGGAGTGCTGTACCGGAGCGCCATGAAGACAAATGCTGCCGCGATAATGCCCATCAGCCACTGGTAGGTGATGATAGCATATCCGACGATGCCGATGATCAGCAGCATCAGGAGCGTGTTCCGGAACTGGATCTTCCGCTTTGCCTCGGCTTTGTGGGCAGCGACGATCTGTTTGCCCCTGCCGACGGCCACGGTCCGGATGACCGGGTTGTTCGGGTCATCGGAATTGGGGTATACAAGGAGGTCCTGCAGCTCTTCTTTGGGCAGGAGCTCCGCCATCGCCTTGGCAAGCATGGATTTGCCGGTACCGGGGCTCCCGATCATCATTACGTGCCGGCGCTGGACCGCAGCTTTGCGGATAACCTCGACTGCGTGCTCCTGGCCGATGACCTGGTCGATGAGCCTGGGAGGGATCTCGATCTGTGAAGATGATCCGTCAGGTATCCCCGGGGAGCCCGGGGCCGGCTGAGCCGGCAGGGATTCCGATGTGACCGGGGAAGAATCTGGCCCTGCCTGATCCTGCGGTAGCGGAGTATCCGGTGTCCCGGCAGACCCGGGTTCTGGTTCTGTAACAGGCAAAGGCTCCATGGTCGGATAGTTCCCTCTTT
>JAKLEQ010000016.1:7705-25313 GCA_022711635.1 Methanoregula sp. | reverse complement strand
CCTCTCTGGTGGGTATTCATATAATTCGTAGAGATCATTTAAGTAGTTTCAGCTGCTGCCAAAACCGGTATCAAAAGATTTAGTTCCCGGCGGGAGAAATGTTGATACCACCCCGTTGTCACGATCCTGTGGCAGGAAACCCGCATTACTGAGGGAATATCTATGAAAGTAATCGGAACAGAGTCATCCCAGATCCTCGCGAGCAGAATTGCAGATGCGGTACGGGCAGAGATCGTCGGAGTGAAATTCTCAAAGTTCCCCGACGGGGAACTCTATATCAGGACGGGATCCATCTCCGATGAGATGGTCGTTGTGGGGAGCATCGTCGATCCGGATTCATTCGTCCAGCTCCTTCTCCTTATTGATGCATGCGAGGGAAGCGAGATCCAGCTCGTCCTCCCCTATATGGGCTATGCGCGACAGGACAAAAAATTCCACGACGGGGAACCCGTCAGCGCCCGCGCAGTCGCCCGCGCTGTGAGCCAGAACGTGAACCGGTGCATAACGGTGAACATCCATGACCCCTCCGTCCTCCTGAACTTTTCCGCGCCGGCGAAGAACGTCTCGGTTGCAGGGACAATCGGGGATTACATCGCGGCAATGGCCTTACGGGATCCCCTGGTACTCGCACCGGATGACGGTGCCGCACGCTTTGCGCAGGCAGTGGCCGAGAAAGGGGGGTGGGACTGCGACCACCTCGACAAGACGCGGATATCCGGCGAGGAAGTCAGCATTGCCCCCCAGAAACTCAGCGCGGAGAACCGGTCGGTTGTCATCGTCGACGATATTATCTCGACCGGCGGTACCATCGCGACTGCAGCCTCGATGCTGATGCACCAGGGCGCCCGTGAGGTGTTTGCAGCCTGTGTGCACGGGGTGCTTTCGGGAGGAGCATTTGCGCGGCTGAAAGCAGCAGGGATCCGGGAAGTTGCCTGTAGCGATACCATTGAACGCGGGTGCAGCCGGTACAGTGCGGCCGGAACGATTGCCGGTGTTATTCAGGATGGAAAGAAAACGGCGGGAAGACGGTAAGCCGGTATGGATCTCATCCTTGACACATCTTTTTTTTTCGCTGAATACCCGGTGAGCGGGGATCTGATGACGACTCCGGCCGTCATTTCCGAACTGGTCGACCTCCGGTCTAAATGCCGGTACGAAGCCCTTCTTGCCGGCGGGTTGTGCATCCGGGAGCCGTCGCAGGAGAGCATCAAGAGGGTACAGGCTGCAGCCAGTACCGCCGGCGATCTGGAGGCATTATCGGCAACTGATGCCGGAATCCTCGCTCTCGCCCTTGACGTGGGCGGATTGCTCCTTACCGACGATTTTGCCGTCCAGAATGTCGCCCTTGCGCTTGGTATTCCTGTACGGTCCCTTCAGCAGAGAAAGGCGAAGAGACGAGCCTGGAAATTCCGGTGTACCGGGTGCGGTCAGATGGGGGAAAAGCCGGGCATCTGCCTGGTCTGCGGTTCGCAGATCAAAAGAACCATAAAATAGGAACCGACAATCTTCTTCTCATGTCATCCCTTGAGGACCTGATCGGGAGAGCCAAACTCCTGCTGTCCGAAGGCCACAGCCCCGGTCAGATAGCCGATGAACTCTCGCTCTCGATGGAGACAGTGACCTGGCTCCTGACGCAGGTCAAGGGTTCCGCGGCGCCAAAAGACGTGCATATCGACTGGACTGCCGTCAGCAGCTCGGCACCGCTCCTGGAAGAGACAGCACTGATGCTCCTGCACCGTTATTACACTGCAAAAGAACTCCCGAAGGAATCTGAGGGTTGCGATGCGGGGGTAATCGTCGGGATTGCTCTCTCCGGCATCCCGCTTGCGACCATCATCGCCGTCCAGGAGGAGGCGAAACTTGCGATCTACCATCCCGCAAAACAGAGCCAGAGCGAGCACCCTGTCGGCTCCGTCTCGGGCAACTTCGCCCCGATCTCCGGGGAACGGTGCATCATTGTCGACGACGTGATAACCTCGGGAAAGACCATGAAGGAAGTCGTAAAATACCTCAAGAAACACGGCGCTGCACCTGCCGCAATCCTCGTGCTGTTCGACAAGCGCGGCATCCAGGAAATTGAGGGCGTCCCGGTCTTCTCTCTCTTCAGGATATCCCGGATCGATTGAGAATCCGGCCTTTTTCCGGGAATCCTCAAAATAAATTTTATATAGAAGTTCAATTCCATCTTTTACAGCATCGGAGGATCCAACATGTTAGCTGGACAGCCAATTATTATCCTAAAAGACAATGTGGAGCGCAACGTCGGGCGGGAAGCCCAGCGCTCGAATATTACCGCAGCAAAAGCGATTGCTGGTGCAGTTCGGACAACGCTCGGACCCCGTGGCATGGACAAGATGCTTGTCGGTTCTACCGGGGATATCATCATCACCAACGACGGGGCGACCATCCTCAAGGAGATCGGGGTTCAGCACCCTGGCGCAAAGATGGTAATCGAGGTTGCAAAGACCCAGGATGATCAGGTGGGCGACGGGACGACCACTGCAGCGGTCCTCGTCGGCTCCCTGATGGAGCAGGCGGAGAGCCTCATCGAACAGGGAATTCACCCGACGGTTATTTCCCAGGGATACCGGCTTGGAATGGAGAAGGCGCTTGAGATCGTTGACAGTCTTGCCTACAAGGTCGATCCTTCGGATAAAAAGACCCTCATGAAACTCGCAGATACGGCAATCACCGGAAAATCCATCGAGGCCGTCAAGGGCAAGCTCGACGGGATCATCGTGGATGCAGTCCTTGCCGTGACCGAGAAGGAGAAAGGAAAGATGGTTGTCGATGAAGACGACGTCATGGTCAAGAAACAGCGCGGCCAGTCCATGGACGATGCCGAACTGATTCGCGGCATCGTCATCGACAAGAGCCGGGTCCACGAGGGGATGCCCCGGAAAGTCACGAAGGCAAAAGTCGCCCTGATCGCAGCGCCCATGGAGATCACCAAGACGCAGGTCAAGGCGAAGATCAAGATCTCGACCGCAGAGCAGGTTGCTGCCTTCAACGCCCAGGAGCAGGATGCGCTCCGGCAGCTTGCCGAATACATCATAAAGAGCGGGGCAAATGTACTCCTCTGCCAGAAGGGGATTGCCGACCCGGTCCAGTTCCACCTCGCGAAAGCGGGTATCCTTGCTGTCGAGGATGTCCCGGAATCGGATATGCAGAATGCGGCAAAGGCGCTCTCGGCCAACCTCATCCAGAAAGCCGAGAACCTGACCGCAAAAGACCTCGGTTACGCAGAACTTGTCGAACAGGACCATGACATCGACATCATCCGGATCAGTGGCTGCAGGAATCCCCGGGCGATCACGATACTCCTGCGGGGAACATCCGACTACCTGCTCGACGAGCTCGAACGTGCAGTCAATGATGGCAAGCGTGTCGTCATGGATGCAATCGAAGACGGCACCTTTGTCGTTGGCGGCGGGGCGGTAGAGACCGAGCTTTTGATGAAGATCAAGGAGTATGCAGCGAGTGTCGGCGGGCGTGTCCAGCTTGCGCTCGAGGCATATGCCGACGCTTTCGAAGTCATCCCCCGGACCCTTGCAGAGAACTCGGGCTACAACCCGATCGACAAGGTTGTCGACCTGAAAAAAGCCCATGCCAGCGGCAAAAAGAGCGCGGGTCTGAACGTATACACCGGTGAGGTCGTCGATATGTACAAGGAAAACGTCTTCGAGCCCCTCCGTTCGAAGCGCCAGTCCATCCAGAGCGCTTCGGAGACTGCGGCGCTCCTGATCCGTGTCGATGACATGATGATCACGCAAAACAAGAAACCCGCCGGCATGCCCTCGATGCCGATGGCGTAATCACCCTCCCGATACAGCCTTTTTTTCTCGAAGGTCGTTCCTGCACGACGGTCCGGAGACTTCCCCAAGCCGGCGATAACGTCATGCCTCCCCGGGAACAACGGGCACAAATCCCATAACTATTATAGGAATTGGCGTGAAACTGATCTGAACCGGTGCCGAGGTAGTCTAGCCCGGTAAGGCGATGGTCTCGAAAACCATTGGTGCCCCGCACCTCGGGAGTTCAACTCTCCCCCTCGGCGCATCCAGCGCACGTTTTTTGTATATTTCTTGTTGGCAACCTCCCCCGTCATTGCGATACGTGTTTGTAGCAGGATTCCTATACGTATACCCTGACGTCAAGAGATGGGATGGGCGGAGAAGGGGACGCATGGGGACTGCACTGAACACCGACCTCTACGAACTGACGATGGCGCAAAGCTTCCTGGAACAGGGAAAGACCGGTCCTGCGGTCTTTTCGCTCTTCTGCCGTACGCTTCCCAGGGAGCGTAACTTCCTCATCAGTTGCGGCCTTTCTGTTCTCATCCAGAAACTTGAAGCGTTCCGGTTCGGGAACGACGACTTGGGATATCTTGCTGGGCTGGGGACGTTCTCGGACGAATTTCTCGACTGGCTCCGGCGCTACCGGTTCCGGGGTTCGCTTTCTGCGGTCCCGGAGGGGACGGTTGTCTTCCAGAATGAGCCCCTTGTCCAGATCGAGGGATCGCTCCCGGAAGTCCAGATCCTCGAAACGCTGGTTCTGAACACCATCATGTACCAGACAATGGCAGCATCGAAAGCCGCCCGCATCGTGGGAGTCGCCCGTAACAAGCCGGTCATCGATTTCGGATTCCGCCGTGCTCACATGACAGAGGCGGGGGTACTGGCTGCGAGGGCTGCCTATATCGCAGGCTTCTTTGCGACCTCAAATCTTGAGGCAGGGAAACAATCCGGTATCCCGGTTGCAGGGACCATGGCGCACTCCTACATCATGGTCTTTCCCCGTGAAGATGACGCATTCACCGCCTTTTCCTCCTCCTTCCCGGATAAATCCATATTTCTCATCGACACCTTCGATACGCTTGCAGGTGCAGAGAAGATCGTCTCCCTTGCCCGTTCGGGCGTCAGTGTCACCGGCGTCCGGATCGACAGCGGAGATATCGGGACTCTTGCGACCGCGGTGAGGAAGATCCTTGATAAAAACGGGTTGGAGGACATAAAGATTTTTGCGAGCAGCAACGTTGACGAGTACGCAATCGCAGAATGGCTTGGAGCCGGCGTACCGATCGATAGTTTTGGTGTCGGGACGAGGTTTATCACATCGTCCGATGCGCCGTATCTCGACATAGTCTACAAGCTGGTGGAATACGAGGGCAGGCCCATGTTCAAGACCAGCCCAGGAAAAGCAACATTCCCCTTCAAACGCCAGATCGTGAGGCACGCAAAGGGTGGAAGGATGACCCATGATGAAGTCGTGCGCATGGATTCGCCGGAGAATACCCCCGGCCTTGTCACCACGATCCTCCGTCGCGGCGCCGGAACCGGATCCCCGCCTTCCGTGGACGAGATACGGGCTCTTGCGACAGCTCAAATCGCATCACTCCCCGCCGGGTTCATGACCCTTGAAAAAAGGGAATATCCGGTCAGGATCGGCAATTGATAAAAACCGCTTCTTCTGGCACTCCGGTGCCCCTGACCAAAGGATTCGGACAAACGGTGCCATACATGACAGGAAGACTCCCTCATTGGAATGAAAACCGGGTCGAAAATATGCCGTTTTGAGGGAACGCTCTAAAAATTATTTTAATTATTCGAAACAGCACATTTTTCTCGGTTTTCCAATATTCAAAATCAATAAATATTCCCTTGACATAGTGATGATCTACCCAAAAAGCATGAGCCAAGGGTGGGGTGAAGCGGATCATGTTAAGGATAAAGAAGAACAAGCCGGTTGTTTCCGGTGATGTGCGGTCTTTCCGGTCTGTGCGTCGTTCAAATCTTAACCGTACCTACGTCCCGCTGAAGGTAGGTGTTGTTGCCGGGTATATCCTTCTCGCAATGCTCTCGGCTTCCACCTCGATGTTCGGGATCCTTGTCGGGGCACTCCTCCGTCTTGTTGGATTCTGAAGATTTTTTTCAGGAATTTTTCATCAGCCGTCTGATACCTGAGATGAGTGTTATCTGTACATCCGGGATTCAATCCCGTTGTCAGGACCTCGACCTTTTCGGGAAAAAAGAGTGACCCGTCTCGTGCCTACGTAACGATAACCGTGCCGGTCATCTGGGGATGGATCTTGCAGTAGTACGTATAGGTGCCGGGAGCGGTAAACTTCTGGCTCCACGATTGCCCTGGCGATAATACACTTGAATCGTACTTGATGATATTGCCCGAGGGATCGGTAAAAACGATCCGGTGCACGTAATTCTGATCGGGTTCGTTGTTCTCCCAGCGGACAATCTCTCCGGTTTTTACGGTAATCGTCTGCGGGGTAAAAGTGAAGTCCCGGATGGTGATTGTGTTGCCGGAAACAGATACCTGGCTTATTGGTGTTGCGGGCGGGCTGGTCGTCGGAACGGGGGTCTTTTCAACCGTCGTCGTCATTGCTGTTGTCTGGACCTGGGTCGGCGCAGGCTGCTCCGAATTTGTGCAGCCGGTAACCATTGTGGTTACAAGAAGGAGTAGGATGACAAATGCTGTTCTTTTCATACCCGGATCATCGTAAATTTCGGCAGAAATAGGTTGCGGAACCCGCAGGTTATACGCATCCCGCGGGATTACACGACGATGATCGTTCCCGTCATGAACGAATGCTGGTTGTCAGCGTAGTCGAACCGCCCGGTCTCGCGAAACACCCTCGTATACGTCTGTCCCGGAGAAAGGCTCGACGAATCGAGCCGTACCGTGCCTTTCCCCGTCGATGTAACCCTGTGCGCAAGGGTATCTTCATTGGTCCAGACAATAGCAGTCCCCGCCGGGACGGTTATTACCGGGGGGTCGAACGAACTGTCCTTAATCCTGATGATAACCGTGTCCTTCCCGACACCGGAGTCCGAAGATGTCATACCGGCGGTTGTCGATGCTGTCATCCCTTTGCCGGTGACGGGCCCGTTTTGCTGGACAGTACATCCTGCCACAAGGACCATGGCCGCGAACAGACAGAGGAAACAGATGCCGCGTTTCTTCCTCATAGATGGCTTGTGGGAAATTGAACCATTTAAGTATTGTTAACTTTATTTTCATCGGGCAGGTCAAAGAGAGGGTGCGATCCCATCAGCAATCCGTCATACCTGGATGCCCAGAAAAACCCGGACAAGGATCCCGATCCCGAAGGAGACGGCGGCGATTCCAAGGCTGATGAGCGCCATCTCGAAGAAGCGGCGATAAAACGGGAGGTCCCGTGCTACAGAGATATAGAATGTGAAGACGAAGATGACCAGTACCGCGGCAAGAAGCGTGAGGGATATCGCGGCGAAGGGATTGGTAAGGAGGAGAAAGGGGGAGATGAGCAGGACAACTGTTCCGAAATAAGCGATACCGGTATACACCGAGGCTTTCAGCGGATCGGTGTTCTCATCAACGGTTCGATCTTCGGACCGCTTGGACAGGAACTCTGATGCCGCCATGGAGAGCGAGGCTGCAATTCCCATGATGAGCCCTGCCGTTGCGATGAGACGGGTGTCCTGCAATGCAAACGTGAAACCGGCGAGCGACCCGGTGAATTCGACAAGGGCATCGTTCAACCCGAGCACGATGGACCCGGTGTACCGTAACCGTTCCTCGTCCAGGAGCCCGATCAATTCCTTCTCATGTACTTCCTCGCGGGCGAGGATCTCCTTTGCCTCGGGAACCACATAGCTGATCCCCAGGTATACCTGCTGTGCCCGTTTCTCGATTCTTTCCATCAGTTTGATCGTGAATGTAATGCCGAACACCAGAGCCAGAAAATAATAGTACCAGACCCTGAGGGTATCGGGCCCGGCATCACGCCGTGTATAACTCTTCCAGATAGCATAATGTTCAAACTCCTGGCCGGCGATGCGTTCGAGGATCTGACGGTTGTGATCATCACCGACCCTTGCGGCGATCTTCCGGTAGATCATATACTCGGTGATCTCGCCTTTCTGCAGAAGGTAAAGGATCTGGTGAACTTTCTCATCCGCCGATTTGTCCGTCATGGTCATCACCGTCCTCGTCCGGATCCCCGGATGTGCTTTCAAGCACCACAATTTCAGCTGCCCGGATTCCCTGGATAAAATCCGTGATCCGATACTGGCCGGAAAGGGTCATCTCCCGGATAAGGTCCGGGGGTAATAACCGTTCGAATTTCCAGCTGCCGGGGGGCGCTGTCCCGATCCGGGCGGTGATCGTTTCATAGTCGGATTCCTGAATCCTTTGGATAACCTTCGCGATACGCCGTACAGCACCTTCTTTTCCCGCGTTACGGATAAGGAGTACAAAATCGCTGTACCGTACCCTGGTTTTCCCTCCGAGCTCCCTCCCCACAAGGATTGTGAGGAGCCGGTTGAAGGACCCGCCGTTGAAGGAGTAGACGACTACCTCCCCCCTCTTTGCGATCCCACGTTCCCGCACGAAGATTCCGGACTTTCGGATTCCGGCAGGCATACGGAAAATCCGTTCAGCAAGGATCTCCTGCTCTTTTTGTGGCAAGGGCAGAAGTGTGCCTTTCCGGGAGATAATCTCCTGGACCGCGCTGCAGATGGTGGTCGAGTAGCCGGCTTTATCGCTACCGGTCCAGAACGCACGGGAGGTCTGTTCTGACCCGGGGATGACGACAACAAGGTTATGACTTTCGTCGAATTTCACCATCTGCCAGACCTTACCCCCGAGAGAGAAATCGCCACTTTTTTTTCCGGCAACGAACCGGGCATCCAGGGTCCCGATAATCTCTCCTTCCGGAGTGACGGCACGGCACGTCTCGCTGCCGGAGATTACCGAATAGAGGTCCCGGTAGTTTGCCGTCCCGAATACCTTCTCCGAAGCTTCTCCCAACATCAGCATATCCCCGTCCATCGTGAGATACCCCTCCGCGATGGCAAAATCGATGATTTTTTCAATGACCGATCGGGGAATCCGGGAGAACGGGGGGAGTGAATGGAGGGTGGCAAGGAGGCTCTTTTTCGTTGTCCTTTTCGTCCTGAGCATGTTCAGCAGGAGCTGCTGTGCAAGGACATTAAGGGAGTTTTCCGGAGGATGGAGCGGTTCAATCCGGCGGTGCATCGCGCATTCGAGAATTGCAACGCTGATGAGCAGTTCGCATGCATCCGAAAGCACCCAGGCGACATAGCCGGCCTTTCCTCTCCTGCCGCTTCTTCCCATCCGCTGGAGGAAGGAGGAGACCGATGCCGGTGGCCCGACCTGGACGACAATGTCCAGGTCTCCGATGTCAATTCCCAGTTCGAGCGTACTCGTGCAGATGATACAGGCCCCGCCTTCCCGTAAGAACGCCTCCTCTGCTTCCTGTCGCATCACAGATGAAACCGAAGAATGGTGAATATAGACGTGCTCAGCCCGGGGTGAGATCGCATTCATGACATTTTCTGCCTCCCGCCGGCTGTTGACAAAAACAAGCGCTTTTTTCTTATCGATGAACCGGATGACAGCATCCATCCGCGCCGGTTCTTCAGGTTCGATTACAAAGGAGAATTGTTTCTGTTTCGGGGGGACTTCGACTGCCACCAGTTCTTCCCCATGCCGTTGATCGGAGAGCCACGCAAGGATCTCTGAAGGGTTTCCGACGGTTGCGGACAGACCGATACGCTGGACGGGATTGTCAGCGATCCGATCCAGCCGGTAGAGGAGGGTTTTGAGGTGGACCCCCCGTTCCGATTCCACGAATGCGTGGAGTTCATCGACGATGATATACCGGAGATTGCGCAGGGATGCTGCCAGTTTCGGTTCATGAAGGAGGACTTCGAGAGATTCGGGGGTGATCATCAGGATATGGGGAGTCTCTCCCTCTTTCCAGACCCGGTTGCCTTTCGGTACGTCCCCGTGCCACTTGGCAAGCGTAAGACCGGTAGGTATGCAGAAACGGGAGATCCGGTCCTCCTGATCATTGATGAGCGCTTTTAACGGGGAGAGGTACAGGCAGGCAATCCCCGGCCTGCCATTTTTTATCAGATTATCGATGACAGGGATGAGCGCGGCTTCGGACTTTCCCCCGGCAGTCGGTGCGATGACAAGAACATCATTACCCCGCGTTACTGCCCCGTATGTCTGTTCCTGCACTTCGCGAAGCTCTGTCCATCCCAGTCTGTCAGAGAGAACGCCCTGGAGTGATTCGTGGAGGGAGGCAAAGACACCACGCATGTACAGCTGGTTTGGGGCTTACTGGTAAAGGGTTTTCCCAACTCGCGGGAGCTCTTTTCAGCCGGACCCGGGTGAGGGGGAACCGGCCTTTTCATTCTTCCGCCGGATTGTATCAAGGGCGGATACAGCAGCAGTACGGATTTCTTCATCGGGATCATTAAGCAGTTCCTGTAGGGATCCCCTGGCACTCTCTTCACCGATTGCTCCAAGTGCCTCTATTGCCCGCAGCCGGACGATCTTTTTGGGATCCTTCACCAGCTGGACCAGGGGATCTGCTGCACGTTTGTCCGACAGCCTGCCAAGAGCCCACGCCGCACCGGCCCGGAGCCATTTTTCCGGTGAACGGAGCGCCCCGATCAGGGGTTCGATGGCCCGGGTATCCCCGAGCTTCCCGAGAGACCGGGCAGCAAGCCACGAGACATCGACGTAGGGATCGTGAAGGGCTGCAATCAGCGGTTCCACAGATTCCGGATCACCAAGTTCGCCTAATGCTTCTGCTGCCTTCCATCGAAAATGAAGATATTCGCTTTTTAAAAGTCCGATCCATTCCCGGACCCGCTCTTTTCTCTTTTTTTCAATAACCTCCAGACTCTCCGGCTCTGCGATGCTTTCTGTCGCCGCCTCAGGATCCTTACCGTCCGATCCCACGTCGTACCCACCAACCTGCAATCAGAGAGGGAAGATATGAATGTTTGTATTCGCCCGGGAAGAGACCCTGTTCATCCCTGCCCCGGTTCCCGTCCGGAAAAAATGGTGAGGCTCCTCCCGTTTTAAAAAAACCTTTTTTTAGTTATACATGTGACACATGAACATGGATCTAACGAAGGAGAAAATTCTTACCTATAAATCCGGCGTCCCCCCTTTGACCCGTCGCGAGATACTGGAGCTGTCAAAAGACGTTCCCGGATGGTCGATCTCCGATGGTCACATCACACGGAGATACGAGTTCGCCAATAGTTCGGAATGCCTTGCATTCATCACCGAGATCATCGGCTTCTCACAGCAGGAGGGCCATATCCCAGATATTTCGATGAAACAGGGCCGGTTCGTCGAGATCTCGTATTATACGTACCTTGCCGGGGGGCTGACATGGAATGACTTCATTATGGCTGCAAAACTGAATGAACGGTATGGCAAGGAATAACCCGTATTAATATCGGAATACAACGTTTTTGAAAATTTATGAGATGAACGGGGATCAGGACACCCCGAAAGCCCGGATTATTTTATTGCGGATCGTTTCTTTGGGAAGGGCACCGATGACACGGTCTGCCACACCCCCGTGCGAAAACAGGATCAGGCACGGGATTGCGGAGATCCCGAACTGCAGCGCGAGACGCTGGTTGCGATCCGTGTCGCATTTGGCAAATGTAACCTTCCCGGAAAATTCCTGTGCAAGTTCATCCACGATGGGCGCAACACGCCGGCAGGGCCCGCACCATTCGGCCCAGAAGTCAATCACCAGTGCCGGATGCTCCTGAAGCATCCGGGCAAATGAATGCTCATCCACCGTCAATACCGCGGTATGGCCGGCCATCGGGGCGGATTTTGGTGTGAAACGATCCCGGAGTTCCGCCATCCTCTTCTCCCGGATTTTCGCAAGTTCCTCATCATCCATGAAAGTCTCATGGAACACCGGATCTCATTAAAGATACGGGAGGGATTTGTAAGCCTTCCGATAAAGAAAGGTATATCAGCGCAAACCGGCAATAGTAATACCCGAGCCGGAAGCGAGGTGGGGTAGTCAGGATATCCCGGCGGGCTCATAA
This sequence comes from Methanoregula sp., assembly GCA_022711635.1. GTDB lineage: Archaea > Halobacteriota > Methanomicrobia > Methanomicrobiales > Methanospirillaceae > MVRE01. The sequence goes on along the minus strand of JAKLEQ010000016.1, from coordinate 13,419 downwards.
CCCGTAGATCGATGGTTCAAATCCATCCCTCGCTATAACGCGTTTTTTACAGGTTTTTTCTTCGGGGACGGTTCCTTTCTGAATAGTGGAGCGCCCAAAAAAGAGTTGATATACCGTAAAATCTATTCCGTGCCGGGGTCGGATAACGCTTCCTGCGCTTTATCGACCATGTTCTGTGCGGCTGTGACTTTCGGCCTGATTGTCATATAGTCCTTCTTTTCAAAAGCTGCCTGAGCTTCCCGGTACAGTGCCTCGGCGCGATCGATCCGGGCTTTCGGTTTTGCGATCGTTCCACCTTCATTCTTTGCCAGTTCAACCTCCTCCTGGACAGACAGAATCCTGCCATAGAGATCTTCGAGGAGGCCCCGGAATTCCTCGGTTTTTTCCGCTTCCTGCGCCATCTTTTCCCGGGCGCGTTCCCTGAGTGCGTTCTGGGCCTCCGCCTGGCCCTGGATAACGTACTGGAGCTCGTCCTCTACCTCCTTGATCGTCTCGGCGAGAACGGCTGCGAAATTCGTCCGCTCGTTCTTGGACTCCTGGTACGCGTCATTTGCACCGTATGCCCCTCCGGCAGCCGCTCCTCCGAGAGCGCCCGTCAAAGCATCGCCAAGACCCTGATCCTTCCGCAGGACATTGCCAAGGACACCTCCCAGCCCGGCGCCGGCGATCGCCCCCATGACTCCCTTCGATACTTCCCTGCGGGCCCGGTCAACGGCATAGGTTACCTTGACATTCTCGTTCTCAACAGCGATGTCCAGTTTGCCCTCTTCGTCGGTATGCTTGACATGCATCGTTGCTGTATAAGGACTGAGCGCCTGATGTTTGGTTATCTCGGTGCCCTTGAGCGCAAGATGGGACATAAGACGCTCTGTGAAGTCCTGGTATTGCGATGATACTCCTTGTCCAAAATAGATAAACGGCATTACTGACACTCCATACAGGTAACCGATGGAATGTTGGTACTATGTATCGATGTTATTTTTGGTCCTCCACTCCGTTGAATCGTGGCGTACAGGATAATGGAACAGGGAATGGCCACTTTCCGTGACGGAAATTCATCAATAAACAAAATTATACAATAAAGTATAAATTTGTACAATGAGAGATCTTTGTATGCAAACAAAGATACTCCTCGATGAAGAAGAGATCCCGCGGCGCTGGTATAATGTGCTCGCAGATCTCCCGTCGCCGATGGATCCCCCGCTTCACCCCCAGACCCAGAAACCGGTGGGGCCGGGAGATCTCTCCGCGTTATTCCCGATGGAACTGATCCGGCAGGAGATGAGCCCCGACAGGTTCATCGACATTCCTGCAGAAGTCCGCGATGTCCTGACCCTCTGGAGACCCAGTCCCCTCTACCGTGCGAAACGCCTCGAACAGTTCCTGAAGACCCCTGCAAAGATCTACTACAAGTGGGAGGGGGTAAGTCCGGCCGGAAGCCATAAGACCAATACCTCAGTCCCGCAGGCATACTATAACATGAAGGCCGGGATTGAGAGGATCGCAACCGAGACGGGTGCCGGACAATGGGGGTCTGCCCTTGCCTTTGCCACGATGCTCTATGATCTGCAGTGTACCATCTATATGGTCCGGTCAAGCTACACCCAGAAGCCCTACCGGAAATCCATGATGCATGTCTGGGGGGCGGAATGCATCCCGAGCCCGAGTACCAAGACCAAATCCGGGCAGGCGATGCTGGCAAAAGATCCGGATACCCCGGGAAGCCTCGGGGGAGCGATCTCGGAGGCTGTCGAAGACGCCGCTACCCACAGCAATACCAATTACTCTCTTGGGTCCGTCCTTAACCATGTCTGCCTGCACCAGACGGTTATCGGTCTCGAATGCCGGGAACAGTTACAAAAGGTCGACGATTACCCGGATGTCGTGATTGGTTGTGTGGGCGGGGGCTCCAATTTCGCCGGGATCTCCTTCCCGTTTGCCGGGGATAAAATGACCGGAAAGCACAAGGAGATCGATATTATCGGTGTAGAACCGGCCTCATGTCCATCCCTGACCAAGGGAATGTATGCCTATGACTTCGGCGATGTCGCCGGACTGACACCGCTTCTCAAGATGTTCACGCTCGGCCATGACTTCATCCCGCCATCAATCCATGCCGGGGGATTACGGTACCATGGTGACTCCCCGATCGTATCCAGACTCGTTCATGACGGCGTGATGCGTGCGGTTGCTTATCACCAGAGCGAAGTCTTCGACGCCGCTCTGACATTTGCGCGGACCGAGGGGATCATCGTTGCTCCGGAAACATCCCACGCGGTGAAGGCGGCAATCGACCAGGCGCTGGAGTGCCGCAAGACGGGCGAGGCAAAGACGATCCTGTTCAACTGCTCCGGTCACGGCAACTTCGATATGTCTGCCTATGACGCCTTCCATGCAAAACAGCTGGTCGACTACGAATATCCTGATGAACTGATCAAACAGTCCCTTGCCCGGCTGCCGAAAATTTCATAAATTTTCCATGCCCCTGATCGGTTTTCTCATCAACCCGGTAGCAGGACTCGGTGGTACAGTCGGCCTGAAGGGTTCAGATGGCGTCGCTGAAAAAGCCCTGATGCTCGGGGCTGTCCCCCGATCCGGCGAACGTGCCCTCCTGATGCTGAACCAGGTCCGGAGAAAAGATATCCTGTTTTTTACCTGTGCGGGCCCGATGGGCGAAGAGATCCTCAAAAAAGCCGGGACATCGCTGATAAATATCATCCACCATCCTGCTCCGGACACAACTGCTGCCGATACGCGGGAAGCGTGCAGGCGGTTTCTTTCGGAAAACGTCGATCTCATCGTCTTCTGCGGCGGTGATGGGACGGCGCGGGACGTATTCGATGTCACCGGTTCCCAAATACCCGTTCTCGGGCTTCCTGCCGGAGTCAAGATGTACTCCGGGGTCTTTGCGCTCGATCCATCGGCAGCTGCGTCAGTCCTTGATAACCTGGAATCGACGGGCCGGCGAGATGCTGAGATCCTCGACATCGATGAGGAAGCGTACCGCTCGGGGACGCTCGCCACCCGGCTCTACGGTATTGCAAGGGTGCCGGTGCTGGGTGAGAAGATCCAGCCTGCGAAGAACATTTTTGAGGAGCAGGACGAAGAGCGGGCAAAAGACGAGATCGCCCGGTTTATTACCAGGGTGATGCTTCCCGACACGTACTATATTATCGGGGCAGGATCTACGACGGAAAGGATCGCCACTCATCTCGGGGTAAAGAAAACCATCCTGGGAGTCGATGTCCTGATGAATGGACGTATGGTCGCAGAGGATGCTGATGAGAAGACTCTCCTCTCATTCCTCGATGAGAAGACACCTGCCCGGATTATCATAAGTCCGATCGGATCACAGGGATTTATCTTCGGCCGCGGAACCCAGCAGATCAGTGCGGAAGTGATCCGGCGCGTGGGCCTTGACAATATCATCGTTGTCGCCACCCCTGCAAAGTGCCGGGCAACACCTTCTCTTCATGTGGATACCGGCGATCCCTCACTTGATTCAGCGTTTCCTGAATCTCTCCAGGTAATATCGGGATACAGTATCGCCCGGAGAAAGAACGTCGGCAGATAGCCGTATTCTCAGATGGTGTTACCTGTCAACCGATGACAAATATTATGGCGGAGTATCGCTTTTCGGGGGATTCATCGCAACAAATGCGATGATGATCCCGACGAAGGCAAGCACAAGGACATAGGGGAATACGCCGAGATATGACCCGGTTGACGTCTTGATGAACCCGGCAAGCTGGGGACCGGCGATTGCCCCGGCTCCATACGCGAGGAAGACCACCCCGTAACACCGCGGGTAATCGCATGTACCGAAATAACTCGCGGTCGCCGTCGGTGCGATCGCGAGCCAGCCCCCGAGACACCCCCAGAGAACCGCGAAGGCGATGACGTAGGTCACCGGTCCCGGCACGAGCCAGATGAGTCCGGACGCAAGTGCGATCAGGACGAACGAGATAACCGCGGTGTTCCGCGGAGTTATCCGGTCCGCAAGCGCCCCGAAAACGGGTCTTCCCCCGCCGTTGAAGAGCGCAAAGAAACCGACCAGCAGTGTCGCGAGTCCTGCCTCAATACCGGCATCTGTCCCGACCGGCTTTGCAATCGAGATGGCCATGAGTCCTGCGAGACACCCGATGAAATAGCAGGCCCACAGACCATAAAACGACCGTGTCCGGACCATGACATCCCGCCGGCACTCGCACACCATGTGCGCGCTCGTTCCCAAAGCCGGTGCCCATCCTTCCGGTTTCCATCCCGGCGCCGGGAACCGCAGCGGAAGAGCCAGGAGCACGATGAGGATCATGAAGCCGACTCCGAAGAACCGGAACGTCGTCATGACCCCGTGTCCGGCAATCAGGTACCCTGCGATGTTTGCCGTAAGAAATGCAGAAAAGCCAAATCCCAGCAGGGTCAGCCCAACCGCAACTCCCCGCCGATCCGGGAACCAGCGGGCCGAGACTGCCACAGGAACGCCGTACGCGATACCGACCCCGATGCCACCGATGACCCCATAGACGAGGTAGAGCATCCAGACGGAGGTAACCGTCGATGCAAGCAGCCAGCCGAGCCCGGTGAGGATACCGCCGAGGATTGTCACATTCCGGGGCCCGATTGTCTCGATATATTTTCCTGTAAACGGCATGGCGAGAGCGAAGAATGCGAGGAAGACGGAGAAGGGCATCAGGATCTCGCCTGCGGTAACGGACTGGTTGAGTGTGCCCTGAAAATACTCCGTCAGTGGCCCGACAAAGACGCTCCACGAGTAAATTGTCCCGAGACAGAGGTTGATGATCATGCCCAGAAGCACGAGCACCCACCGGCCGGCCTCCGGTGACATGCCCAGGAGGGTTTCACGGGATTGTGCTGTCATACAGAACCACGGGTGACCATTGGCATTACTCTTCCAGGGTGGAGACATCCCCAGGATCCATGCCCAGTTCCTTCGCCTTCAGCACACGGCGCATGATCTTCCCGCTGCGGGTCTTGGGAAGCTTATCGACGAACTCGATCTCGTGCGGTACAGCAATCGGGCCGAGGGTATTCCTGACATGGTACAGGAGATCCTGTTTCAGCTTGTCGCTGGGACTATTCCCGATACGGAGGATGACGAATGCCTTGATGGTGTTCCCCTTCACCGGATCCGGTTTTCCGATGACCGCCGCCTCCGCGACAGCATGGTGGGATACCAGCGCACTCTCCACTTCTGCGGTTCCGATATTGTGCCCGGCAACGATGATGATATCATCGGATCTCCCGAGGATCATGATGTACCCGTCCTTTCCCTTGACTGCAAGGTCGCCGACTGCATAAACCCCGTCGATGGTGTACCAGTATTTCCGGTATCGTTCGTCGTCATTGTAGACGGTCCGGAGCATCGCCGGCCAGGGATTCCTGATGACGAGGAAGCCCCCGGTGCCCGGGGGGACCGGTTTTCCGTTCTTGTCTACAACGTCGGCGATTACCCCGGGGATCCCCTTTCCGGCAAAACCCGGCCGCATCGGCTCGCCCAGGATCGTCGTGATCATCTGCATCCCGGTCTCCGTCTGCCACCATGTGTCGAGAATGGGGGTCTTGTCCTTTCCGATCACGTGGTAGTACCACTCGAATGCTTCGGGATTGAGAGGTTCCCCGACAGAACCGATAATCCTCAGGGAACTGAGGTCATATTTGTTCGGCCAGCTCTCGCCCATCTTCATGAACATTCG
>JAKLEQ010000016.1:0-7609 GCA_022711635.1 Methanoregula sp. | reverse complement strand
CCGGATCGCGGTCGGAGCTGTATAGAAGATTGTTATCTTGTGCTCGTCGATCAGGTGCCACCAGGACCCTGCATCGGGATAGTCCGGTGTCAGTTCAGTGATAAAGACCGTCGCCCCGACTGCGAGCGGGCCGTAAATGATGTAACTGTGACCGGTGATCCAGCCCGGATCTGCGGTGCACCAGTAAATGTCATTGTCCTTGATGTCGAAGACATATTTGCTCGTGTAATACGTTCCTACCATGTATCCCGCACAGGTATGGACGATCCCCTTGGGCTTTCCCGTCGATCCGCTCGTGTACAGGATGAAAAACGGGTCCTCGGCATCCATCGGTTCGAACGGGCAATCGTCAGGCATTCCTTCCATCATCTCGTAGAAATCCAGCTCGATGGGTTTCTGGAGATCGACATTCGGCTGTCTCCTGCGGAGGACGATAACATGTTCGATTGTCGGGGCGTTGATGATCGCTTCTTCAACGATTGTCTTCAGCTGGATTGCTTTCCCCCGCCGTATCGATATATCTGCAGTGATGATCACTTTCGCCTCGGCGTCGTTGATCCTCATGTTGAGGGCCGCCGCCCCGAATCCGCCGAAAACAACGCTATGAACCGCCCCGATCCGTGCACATGCCAGCATGGCAATGACCTGTTCCGGGACAAGGGGCATATAAATGCATACCCGGTCTCCTTTCCCGATTCCAAGCTTCTTGAGGCCGTTCGCAAAGCGGCAGACCTGGATCAGGAGCTTTTGGTAGGTGAAGATCCTTTCCCTTCCCTCATCTCCCTGCCAGATCAGGGCAACCTTGTTGCGGCGTGCATCGTTTACGTGACGGTCAAGACAGTTTGCAGTGATATTCAGACTGGCGTTGGTGAACCACCGGGCGTACGGATACTTCCAGTCGAGAACAGCGTCCCATGGGCGGATCCATGACAGCTCCTGTGCGATCTTATTCCAGAAAGACTCCGGATCTGCAAGGAATTCGGAATATGCCTTCTGATAGTCTCCCATCCAGGATTCTTTTTGGTATCGTGGATCCGGGGAATAATATTTCACTTCATCGACGAGCCGGACATCGAAATTTTCAGTCATAGTGTCGCCCACCTATTCTACATTATTAATCATGTAAATAATATTTATACATTTGCTGCATCACTCCCAAGTCCACAGTTTCCACTGGAATTCCCGGCGTGTCACGGGCCCCTGTTCCCCGTACAGAGTACATACGAACCATTATCTGCCGGTGTTCGATATACTTCATAAATGCCGGATAATTTCAACGGATGCATGCTGGGCGCGGCGATCGGCGATGCGCTTGGCATGCCGAATGAAAGCACCTCACCGAACCTGAAGAAAATGCGCTTTGGCTACCGCCGCGCCTTTAAAGGCCACCCCAATGCGGGGCTGGGTCCGGGTCAATATACCGATGACACCCAGCTCATGATACTTGCCGGTTCCCTTCTCGCGGACGGCAGGTTCAACGAAGAACGGTACGCCTCAGCGTTGAAGGACCTTTATGCCCGCGGGGGATTCCGTTTCCCGGACGGCTCGATCTCTGCCGCCTGCGAACATATGCTCCGTGATGCTCCGATGGTTGCCGGTGTGAAATCGACAACCGCGGGATGCCTCCCGATCGCAGTGCCCTTCGCTCTCTCGTATCCGGGATTATCGGAAAGTATCGAACGGGCGGTCCGGGCCTGTAATGTCACCCATACGCACCCGGCAGCACACGCTGCTGTTTCTACGCTCGTAGTGCTGATCTACTATGCGCTGAACGGAAGCAACGACGCGATTGCACAGGCCGAAAAGAAAGCATCTGTCGAAGATGAAACACTCGGGGGGAGGATACGGAACGCCCTCATGCTCTCCCGGGAAGGCGTTGATACAGAGACCGCCGTACTGAAGATCGGGCATGATGTCTCGGTCTACCAGACGCTGCCCCTCTCGCTATTCCTGATCAGTAAGTACCAGGAGTATCCCGCGGATCTCCTGACGGTAGCGGCAAATGTCGGCGGGAATACGGATACTATTGCCTTCATCTGCGGGGCCTATATCGGGGCAAAGAAAGGGGCCGGAGCATTACCGTCAGATCTCCTCGAGGGGCTGGAAGACCGTCAGAAGATAGAACTTCTCTCGGGGAGGCTTCGTAGCGTATACCAGCGAAGGCTCGATCAGGTATAATTCAAAAGTCGGCTTTTTCTTTTTTTCGCAACCTGCCGGGAACAAACAGAATACCATTAAGTTTTTTCAACGACGAATATTAGTCCATGAAGGTTGCGATCATCGGAGCATCGGGGTACGCCGGTGGGGAACTCATCCGGCTCCTCCATCACCATTCAGACGCGGAGGTTACCTGTGCCACCTCCCGGAAACTCGCCGGAACACCTCTCGTGAAGATCCATCCTCATCTGAAAGGATTTACCGATCTTGCATTTTCCAATCCGGAGACGGATGCGATTGATGCGGATGTCGCATTCCTCGCCGTCCCGCACACCGCTGCAATGACCTATGCCGGTAAGCTGATCTCCCGGGGGATCAAAGTCATCGACCTGAGCGCCGATTACCGGTTGCCAAAAGCAGTATACGAAGAGGTGTACGGCGTTACCCATACTGATTTCTTTGAGGTTCCCTACGGGATTCCCGAACTCCACCGGAGGAGCGTGATCCATGCAACCTGTGTCGCCAATCCCGGTTGTTTCCCAACAGGGGCGACACTTGCAGCTGCCCCGCTTGCAGGGTACGCGACCACCGTGATCTACGATTCCAAGACCGGAGTATCCGGGGCCGGCGACAACCCCTCGGCAACAACGCATTACCCGAACGTCGGGGACAATGTCGGACCGTACAAGTGGACATCGCACCGGCACCTTGCAGAGATGAAACAGGAGCTCGCCTTCCTCGGATCCAAAGCCCGCTGCTATTTCACCCCCCACCTCGTCCCGGTCAACCGGGGTATCCTGACAACCGCCCACATCCTGCTCGACTCACCGATGGAGACAAAGGAGGTCGAGCGGCTGTACGAAGACTTCTACCGGGATGAATATTTCGTCCGGCTCCAGAAACCTTCCCTCGCGGCTGTCCGCGGGAGCAACTTCTGCGATATCGCCGTTGAATCTGAAGGATACCGCGTCGTTGCAGTCTCCGCTATCGACAACCTGGTCAAGGGTGCGAGCGGGCAGGCGATCCAGAATATGAACCTCATGTGCGGGTACACAGAGACCGACGGCCTCGTCCACGCGGGGATGCTCCCCTAGGTGATGGCGATGCGGGTACAGGACATCATGACAAAGAACCCGGTGACGTGCAGCATCGATACGCCGCTCCGGGAAGCAGTCGGGTTATTGCGGAAATTCCACATCGGCGGACTTCCGGTGATGGACGGCAGTGAACTTGCCGGGATCATCACCGAGTCCGATATCTTTTCGCAACTGGAGACTTCACGGATATCCGACGATCTCTGGCTACCGTCCCCCCTTGAGATCATCGAGATCCCGATACGGGAATACATCAACTGGGAGAAAACCCGCAGTGCGCTTTCCAATATCGGGGACACGCCGGTGAAAAAAGTGATGACCCACCGGGTGGTTACTGCAACGGAAGACATGGATATCGAAGCTGCCGCTTCGCTGATGCTGAAGGAAGGAATTGCAAGGCTTCCCGTTCTGCGGGGGAAAACCCTGGTCGGGATCATCACCCGGGCTGATATTGTCCAGGGTGTCGGCAGAACCTATGACAGTTCGGTGGAGGGTGTATGATGATGGATACCGGAAGTATCTGCAGCATTGAGGGAGTCACAGCAGCGGGGATCAAGGAAGGAAAATTCGGGCTCGCTCTGATACGTGCCGACGGCAATGCTGCAGGGGTGTTTACCACGAACCGGGTGAGTGCTGCACCCGTCGAGCTGATGCGGCAACAGATCAGGAAAGGGCGGCTCGAAGCGGTGATTGCCAACAGCGGGTGCGCGAACGCTTACACGGGAAAAAGGGGGTATAACGATGCCGTGACAATGACGGGTATCGCCGGGGAGGCGCTCGGCGTCGATCCGGCCCGGGTCGGTATTGCAAGCACAGGGGTCATCGGCCGTTACCTCGATATCCCCCTGATCACCCGCCAGTGCCGGCATATCGCGAAGAAGCTTACCGCGAGCCCGGATGCGGAATCTGCTGCAGCCCAGGCAATCATGACGACGGATACATTCCCCAAGCATGCACTCGTCCGGACCGAATCGTTCTCGGTGGCCGGTATCTGCAAGGGGAGCGGGATGATCGCCCCCAACATGGGAACGATGCTTGCATTCATCTATACGGACGCAGAGGTAAGCGCCGGAAAATTAAAAAAGGCGCTGAAACTGGCGACGCAGAGGTCGTTCAACCGGGTTGTTGTGGACGGGGATACGAGCACGAACGATATTGCGCTCTGCACCGCGACCGGAAGGGCGGGGAAAGTATCGTACACCGAGTTCTGCACCGCGCTCGAAACCTGCTGCCGTTCTCTGGCCATACAGATCGCACGGGATGGCGAGGGAGCGACAAAACTCCTTGAAGTATCGGTGAAAGGTGCCCCGGATGAAGAGGAGGCCGCGGTTGTCGCCCGCACGGTGATCGAATCGCCTCTCGTCAAAACTGCAGTATACGGGGAGGACCCGAACTGGGGGAGAGTGATTGCTGCCGCAGGCAGGGCGGGCGTCGCGTTCGATCCAGAGGAGGTCTCTCTCTGGATCGGGGATGGCAGTACTGAACATCCCCTTGTAACCCGGGGCCGGATCATCGCGAATCTAAAGCAGGCGAAAGATGCGATGCACGGAAAGAAGGTGGTCTTTACCCTCGATCTGGCTGCAGGGCGGGGGGAAGCTACCGCATGGGGATGCGACCTGACAGAAAAATACGTAGAGATTAACGGGAAGTATACAACATGAAGCGTGAAGATGTCCTGATGGAGGCGCTGCCCTATATCCAGCAGTTCCATGGAAAGATGATCGTGATCAAGCTGGGCGGGCATGCGATGGTGGACCCGGTCGTCCTTGAAAACGCGATCCGGGACGCTGTGCTCCTCAACTACGTCGGAATCCGTGTCGTCCTCGTCCATGGCGGGGGCCCGGAGATCACGGAGAAGATGAAGCAGATGGGAAAAGAGTCTGTCTTCGTCGCAGGGCTCCGGGTGACCGATGCGGAGACCCTCGAGATCGCGCAGATGGTTCTTGTCGGAAAGATCAACAGTAACATTGTATCGCTCATAGCGAAATGCGGCGCACGGGGCGTCGGGCTCTCGGGTAACGACGGGAGCCTGATCATCGCGCGGAAGATGGACCCCCAGAAAGTGAAAGTAGGTGGTGTCGTCCAGGAAGTCGATCTCGGTCATGTCGGGGACATCGAATGGATCGATCCCGCAATCCTTCATTCACTCCTCGAAAACCGCTATATCCCGGTTGTCGCACCCATCGCCATCGACAGGGCAGGGAACAGCCTGAACATCAACGCGGATACGGCTGCCGGCGACATCGCAGTAGCCCTGAAAGCCTACAAGCTGATCAACATGACCGACGTCGACGGGGTTATGGACTCCTCACGCACAAACGTCTTCCGGAAACTCTCCATCGACCAGGCAAACCGGCTCCTGAAATCGGGGGCGATCGGCGAGGGGATGATCCCCAAAGTGACCTCGGTGATCAATGCCGTTGAAAATGGGGTAGGCTTCGCCCATATCATCAACGGCAATATCGAGCATAACCTCGTACTCGAGCTCTTCACCCGCGAGGGTGTCGGGACGATGATCACGCTGAAGTAGCGTATTCATAATCGCAGTACTTCAGGATCAACGCCAGAATTTTAAGCGGGGCGCAATAGCCGGGACCTTTTTCAGCATCCTTCCCGCGCCATTTCTCCAGCGAGTTCGCCTGCGCGGGAGGCCATTCCACTGAAAAATTTCGTCTCCTGCACCTGATTGAAGCGTCGCCCGTCAGCAAATGGCGTGGGAACTCCGGAAACGAATAAAGAACCGGAGAACGATTCAGGGGAGGTTGCCTTCCCCCTGGCATTCCCGCTGGCGTTCTTCACTCATCTGGATAAGAATTTCAAAGATCTTCTTAACCGAGACGGGATCGATCTTCGCTTCGACAGCCCGGCGGAACGTCTCATCAAGAACCGCCCGGGTCCTTTCATCATCATGAATCGGGAGACCCTGATGAAATTTCAGTCGTGCAATCCTTCCGGCCATCTCCTGCCGGCGGGCAATCTGCCGGATGATCTCCCGGTCGACCTGGTCTATCTCTTTGCGCACATCCTCGATCCTCATACGCAGCTAATGAACAATCGGGAAGTATAAACCCGATCGATCGGACCGGGGGTTGCGGATACGCAAAGAACTATTGTTCCTCACGTCGTTGTACTTGGAGAAGTGTTATGCTGGAAAGGATCTCTCCAAGGGAATGGCGCGATCTTATAATCGCCTGGATCGCCGTCTCCCTTGCATTTGCTATCATCTTCCTGCGTGACAGCGGAAGGGTCGAACCGGTTCAGGCTTTGATTTTGATCGGTATCGCCCTCGTCACTGTCGGGATCGGATTTGTTGCCCATGAGATGGCACATAAGTTCACCGCTCTGGGATACGGCTACTGGGCTGAGTTCCGGAAAGATAACATGATGCTCCTCGTCGCTGTCGCACTCGCGGCACTCGTAGGAGTCGTATTCGCGGCACCCGGTGCAACGGTCATTTACGATAACCGCGCTTTCGGAGGGGGGATCACCCGCGAACAGAACGGGAAGATTGCCGCTGCCGGGCCGATCACGAACCTCCTGCTCTGCATCCCATTCGCCGGGCTGTTAATGTTTTCCGGAGGTTCTCCATCTCTGCTGTACCTGATAGGTTCAATGGGACTGCAGATTAATGCCATGATCGCAGCGTTCAACCTGTTGCCGGTCAGTGTCCTTGACGGGAAAAAAGTGCTTTCCTGGAACGCCGGAATATTTGCCATACTGATTGTTGCTGCATTCGGCATTCTCCTGCTCTCGTTCTACCCGTCCCTTCTCTAAGGGATGAGGAAAATTCTCCTTTATGAGGCCGGTTTCGGGCTTTCCGTTGCCTCTTCCCAGAGCTTATTCAACACCCGCACGACCTTCTGTCCTTTTTCGTACGCATCCGGGAGGGCTGATGGGTGATTCTTGATACCCCCATACCGGTCCATATCGTTCGCGATGACGTTATCGTAGTACTCAAACCCGGTCGTGTTGAAGAGCGCTGTAATGACAGGAAATGCCCCGTCAAAGACATTCTCCCATCCGAGCCCGGCAGTCGAGATGAAGATCCCCTTATGCCTGCGGATGTGGTCATCGGTAAAAAAGAGGTTTTTTAAAATGAACTTGCGTGCCCAGAGATACTGCTGACGGTCAATGAATCCTTTGAGCTCTGCAGTGATCCCCATGGTATAGATCGGGGAGGCAACGGCGATGCAGTCGGAAGCGAGGATCTTTTCATACAACATGATGGCATCGTCTTTGACGATGCATTCGCCGGTCTTATGACAGGCATTACAACCCCTGCAGGGAGAGAAGACCAGGGTTTTTAAAACAACCTTATCGACCGTCGCACCTGCAGCCTGCGCCCCCTCGAGGAATTT
>JAKLEQ010000159.1 GCA_022711635.1 Methanoregula sp. | reverse complement strand
GTCGGCAAAGAGACCGGGACCAATGACTGGGGCGGGGTATCCACAAAAGGGCTGAAGCTTGCCCTTTTCGATGTGTCCGATGTGGAGCACCCGGCGCAGATCGACAAGGTTGAGATCGGCGACTCCGGCACAGACTCTGCGGCCCTCTCAGACCATAAGGCATTCCTTTTCGATAAAACCAAAAATTTGCTCGTGATCCCGGCCCGGGTCGTGAAGAGCGGCGGGATAGCTGCAGATACAAAAAGCATGTACACACCGAACATCTGGTACGGGGCATATGTCTTTGGGATCACGCCCCAGACGGGCTTTACCCTCCGGGGTACCGTCGAACATGGCACCGGCAGTGACCAGTACTACACCTATGGCAGCTCGGCAAACGAGGTGAAGCGCTCGCTCTATATTGGCGACGTTCTCTACACGCTCTCGTCAAAGAAGATCCTGGCAAGCTCCTTATCGCAGATCAACACCACGATCGCAACCATCAGCCTGCCGGGCGGGAATGATGTGCTCTATCCCGTAATGCGGGCGATCGAGTGAACGTGTCAGGAGCCCGCCCTTCTTTTTTTTTACAAGGACAAATACGTCACTAATTACGGCGGACCGGTTCTATTTCTCCAGCATCTGTTGTTGTACATCAGCGTGTGCAGACGTACTTCAAAGAGCGATGACCGGGGTCATAAAACCTGCAGGAACGCTTGCATAAAAAAATGTTCAGATTGGCT
>JAKLEQ010000158.1 GCA_022711635.1 Methanoregula sp. | reverse complement strand
ATCCATTAGAGTGGAATCTCACCAATCATGATGCTACACAAAGATTCCAAAACAGTGTGGACAGGATCAGAGTTTCTGGACGATGACCCTGACCTTGTCCCCTGCCTTCAGACCATGCCCTTTCGGCACATCGATGTTGAACCAGAGGCACCCGGGATTGTTCTGGGTGTTGTCCTGGGACATCAGGCAGTCTTTCTGTTCATTGATATGGGCCACGAATTCGATGACCGTCTCAATCTCGGCAATCGGTTCCATAAAAAGGAGTGATCCTAAAACTCAGATCCCTTTGGATGTTACCATCCAGGTCGTGCTGTTCGAATAGCTCCACTTGATGATCGCAAGCTCCTGGCATATCTCTGAGAGGATAGCCATGTTGGTGCCGACCTCCTTTGCCGAGAGCCCGAGCTCCTTTGCGATGTACTTGGACTTGAAGTAGTGTTTACCTCTTGAGAGCCCCCCCAGCAGATAGTGGACGATCCTGTGCTGGGTTTCATTGTATTTTTCTCGGATTGTTCCCGATGTCATATGTGAGTCACCTCAGCAATGTGAGATCTACTTGTCATGATAATGTATTTATACTTTTTTATCTCGCATGCCAACAGCAAAGCATTTAAATACGTCCTTTCTTTGATTCGTCAATTTAACTGCGAAATTATTCGCACTAACCAAAAGGTTAATGCAAGGCCCCTGAAAGCAGATATCCGGACCCCTGCATGCCGGGATC
>JAKLEQ010000157.1 GCA_022711635.1 Methanoregula sp. | reverse complement strand
TGGCTTTTAACCAGGTGGTCGGGGGTTCAAATCCCTCCGGGCCCGCTGCCGCGAAGCGGGCGGATTTTTCATAAATGAGGTATCTGACGACGATGAATGCATTCGTAATCAGGGGGGAATTACTGTGAGCACACGATTGAATGTGCTGGATCATGCGATGGTGCCTGATCACCAGATCATGACCGAAGAAGAGCTGACCGGGTTGCTCTCTCTTTATAAAATTACCAGCGAACAATTGCCGAGAATTTACCATGATGATCCTGCTGTAAAAACCATCGGGGCTAAACCCGGGGATGTCATCCGGATCATCCGAACCAGTCATACAGCCGGAAGAGCCGAGTCATACCGACTTGTCATAAGGCGACCAAAAAAATAATGGCGGGGCTGATATCTCTGATAGACCGGAGCGTATTATCAAAAGCATATTTTTCACGTGAGCATGTTGCGCGCCACCAGCTTGACTCATTCAACAATTTTCTCCAGGCAAATCTTCAGAAAGTGGTCAATGAACAGAAGATCATTGAAACAGACATTGAAATTCGTGGTAAAAGCAGCGAACCTGTCTGGGTCGAACTGGGTAAGATAGAGGTCAAAAAACCACTGGTGAGAGAAGCGGATGGTTCCCAGGGTGACCTTTTCCCTAGCGAGGCACGATTGCGAAATCTCACGTATGCTGCACCCATCATGCTCGAGTTGACCCTTGTACAGGGTGAGGAACGGCAGGAGCCGGTAGTAACTACTATCGGCCAACTTCCAATCATGGTTGGGTCCGCATCCTGTAATCTTTATGG
>JAKLEQ010000156.1 GCA_022711635.1 Methanoregula sp. | reverse complement strand
GAAATGATTGATGAGTTACTTGCAGAGAATAAAAAATTCCAAAACACTTTCTTTAAGCAGAACCATGAACGCTACTCCGAGCTTGTGAAAGGCCAGCAGCCCCCGGTCCTCTGGATTGGCTGTTCCGATTCCCGCCTGCAGACCGGGCATATCACCAATACCCCACCCGGTACCCTCTTCATGCACCGGAATATTGGCAACATGGTTCCGGCAAATGACTGGAGTCTTTCCTCAGTTCTTGAATACGGTATCAAGCACCTGAAGATACAGCATATCGTAATCTGCGGTCATTCTGACTGCGGGGCGATAAAGGCACTGGACAAGGAGCTTGACGATGCCTATATCCCTTACTGGCTCAACAATGCGATCGAGGCGAAAAAGAGGGTAGATGCAAAGATTACAAAGCCATCAAATCCGCAGGAAATAAAGAATCGTTCCCGCCTGATCGAACAGGAGAATGTCCGGCTCCAGATCGAGCATCTCAAAACATACCCTATCGTGAAAAAAGCATTGAAAGAAAAGCAGATTGATATTCACGGTCTGTATTACGATCTGGAGACCGGCGAACTCTCAAAAATTGAATGAAAATCAGAGTTCTTTCTCAATCTCATTTTTTAACCGGTCAAGGGAGATCCGTCCGATCCGGGTAAGCCTGCCGTTAACGAGAACCATGGGTATCGGGGGATAATCCCGTTCGAGGACTGCACGGATATGATCCGGGACACCGTCATCGATTAAAGTAAGATTCAGGTCAACCCGGGGCCCGTACGCAGCTTTCAGGACATTTTGCAGTTCCCGGCATGCATCATCCAGTTTACCCGAA
>JAKLEQ010000155.1 GCA_022711635.1 Methanoregula sp. | reverse complement strand
ATGCAATGCCACGCACATCGAGTTAAAACTCTTTGTGGTCATTCTAAAATTAGTCTGTACTTAAAAAAAGGTTTCGAAACGAAATTTGACGAAACGCTCTGTAAATTGCCCGTTTTTATATTTTGCCCCCATTTTGCAGGATTTTACGCATGTAATTTTACTTTAATGAAAAAAAAGTTGAGTTGACTCCCTGTCACCGCCGTGTCCTGTTGTATGATCATACAACGGAGCACCTGCTCTAGGCATGCATGGTGGAAGTCGGACGGAAACACACTAAATATCTTCAGCACGATTCGTATAGTATGAAAACTCCTTTCCACATCATGCTCATCCCGACGATGGGGTGCCCTGCACGGTGTAACTACTGCTGGAGTTCGGAAGCCGGGTCCCCTGTCATGGACATCGGCACGGTGCATGACGTTGTGGAATGGCTGAAAGATTTCAGGAATGACAGGATCACGTTCACCTTTCACGGGGGAGAGCCGCTCCTTGCCGGGGCGGAGTATTACCGGCAGGCATTACCGCTGCTCGCGAAGGGACTGGAGCACCTGAAACCGGTCTTTGCCCTCCAGTCGAATCTCTGGCTCATGACGCCGGAGATCGCAACAATTCTCGCGGAGTACCACATTCCCGTCGGATCTTCCATTGACGGGCCGGAGGAGATCAACGATATTCAGCGGGGGACGGGGTACTTCCGCAAGACGATGAAAGGATACGAGATTGCGAAAGCCCATGGTGTCGATGTCCGGTTTATCTGTACGTTCACGGCAGGTTCCGTGAAACGCCGTGCAGATATCTTTGATTTTTTCTTAAAGAACCGGTTCACGATGAAGCTGCACCCGGCACTCCCGTCCCTCAAAAGTAACCAGCCCGGGCAGTGGGCGCTCGATCCGGCAGAGTACGGGGATCTTCTCGTCTACCTCCTCGACCAGTACCTCGATCACCTCGGGGAGATCGAGATCATGAACATCAACGACCTCTTCCGGTGCGTCTTCACCCGCCATGGTTCGGTCTGCACGTTCGTGGACTGTGTCGGGAGCACGTTTGCCATCAGTCCTGATGGGGACATCTATCCCTGTTACCGGTTCATCGGTATGCCGGAGTACTGTTACGGCAATGTGGCTGACTCCCCTTCCCTGGAAGATATCAAAAAAACCGATGCCTGGAAACAGATGCACCAGTACACTGAGTATGTGGATTCAGCCTGCGGGGTATGTGCCCATATCCGGTATTGCCGGGGGGGATGCCCGTACAACGCGATCGTTGCCCATGGCGGAGTGGACAAGGGCGTTGATCCGAATTGCACCGCCTACAAGCGCATCTTCTCCGAGATCTCCGAAAGGCTCAACCGTGAGATGGGCGAGGCGATGCCGATCGAGATGACTCCCTTTGGGTCAGCACCGCAGAAAAAAAGGAAATCCGGGATTATGGCGCTCATGCGGACAATTGCTGCCCGATAACCTTTAGCGTGGTCATTTTGATCCGGCTGCTCCGATAACGATCTTGAGTGCAGTCGCGATCTCGGGGAGGATCTCTGCCGGAAATCCCGTGACCATTTCGTCGTCAGCAATACCGGAGAATTTCCGGGATCCATCGCACCCGAGCGAGAAGTTCGGTCGTCCGGTAAGATAAGTCTGTGCTGTTGCATCCGAACAGACCGACTGGATACCGGAAAATTCTGCATAAATCCGCCCTCCCAGCCGGAAGAGGCTGCTCTGGGCAAGCTTGAGCATGTTCCGCGGTGTCGTCACGATCAGGACAACCTGCGGTGTAAACGGTGCCTTCTCCAGAGGGGCGTACAGTGTCGCATAGGTGTCACCCGGGTTGAGGTGGCGGACGTTGTCGATGGTCCGTTTACACGCCGCAGCGCTGTTGAATTTTCCCAGCTTGAAGTAGAATTCCCCGGTCTTCAACGTCGGTGTAATCTCTTTGAGCCCAAGAGCCCATGCTCCGCCGTTGCATTCGTGTTTG
>JAKLEQ010000154.1 GCA_022711635.1 Methanoregula sp. | reverse complement strand
GACCGGGCCGGACTTCCCTTGAATTCCTGACTGCTCTTTGTGCAGTACGTTCCATAACAGATGATGACAGGTCATCGATGTATCGGGTATCCGCTGGCAGGGGCGCGGGAGGTTGTACCGTCGTTCCAGGAAAAGATGCGGTTCCCCCTTTTTGCATAGCAGATCAGAGCTATAAACGATGGGAAAGATCAATGTGATTATATAGGGGATTATCTTTAGTACCATTATAAATGGAGTGAATTTGTGCATGAAGTCGGAAGATTTTAAAAAGATCATCTCGATGGCAATCGACCGCGAAGTTGAGGCATACACGTTCTACAAGACGGTGTCAGACAAGGTGAAGGACAAGAACCTCAAGACGATCTTCACCGAACTTGCCGGCGAGGAGAAGAAGCACCGCGAGTTCCTCCAGGACTTCCTCGCAAAAGAGGGAAAGACCATGAAATTTACGGCTGCACCGGATTACAAGGTCTATACCACTCTCCAGACTCCCCCCATCACCCCGGACATGAAGCCTCTCGAAGGCCTGACGCTTGCCATCAAGAAAGAGCTTGAGGCGATGCAGATGTACACCCGGCTTGCGACTGCAAGTTCCGACCCGCAGCAGCAGATGCTCTTTACGGGCCTTGCCAACATGGAGAGCACCCACAAGGCACGGCTCGAGGACATCTACGTCAACATGGCGTTCCCCGAGGCCTGGTAATCCGTTCATGCCGGCGGATCCGGCATGACCCGAATTTTTCTTTTTTGTCCGGTTCCCTTTGGATGATTGCGTATCTTCGCCCCCGGGCGACGGCACCAGGGTGTTCTGCGGTGGCGGGCTTTTTCCGGCATGTATGGCCCTGCCGGTCCGGCATGCGCTTCGCACGGTTTAAGTGAAATTACCCGAATACCTTAGAACGAAACCGGGTAGTTACCATGGCAGAGAAGTTCGATGTGAAGATGGACGGGAAGCACTATGCCCCGGATCCGTCATACAGGAAGAACAGCTGGGTGGGCGATTATTCTGCCGCATACAGGAAGTTCCTCGCCGACCCCGATGCATTCTGGGATGCGATCGCAAAGGAGCTCCACTGGTTCTCGCCCTATACCAAGGTCAGGGAGTGGAAATTCCCCCATGCACAGTGGTTCCTTACGGGTACGACCAACATCACGTACAACTGCCTTGACCGGCACGTCATGGACGGACGGCGCAACAAGGTCGCCCTCATCTGGAAGGGGGAAGACGATACCGAGCGGATCTTCACCTACCGCCAGCTCTACCGCGAGGTGATGCGGGTCGCGAACGGGCTGAAAAGCCTCGGGGTGGAGAAGGGCGACCGGGTCTGCATCTACATGCCGATGGTCCCCGAGCAGATCATCTCGATGCTCGCCTGCGCCCGGATCGGTGCCGTCCACTCGGTGGTTTTCGGCGGGTTCGGGGCGGCGGCGCTCAACAGCCGGATCACCGGCGCGGGTGCAAAGGTCGTGATCACGGCGGATGTCACCTTCCGGCGCGGGAAGTCCATCCCCACGAAGCACATCATTGAGGAAGCGATCATCAACGCGCCGAGTGTCGAGCACATCGTTGTCCTGCGGCGCAACCTTGCCCAGCCGGTCGAGATCCACCGGGAGATGGAAGTCGACTACTACGATCTCGTGAAGAATGCCTCACCCGAATGCGAACCCGAGGTCATGGATGCGGAAGATCCCCTCTTTATCCTGTACACGAGCGGGTCGACCGGAGCGCCGAAGGGAATCGTCCATACCTGCGGCGGGTACATGGTCGGCACCTATTATACCACGAAACATGTCTTCGATGTCAAGGAGAACGATGTTTACTGGTGCACCGCGGACCCGGGCTGGATCACCGGTCATTCCTATGTCGTGTACGGCCCCCTTTCCCTCGGCGCGACCATCGTTCTTACCGAGGGGACGCCGGACTACCCGGACCCGGGTGTTTACTGGCGGATGATCGAGGAGTTCGGCGTCACGATCCTGTACACCGCCCCGACCGCGATCCGGATGTTCATGAAACTGGGCG
>JAKLEQ010000153.1 GCA_022711635.1 Methanoregula sp. | reverse complement strand
AAGCCAATGGCAGATGGGAGGAACTGCCGACAACCTACCGGCATACCCGCGATGACTGTTCCGTTTTCACGGCGACGAGCCCGGTCTTTTCTGACGTTGCGGTAAGTGTTCGGGAACCGGTCTCCCCCGCTGCAGGGCTGATGATCGGTTCCCGTGAAGAAGCCCGTCCGGACGCGGCGCAGGGTCCGGCAACAAGGGAAAATTCTCCTGTTGCAGACGAGACGACAATGTCGGGGGCCGCCGGGATCACCCCTGTAAAATTTCTCCCCGCGCAGGAGTCCGGAACGGCGGCGCCGGAATCTTCCGGTCCTCCCGTTCTCTCCGTGGCGCTGGCTGCCCTTTGTCTTGTTGCGTTCGTGATCTGGGGGCTCATTATCCGCCGCTGGTATCTTCGCCGCCAGAACCCGGCATTATTCCGGAAATACGACTGAATCCCTCTGCATGAAAAAAGGGGATCGCCGGCACAACGTCACGGGGCGCGCTCTGCCACGATATCGTAGACAGCATGCCACTGTGCCGGCGAATAGGACCGGACAACCCGTTCGGCAACGACGCGCCCCCCCAGGCCCCCGATCCGGTCCCGGTGCTCCCCCTCAGAGGACACGAGTGCATAGAAGTGGATCGTGCCCCCCTGCCTGCAGAGCCGGAATGCACCGGGAAGGAATTCTTCCCCGGTTTTCGGCAGGTTCATGACGATCCGGTCGAACCGGTGCGGGATGACCTCTGCGAGGTGCCGGGCGTCGGCGAGCACCGGCAGGACGTTCCTTATCCGGTTCCTCTCGAGGTTGTACAGCATCAGGCTGACTGCCGCCGGGTTGATGTCGGCAGCGAGGACAAGGTCGGCCTTTTTCGAAAGCGCGATTGCAAATGGCCCGACGCCCGCGAACATGTCGAGGACGACCTCCCCGTCACGGGAGAGGGCCGCGATCCTCTGGCGCTCGGTTGCGAGCCGGGCGGAGAAGTACGCGGCAGAGAGGTCGAGGGTCAGCCGGGCGCCGTGTTCGACAACCTCCGTCCGGGTGGTCGGTTTTCCCGCAAGCACCGTGAACCGTTTCGTGCGGTACTCCCCCTCGACCTCGCTCGCCGCAAAAAGAACGGTATGGAGGTTCGGGCGGGAGGAAAGGACCTGTTCCGCACCGGCAGGGTCCTCTTCCTGCATGACCGCGATGCCCCCGATCAGCTCGTGGCGGGGGAGGACCGGCGCCCGCGGGTTTGCCACAAAGAAGCTCCGCTGCATCGCGGCCCCGCTGACGGTGACCGGGAGGAGGACTTCGTCGCCCTCCCGCCGCGGCTTCAGGCTGTGATCGAGGAGCCCCCGTGCGATCAGGTCCTGCCGCGCAGCCTCCGCACCGGTCGCGGGCACCCGCATGCACCATTGTTCGACCCTGCCGGAACCGCCGACCATCATGTATCATGTATGTATACGTCCTACCATTATTCATGGCTGATGATGGCAGGGGCACTTCCGGTAACGGGGGCAATGCCCTGCAGGACAGGGAGAAATCGGTCCGGGCGCGCCTGTCCGAAGGATCCCTGAAACTCTACGAACTGGAGAAGGAGCTCTCCCCGGTAGACGCTATCCGGGTCCGCCGGGAGTTCATCCAGAGCGAGACCGGAACCAAGCTCGACAATATCGGCATCTTCTCCATCGACGTCGAGCGCGTGGTAAAGCGGAACTGCGAGAACATGATCGGGACCGTGCAGGTGCCGCTCGGCGTCGCCGGTCCCCTCCTCGTCAACGGGGAATACGCCCACGGCAGTTACTGGCTTCCCCTCGCGACGACCGAAGGGGCGCTGGTCGCCTCGGTGAACCGCGGGTGCAGCGCGATCACGAAGGCTGGCGGTGCCGAGGTCCGAATCCTCCATGACGGCATGACCCGGGCCCCGGTCTTTGCTGCACGCAGCATCGCCCATGCGAAACAGGTGGTGGACTTTGTCGCCGCGCACGAAGCCGAACTCAAAGCCGCCGCGGAGAGCACAACCTCGCACGGGAAGCTGATCGATATCGTTCCCTTCGTCGCGGGGACGAGCGTCTTTCTCAGGATGAGCTTCGATACCAAGGACGCGATGGGCATGAACATGGTGACGATTGCAAGCGC
>JAKLEQ010000152.1 GCA_022711635.1 Methanoregula sp. | reverse complement strand
GATGCAGGCGCTCGCCCGCAACATCCCGCAGGCGAACGCGAGCCTGAGGAAGAAGGAGTGGAAGCGCAGCAAGTTCATGGGCATCGAGCTGAACGAAAAGACGCTCGGCATCGTCGGGTTCGGCAGGATCGGCCGCGAGGTTGCCAAGCGGGCAAAGGCAATGGATATGCGGTGCGTCGCCTACGATCCGTTCCTCACCAGGGAGCGGGCTGCCCAGCTCGGGGTCGAGATGATGTCCCAGGAAGAACTCTTCCGTGTTGCCGATGTGATCACGGTCCACACCCCGCTGATCAAGGAGACCCGCCATGTCATCAACGCCAAAAGCATCGCAACCATGAAAGACGGGGTCCGGATCATCAACTGCGCCCGCGGCGGGATCATTGACGAAGCAGCCCTGTGCGATGCGATAAAGAGCGGGAAGGTCGCCGGCGCGGCACTCGATGTCTTCGAGACCGAACCCCCGTTCGAGTCCCCGCTTCTCGCCCTTGACCAGGTCATCGTCACCCCGCATCTCGGCGCGAGCACGGTCGAGGCCCAGCTGAACGTTGCCGTATCGGTTGCAAAACAGTGCATTGAGGTCCTTCGTGGCGGCGCGGCAAAATACGTCGTCAATGCCCCCATGATCCCGCCCGAACAGGCGGAGATGCTCGAGCCGTTTGCGACGCTTGCCGAGAAGATGGGCCGGCTCGCGGTCCAGATCGCCGGGGGAAGGCTTGCCTCGGTCGAGCTGATCTATGGCGGGGAGTTGTCCGCATATGCGAACAGCCTGAAGTTCGTGACCCGGCTCGCCCTCAAGGGCCTGCTCGATCCCATCCTCCAGCAGCCTATCAACATCGTGAACGCCGAGTTCATCGCGAAGGAGCGCGGGATAGCGATCTCCGAGACCGTCACGGAGGAGTCGAGCGGGTTCAAGAACCTGATCACCCTGAAGGTCCGGACCGACAAGACGGAAGAGACGGTCTGCGGGTCGGTCTTCTTCCGGGGCCGCAGCCGGATCGTCGCGATCAGCGGGTACACGATGGACATGGTCCCCGAAGGGTATGTCATTGTCTCACGCCATCTCGACAAGCCGGGAGTAATCGGCAGGGCGTCCACCATCCTTGGCAAGAACAATATCAACATCGCCGGCATGCAGGTCGGGCGGATCACCCCCGGCGAGCAGGCGCTCATGGTCCTCAATGTCGACTCCGAGGTCCCCGAGCCGGTCATGGAGGAGATCCGGTCCATGCCCGGTATCTTCACCGCGACGTTTGCGAAGATCTCCTCCCAACGGATCTGAAAGAGAAAAGGGGGATCCTTCATTTTTTTTAAAATTTGGATATAGTCACATTTCTTCAGCGACCAATCTTTTTCCTTCTTAACGCTCTTGGGGGCAGCAGTCATGCCATGGCATGACTGATGGAAGAAGACATCCTTAAGGATGTCTTCGCTCTGACTGGCTCGGGCCTCGAAGAACTCTGGCACGTTCTTCTCATCCTCACGGTCCTGATGGACCGCTTCGGACTCCACCCCCGCCGCTGTCGCATCCCCTACTCGCGATAGACCCGATTCGGTTCGTGCAGAATTGCGACGAAAATACTGAAAAGAAGGGCGTTGATATCGCGATAGGATCGCCTGCGCGGCAGGAATTAAACCTGAGTGGGTTTTTCAGAACCTCTACGATGAGTGGAAAATAACCGGGGTCTTCGAGCCTGGCTGAATCCCCTGAAGCTTGCTATGCATGGTCTACCCTTTCATCAGCGACTCCCGACTTTAAAATTAACCATCTTTTTCCGTCAGAAATTTGAACTTTTATTGTAGTTCAATGGGGGAGCAGGAGGATTCTTCGGAATCCGGGCATTCATTCAACGGTGGGATGGAGAGAATCTCATGTCTCTTCCAGGATCTTCACCGGCACCGGCATGATATCGGGGCGCGTATCCGTCATGAAGTACAAGTACCCCATCACGTGGACGATATATTCGAGATAGCCCTTTGCGATATTCGAGAGCGTCTCGTTCCGGCTCTTCAGGATCAGGATGTGGAACCACTGCACGAGCAGGCTGATCATCGCAATGAGCCCGTACACCCATGCGACAATCCCGATGACAATCCAGTAGAT
>JAKLEQ010000151.1 GCA_022711635.1 Methanoregula sp. | reverse complement strand
TGAGGGGATGGAGATCCTCAAACGCGGCACTACATTCCGGAGTGTCCAGGTCTCGGGAAAACCCATGTATCTCATCATCAGCACGGAGAATGTGGACCGGTTCCGGATCGACTTTATCACCCCACCGGGCTATTTCAACGCGACCCAAAAAACAGTTGTACTCAAACCCTAAGAAAAAAGCACTATCGATCCCGAAGACAAACGGGGTATGTATCCTTCATTCAATCCTCTGCATCACACCCGGTCTGCCTTCAGGTCTTTCCAGCCGGAGGACATACAGGATTTCATCTTCAACAGCCTGGTCGGCGACGACTTTTGCGCGGTACCCGCAGGCCGCAGCCGTGCCAAGAACCTCGGAAAGGCCTGTTAAAGATGAAACCAGGAGAAGGATCCTCCCCTGCGGACAGAGCGCGCTGTCCGCTTCCACAAGAAACCTGTCGATGACGGTCCGGCCGCTCTCCCCCCCGTCAAGGGCATACTCCAGCCAGTCATCGATCCGTTCTTCCGGGGATGTGGGAAGGTACGGGGGGTTGAAAAGAATCAAGTCGAACGGACCCCGGATACCCGCCGTAAGATCGGCGCGGATAACCGGAATCCCAAGGCGGGAGACAAGGGCAACGGCGTGCGGGTTGATATCCGATGCAATAAGGCAGCGCACCTTATCCACGATGGCCGCGGCGACAGCACCGGAACCGGTCCCTATCTCGAGGACCCGGTCTCCTGCCCGCAGCTCCCGTAATGCTGTCATGCACAGGAGGGCGGTATCTTCCGCCGGGGAATAAACCTGTGCTGGGTCCGGCTCCATCGCAGATTACACATTCTGAACACGACGGTAAAAACTTTCGTGCTCCCTTTCCGGTTACCGTGATTTGAGACACTGCAGAAAAAAACGATACAATTGAGAGGAGACTCACGCTGCATCGGCAACGTCGATCTTGATGACTTCCGAACGGACGGCATGGATCACACCCTGCAGTTCCTCGTTCCAGGTTTTCTGCATGTCAGAAATCGCCTCCCGTATCCGTTCTACTGCATCTCCCCTGGAATCGCCATACCCGACAATCCCCGGCACCTCAACACAACGGGCGATATACCCCTTGTCGTCTCTGGGTTCGAGGACAATGGTGTATTGCATGATCGTATGAAATCGTTCCGGGGATAGACATAGTTTCCGGTCGAAAAACATTATTGGTTCGCATCGAGGCGTTCCTGCATCCTCTCTGCAGCATCTTCCGACAGCCGATCAAGGGGACGAGGCGGATGCCACGGGCGGATTGTATTCCGATGCCGGGTTTACCGCACGTGCGATTTGGTCGGGATCGAAGATCCTCCCCTTCATCACCTCAGTCGTTGATCCGGCGGTTCGTAACAGGGAGATTCCCGCTGCATCGAATGATCATTCCCGTCCAGGCAGATGTCCTGAAGACCACCCGTGCCACAGGTAAGAAAGGGAAGGAGAAAAACCGGGACAGGATTTCTGTCCCGAAGGTTCTGTCCCGGAGGGCCGATTTCGGGGTACATTTTCGGCAGTAACCGGTGAAGGGCCGGTTTTTTTGAATATACTTACCGGTAGTTTATACCCCGGGCCGGATGGCGTTTGACGGGAAAAAGGGTAAAGGTATTCAGCATCGCGGAAAAGAAGATGGCGGGCAGACGTGGGTTGACGATAGGGTAAGACACCTCGGGAACGAGGTACGGATGCATCCATGACAGGGCTGATCTCCCGTCCGGGAAAAAAACAAGGTGCGAACGGGCCTGGGGGGATTTGAACCCCCGACATCCGGGTTAGAAGCCCGGCGCTCTGTCCAAGCTAAGCCACAAGCCCTTACGGCGCCAATAAGGTATGCAGCCCGGCATACTTAAAGTGTTGGCGGATCGGCACATCATGTATGCCGGAAACCCGTCCCCGATTCAACCATTCCTACTTTTTCCGTTTCGACATCCGCAGAAGGACCTGATCGGCGCTCCTGTTGATCCTTTCGATGCGTTCTTCACCGGAACGCACCGCCGGGTGGATAAACCCGAACCAGAGCGTGACGCACCCGACACTAAAAAGCGCGACGGCAATTGCAAATATCAGCGGGGATCCCCGATACAGCCAGGCGGTAAT
>JAKLEQ010000150.1 GCA_022711635.1 Methanoregula sp. | reverse complement strand
AATCTTATTGATATACTCCAGCGCCGCGACGGCATCCTTCCGCTTCTGGTCAACGGCATGCAGTTTCACCCATGCAAGGAACCGCTCCCGGGTTTCCTGATCGATTGCAGCACCGGCCTCTGACACTATCCGCCCGTACGTCCGCTGCGGGTAGAAGATCGACCGTGCAGCGCCAAGCAGGCAGGCATGCTCCTGCGGGCTCAGGACTCCCTGAAGCTCCGCTTCCCGAAGGGTGAAGCGGATATTGATGAGCGGCTCGGAGAGGGAGATCCCCGTTTCGGGATCGAAGACCAGCGCGACCTCGTCGTCAGAGACCAGCTCCCCGCTCCTGTACATCCGGTACACTTCGCCGATACCAACCATCCCGAGCGTATCCATCTCGGCAGCCCGGAGCGCTCCCATGCTGGAGGATCCGACGACCTGCACACCTTTCTTTACCGCAGCGAGGATCTCCCGGTGGGCCACTGCCGATTCCTGGTGGAAAACGCCATCGATGAGGCCGATGATATCCGCGCCTTCTGTTGCCGCCCGGAGCAGATCGCCCCTCTTTGCCGGGGGGCGGTACTCTGCGGGGAGGATCTGCTCCGCCGCGACGTGATCAAGACTTGGCCCGAGAAAAACGATGATCCTCTGCATGCTTCACCCGATCGCCCCTCCGTTCGGGGTCCATCGCGAACATCTCGAGTCCCGGCACGATTACCCGGACGACCGGGATCCCGATCTCTTCCCGGGTCAGGTCCACAACAATCACCCTGTCCAGTCCTTTCTTCCCCAACGCATCGATAATATTCCATATGTCCTTTAAGAAGTCATCGGTATCCGATGAGGGAATGTCCGCATAATCAACCGTTCCGTTGTCCCGGTACCAGTACCCGTTGATCCGCTTTGCCCGATCGTACCCCATCCTCTTGCGGAGATCTGCAAGGGTCGTATCCTCCCGTGCACCATGGATCTGGGTTAGCCTGCTCTGTGCCACTTCGGTGAGCGCCCGCATTACGGCGATCCGCGTGCTTGTGTGCGTGCCGATCCCGATCGTGAGGAGGCTGGGGTCTTTTAAAAGGACGTCGTCTGCGACTGCGGCGATCGTCGGGACGCCGATATCGCTCGTGATGTCCCGGACGGTCACTTCGACCTGGGCATCGGCAAATTTCTTCTGCATCTCCCGGATCACCGGGTCGTCGATCCCGACAACCGCGGGGCCGGTGTTTCTCGTCGTTTCTACGAGGGACCAGGCATCCCGCTCGATCACTTCGGAGAGGGCGTGGAAGATTGCCTCCTCAACGGTATTCCCAGAGGCAAGGCCGTTCGTGTTCGTGCGGCAGGGTCCCCGGTATTTCGGGGGAAGCGGGTGGAAGACCGCGTAGCCTGGGATCCACAGCGATCTGTTGCTGACAAGATCGTACCCCTCGCACCAGGACGTGAACCGTTCCGTATCAGCCCCTTCCGGCAGGATCAGGTCGCGGGGATCGAGCACGGGCCCGCAGGCCTGCATCTCCTGGTAGAGCGCGACCCTGAGTTCCCGGTCGTGCACCTCGGCAGAATACCGCTCGATGCCTTCCATGATGGCGGAGATCCGCGACTCCTCGATGGTTGCTCCTTTGCCGTTATAGACCGTGATGGCCCCGTCCATGGCCGTGGGCCGGATGCAGGAGAAGACCGGGATGCCGATCCGGTCAAGGCTGGTAATATCGGCAACACGGGTAATGCCGGCTGCGGGGACTTTGGGCTCGATTCTGGCCAGGGTCTCGGCAAGCGGCAAAGCCCGCTGGGTCTCGTTGTTATAGGTCTTCTTGCAGGAGGAGAGCTGCATGGGAGTTCACCGGAATGCACGGGTATCGGCCGGGAGAGGCAGATCTCGATTGTCTGCACGGCACCGGGGGATACCATCAGCATAAAAAATGGAGCGTGCCGGTGTTTATACATGTTCCTTTTCCCTGCTGGTCCGCGATAGCCGGGACCCGACCCTGTTTTTTCGTTTGAGGTAAACCATGTCCCGGCCGGGAAGACTATCTCCGTGAGGCACAAGCTCTTCCCGTCGGGTACGGCATGTCATCCGGCAGGGGAGGGAAGGGTTGTTGCGGATTTTGTCGCGATCAGATAAATCCATAAATAGCGGCCGCGGCGAATATCACAGCTGAGGTGACCATGCATGAACCATCCTGATATCATCGCCGTCGTTTGC
>JAKLEQ010000015.1 GCA_022711635.1 Methanoregula sp. | reverse complement strand
CGGGCCGATCCCGGTCATCCCCCAAGGTCCTCCGGCTTCAGCGCTGCGAGAAGAGCCTCGATACTGGCAAACTCCCGGCGGAGAACATCTTCGTGGAGATAGTGCCGCAGTTTCCATTCCAGCTTCTTCCGGTATTCAGCGTCAATCCGATGATCGAGGATCTGGTTGTCAAGGTAAAACCGGAGTTCGTCGAGATCATCCCTCGTCAGTTTTTTAATCAGAACCTCGCGGTATTTCTCTTTAAGCGCGGATACCGTTTCGGCAGGGATGTCATCCTGTCCGGGTGTCATTCGCGAACGTTCCCCGGTATCCCCAAGCAGGTGCCAAGAACAACACCCTCACACGGACGATTCTATCCTGTGCACTGCGCGGTCAACACGGTAGATGCCGGGATTCTTCAGGAGATCAAATGCATTGATCTTCATGTCGATCAGCTCTTCATATGAATAGAAGTCCTGGGCGAGACGGTTCTCCTCGTTCCAGAAGACCCGGACGCCGTTCTCCAGTTTCTTTGTCTTTTCAATCTTCTGCATAATCGTTCCTCAATTCATCGGGAGATTCTTTATCCTCCGTGCCCTGCGGAAAATAACCTTACGCCGGAGCAAGAAAGGCCTTGCGCAGGTGTTCCTCCTGTTTTTTCGTAAGCCTGTCCGGGATCCTGATGATTACCTTGACGAGAAGGTCGCCCCTTCGTTCGGAATTTCTGACCGGCATGCCCTGCCCCCGCAGGCGGAAGAGCGTATGGCTCTGGGATCCCTTGGGGATCTTCAGGATCGCGCTTCCGGTGATCGTAGGGATGGTGATTTCCCCGCCAAAGAGGGCTGTAGCAAGCCCAATCACCGCTTCGCTGAAGAGGTCTTCGCCCCTCCGCTCGAACAGGTCGTGTTTCCGGATATGGACCACGATATACAGGTCCCCGGGCGGACCCCCGCGTTCCCCATGTTCTCCTTCTCCGGCAATCCGGAGGAACTGGCCGTCTTCGACACCCCGCGGGATCGTGACCTCGATCCGGCGGGTCGTACGGACAGTCCCTCCCCCGTGGCAGGTTTCGCAGGGGCGATCAATGACGTTCCCTTCACCCCTGCAGGTCGGGCAGACCGTAATGTTTACCATCTGCCGCCCACCCATCTTCTGCACGTTCCTGACCTGACCGGTCCCACCGCAGGTCGGACAGGCACGGAGGTATCCCGGCTGTGCTCCGGTCCCGTGGCAGGTCCCGCAATCGGTGACATGGGGGATCTCGACCGTGTTTTTACTGCCATGAAACGCATCCGTAAGCGAGATCTCGATCTCGTACCGGAGGTCAGCCCCTCCCCGCCCCCGTGTCCGTCCGGACACACCGGAGAACGCATCGAAGATATCGCCCAGACCGAAGTCCCGGAACAGGTCATCGTAGCTGGGAGCCGTGTACCCGGTAAAGTCACCCGGCCGGAACGCGGCATGGCCCACCTGGTCGTACTGCTCCTTCTTCGCCGGATCCGAGAGCACCTGGTACGCCTCATTGATCTCCTTGAACTTCTCTTCCGCTTCCTTGCTCCCCTTGTTCAGGTCGGGGTGGTATTTTCGGGCAAGCTGGCGGAATGCCTTCTTGATCTCGTCCGGCGGGGCATCGCGTTTTACGCCGAGGAGTTCATAGTAGTCTTTCTGTGCCATCGTCAGCCGCTGTGCCGGGATACCGCCGGTTTATTCCTTGACCTTGAAATCCGCATCGACGACATTCTCGCCGCCAGCTCCACCCCCGGCGCCACCTCCGGCCGATGCTGCCTGCGGTCCTGCCTGCTGCCGGGCGAACTTCTGGGAGGCTTCCTGGTATGCCGCGGTGCCTGCTTCGCCAAGGACCTTCTGGAGTTTTTCGATCTCTGCCTTGATCGCCGGGACGTCCTTTTTCTCGATCGCGGCTTTTAAGGAGACGATTGCTGAATTCAGGCGCTCGGTGAGATCCGGGGGGATCTTTTCAGCGAGATCGGCTTTTGTCTTCTCCGCAGTGTAGATCAGGGAGTCAGCCGTGTTCAGGACTTCGACCTCCTCTTTCCGTTTCCGGTCCTGCTCCTCGTACTGCGCCGCTTCAGAGACCATCTTTTTAACGTCGGCTTCCGCGAGCTTTGTCGATGCGGTGATCGTCATCTTCTGTTCCCTGCCGGTCCCGAGGTCTTTTGCGGAGACATTCAGGATACCGGAAGCATCAATGTCGAAAGTGACCTCGATCTGGGGCACTCCCCGCGGGGCCGGGGGGATCCCGACGAGGTTGAACTGCCCGAGGCTGACGTTGTCCGCCGCCATGGCACGTTCTCCCTGGAGGACGTGGATGGTGACCGATGTCTGGAGATCGGACGCCGTCGAGAATATCTGGCTCTTCTTGGTCGGGATCGTCGTGTTGCGCTCGATAAGGGTCGTCCGTACCCCTCCAAGTGTCTCAAGGCCGAGTGTTAACGGGGTCACGTCAAGGAGCACCATATCGGTGATCTCGCCCCCGAGGATCGCTCCCTGGATCGCGGCGCCGATCGCAACGCATTCCATGGGATCGATCCCCCGCTCGGCCTTTCTGCCGACATGGTCTTCGATGAATTTCTGGACGATTGGCATCCGGGTGGGGCCTCCCACGAGGATGACCTTCTGGATATCGTTCTTTGTCAGGTTCGCGTCTTTCAATGCCTGCTCGAAGGGGGCGATGCACCGCATTACGATCGGTTCGACGAGTTGTTCGAGTTTTGCCCGGGAGATCTTCATGGAGAGATGCTTGGGCCCCGTCTGGGTGGCGGAGACGTACGGGAGGTTGATCTCGGTCTCGAGAACGGTCGAGAGCTCTATCTTCGCTTTTTCGGCGGCCTCCTTCACGCGGTTGACCGCCATCTTGTCGGAACGGAGGTCGATTCCTTCCGTCTTCTTGAATTCCGTTGCGATCCATTCAAAGATGGCGTTGTCCATATCCGTCCCGCCAAGCTGGGTGTCGCCGGATGTCGCGAGGACCGTGAAGGTTCCCCCACCGAACTCCATGATGGTCACATCCAGCGTCCCCCCGCCGAGATCGAAGACGAGGATCTTGAACTCCCCGCCCCGGTCAAGACCGTACGCCATGGATGCGGCAGTCGGTTCATTGACAAGCCGGAGGACATCGAGCCCCGCAATCTTTCCGGCATCCTTTGTTGCAGTCCTCTGGTTGTCGTTGAAGTATGCCGGGACCGTGATGACCGCCTTTGTCACGGGTTCGCCGAGAAACGCTTCCGCGTCCCGCTTGATCTTCTGGAGGAGAAATGCAGAGATCTGCTGGGGGGTATAGGTCTTCCCGTATATCTTATAGGCATGGCTGGTCCCCATCCTGCGCTTCGCTGCGGTCACGGTACCATCCGGATTACTGACTGCCTGCCGCCGCGCCGGTTCACCGACAAGGAGCTGGTTGTCCGGGGTGAATGCCACGTACGAAGGGAACATCTTCCCCGCAACCGTCGCCCCTTCTGCTGAAGGAATGATAGTCGGTTTTCCCCCCAGCATAACCGCAGCCTCGCTGTTCGATGTGCCAAGATCGATTCCGATAATCTTTTCTTTTCCCATGATTCTCACCTCTCATTTTTCGATAGCCTGTGCGTGTTCTGCAATCTTTACTTTCGAGGGACGGATGACTTTTTTCCGCAGCCGGTATCCCTTCATGAGGTCTTCCAGCACCGTACCCGGCTCCTTGCCACTCGGTTCGCTGCAGAGGACCTCGTGAAGGTTCGGATCGAATTTTTTTCCGACGCACTCGATTGGTTCCAACCCGTAATCCCGCAGGATCTTCGTCAGTTTCCGGAACACCATCTGCATGCCCTCGCGGTTCTTCTCCGTACCGAGGGATGGCAGGGCGAGTTCGAAATCATCGAGGATGACAAGGAGGTCCCGGAGCAGGTTCTCGTTCGCGTGCGTGACGATTCCCGCCTTCTCCTTCTCGGCCCATTTCCGGAAGTTGTCAAAATCCGACTGGAGATATTTCAGCCGGCTGAGGCGGTCTTCGGCGAGACGGGTACATTCTTCAAGATCTTTCCGTAGCCGTACGAGTTCCCCGCCGGAAAACTCTGTCCCGTTTTTTTGTCCGTCATCTTCAGAAATCATCATTCGCACCGGGGACAATTCCAGTACTGCCGGATGAAGTCCGCATAGTAGCTCACCGAAGAGCAATTGCCGCACCGGCTGTCATGACAAACATCGATTTTTCGTCCCTGCAACAGGAGAAATTCCGGCCGTAACCGGAGCCCCCTCCAGAAAGGACCAAGATCTTCACCGGCCGATTGTACGGCACCTGTACTTCGGAGAACGGAGATGGTCATCACCCGTTTCGTCTTGTACAGGAAGGATGCGTTATAGCGGCTTTTACAAAAAGCAGATTTTGAATCAAATTTTGAAATGTTCCTGCAAAGTATGCTGCCGGGTTCGGGGGATCGCTTTTTCCGTCCCGCGAGGTTATTCCCTGTGCCCGGTCTGCAGGATCCCTTCCGGGGTGCCGGTAAGGACGTGCTGGAAGACCTGTTTGAAATCATTCAGTTTCTGGGCAATGAATTTCTTCCCTTTCTCGGTCGGGCAGTATAGTTTGGACTTTCCGGACATCTTGATCTCCAGATACCCGTTCTGCTGGAGGATATAGAGCAGGGTATATACCCTTGCCTGCGGGATGAGGACATTATACCGGTGGTGGATCTCGTGGACGATCTCGTACCCCGAGATCGGCCTCGTCAGCAGGGAAAGGACGACCGGTTCCAGCGATTTTTTGACAACATCATCGATGGTTGCCTGGGGGACGACTGCGACAGACTCTGCAGGGAACGAGCGGTGTGCGAAGGAGAGCGTTGTATCCTTGCCGGTCGAGACGATGATCTTCTCGATCCCCTCCGCAAGAGATTTGATGAGGGTATGGTCGATATACCCGATATTCAGGGCAATGATGCCGGATACGGGTACTCCTCCCGTTTTCTTTGAAAGAAGCAGTCTTTTCACTGCGAGAATATCCTCGAACTCCTCGATATCGGAAAAGTCGAGCAGGACCTTGAGCGTACTCTTTCCATCGGGCGAAGACTGCAGGGTTTCCGTGCATTTTTCCAGGATGGGCAGGAGGGTGAACACTTCGTTTCGCTTCAACCGGTGCGTAAAGAGCTGTTCCTTCTGGATCTCTTTCATGAAATGCCGGTGGACCGTCGAATGGAAATAGGCGAACAGGTTGCGCCCCCCCTTTTTCATCCCCTCTTCGAGAGCAAACTTGAAGATCGGGTCCTTGGTGACCTGGTCCGTATAGAGGAAAAGGATCAGATCCGTAAAGATATCCTTCAGGAGGACGGCTTTAACATCGGGAAGATCGAGATACTGCGGACCTTCCGTCTCATCTGCTCCCACGGACGCCGCACCGTTTTTCTCCACCGGTATTTTTGCTGCGGCACGCTGCTGTTCCGCTGTTTTCCGGAACAGCGCCACTTCAATCGCAGCCTTAATCTCCATCTCGTTGAAGGGCTTGACGATGTACCCGTACGGCCGGGCGTGTTTTGCCTTTTCGATGATGGCATCGTCCGCATACGATGTGACGAAGACCACCGGAATGTCCAGTTCGTCGGCGATGACCTGCGCGGCTTCGATCCCGTTCAACTTCCCCGGCATCACGATATCCATCAGGACGAGGTCTGGTCGTAACCTTCTCGCCTTCTCGATAGCGTCTTCACCGCTCGCGGACATACCCGCCACGGTGTATCCCATTGCACTCAGGCGCTCCTCCAGCTGCATCGTGATGATCGCTTCGTCATCAACTACGAGTATCTGCGACATCGTCCTTGACCTCCGGTCCCCGGAGAGGGAATTCAACGATAACTTCCGTTCCTTTTGCGCTGTTGATGATGAGATTTCCCCGGAGCTGGTGCTGGATCAGGGTCCGGATCAGCTTGAGCCCAAGGCTGTTCGACCTGCTCGCGTCGAAATGTTCCGGCAATCCCACGCCGTCGTCCCGGATCGCGATACGGATCTGCCCGCCTGCCTGCGTCATCGTGATCCGGATCGTACCTTCCCGCCGGCCCTTGAAGGCGTGCTTGAACGAATTCGAGAGGATCTCGTTGACAACGAGCGCACAGGGGATAGCCTGGTCGACCGGAAGAAGGACCGGTTCCGACTCTATCTCGCAGACAATCCTCCGGCTCCCGATGGAATAGATACTGGACATTGCTGCGATCTGGTCCCGTACCTGGGCTTCGAAATTGATCTGGTCGAACTGTTTGCTCTCATACAGGCGTGTGTGGATCTGGGCCATGGTCTGGATCTTCATCATCATGTCGGTGAGGATGCCCGTTGTTGCCTCATCTGCTGTCCGCATCCTCGTCATATCAAGAAGTCCGGAGATCACCTGGAGGTTGTTCTTCACCCGGTGGTGGACTTCCCGGATCAGGGTCTCCTTCTCTTTCAGGGCAGCGATATTCTTCTCTTCTGCGAGTTTTCGTTCGGTGATATCCTGTCCCTGCGCAATCGCCGATGAGACTGTTACCCCGTCGGCCTCATAGAGCGTGGCAGAGTTCCAGAGCACGATCCGTACCCCGCCATGGATATTGCGGATCGGGATCTCGACCGACTCCCATCGCTCACCGGTCAGGGTTTTGCGGATCAGATCCAAGGACGCTTCCCTGCTCGCCTCGGGAAAGAGGATATCGAGGGACCTGCCCAGCACCGATTCCGCGGAACGGCCGGTGAGGTACTCGAAGGCCCGGTTGAACCGTGTTATCCGGAAGAGGGGATCCCAGACAATGATCGGAGCATTGGCATAATTTATCAGGTTCTCAAGGTAATCGCTCGTCGTGCGTTGCCCCTGTTCAGCCTTCGTCTGCCGGGTTATGTCATAGGAGATCTCCGCGGCACCGGTGATACACCCCTCCGCATCCCGCAGTGGCGTGTGGCGGACCCGGTAGATCCTCTGGTACCTCGCCGGGTCGCCAAATTCCCGGATCCTTATGTTGCATTCACCGGATAATGCCTGGCTCCACTCAGCTATGGCGGTTTTCTGCTGCTCCGGCATATGGCTGAAGAGATCGATCACGCTGGATCCGAGCCCGATATCTTTTCCGGTAATCCTGCGGATCTCTTCGCGGTATGCATCGTTGAAGAAGATGAGCCGGAAATCCGTATCGATGGCAGCGATGATCGTCTCCGTCCCCCCCGTCACTGCCATGAGCAGTTCGTGGACCTGGCGGACGCGGAGCCTGCTGTTGCGCATCGCATCCTTCGTCCGCCTGCGCCCTTCGGGGGGGGATGAGCCCTGCTGCGGCGTCTGCGCGTTCACAATGTGTACTTTGTGAGGATCCCTTCCGTTCTTCATCAGGGAGTCTGCCCGAAAAATATGGATCGGTTCCGGAACCGCGTTCTCCTCTCCCGCCACAGCTGTCAACGGGATAGCAGGGTTCCGGACGATGGGGCCGGAGGAGGGAAGTTTCCGTTCATATGGTGCGGGCGGGGATACAGCCGCATCTTTCCGGAAGGATCTCCCTTTCTGCATGCACTACATTCTCCCTGACGTGTACGGGTTATTGGCCGGGTTGTTCTATGAACAATGGATTATCAAGCGTCATTACAAGATGCTTTTGAGGAACAAGAAAAGCGTTCCTAAATGTTGCAATTTTTGAAACATTCCATATTCAGGGTTTGAACCACGGGCAGGGGGATAAATAGGCGGAAGAGTGAAGGAACGGGTCAAACCTGGTGACGGTGACACAGACCTCCGCGGTCCAGCCTGATACGATCACAACCGTGAATACGGATCTCGGGACAATTCTCGCGGATGCAACCGGAAGCACACTTTACATCTTTGCAACCGACATCCCCGGAAGCGGGAAAAGTACCTGTACCGGATCCTGTCCGGAAAACTGGCCGGCCGCGTCTGCCGATATCGTGAAGGTTTCGTCCCCCCTCGTTTCCTCTGATTTTTCGTTGTTTACGCGGACTGACGGTACAGAGCAGGTCAGCTATCGCGGACACCCCCTCTACACCTATCGCAGCGATACGAATTCCGGCGATGTCAAGGGGGAAGGTATCGGGATGGTGTGGTTTACCGCAAAACCTGATTATACGGTCATGATCGCAAAACAGCCGGTGATCGGTTCGTACCTCACGGACAGTGCCGGTATGACCCTCTACTTCTTCACCAGCGATACAACAGGGACAAGTGCCTGTACAGGATCCTGTCTTTCAACATGGCCCGCATTCAGTGCAGGGGCCGTTGTTGCCCCGTCCCTGCTGAAAACGACAGATTTCAGAACAGTATCACGGTCTGACGGAGTGCAGCAGCTGGCCTACATGGGACGCCCGCTGTATCGCTATGCGCCGGACAAGAAACCCGGTGACACGTTCGGCCAGGGGATAAATAACCGGTGGTTCGTGGCAAATATTTCCGGATCGGTCCTGGTTATCGCGACGACGGTTGCAACTACGGTACAGGCAACAAAAACCCCCTATAGCAGGAGCTATGGCGGGGGATACTGATCGCTGAACTTCCGGGCAACACCTCCGTTTCAGAGGGAGATTGATGAAAGACCTCATCCCTGAGATCGATTTCATGGGCCGGTTGTTCCCGCGGGAATATTCGTGCGATGGTGAGAACGTGTCTCCACCTATCCGCATCACCATTGTCACGACCCCGTACCTTGCACTCGTCATTGATGACCACGTCGCCCCCGATCGGTAGTTCACCCACTGGACCATCTGGGATATCATGGCGGGGAATCCGATCCCCGGAAATATCCCCCGGGAGCCTGTTCTCGAAAAGCCTTTTCCCGCGGTGCAGGGGAGGAACGATTTTGGCACTACCGGGTACATGGGTCCCTGCCCGCCCCGCGGGGAGACCCATACCTACATCATCAGTGTTTACGGGCTCGATGCCCGGCTGGACGCGCCGCCGGGTGCCCCCCGCAGGGTTGTATCCGAAGCAATGACCGGTCATATAATCCAACGGGGGAGACCCGTCTCTGCATCCTACCGGAGACGATGAAGCGATCACGGCTTCGGTCCTTGAAAATTGTCAGGAAGCAGTCACTTCCTGAGTATACGTCAGAGATGCCGGCTGATATGCTCATCATCTTCCCCTGAGGTTTTTCATATTTTGCAAAATGGGGGCATCCATATGTATTCCCCTTGCCATAGTGAGATCCGTTCGGAGTACCGAACGTTAAGGGAGTGATGAAGGTTTGATGCATGGACCAGGAATGGGGGCCCAGGATCTCCTCATGCAGAAGATCTGGGAAGATCTTGACGACGATCAGAAGAGAGTCCTTGTCACCCGGATGATCGACGCGAAGATCATGATGAAGGAGAATATGATCAAGCACCTGGAGTTCAAGATCGAGACGTTCAAAAAAGTCAGGGATATGATTGCAGAATGCGACTAGCGAGATCGCGTGAAGCAGCTTCCTCCGAATCGTCCATACTTTTTTCAATCATCCGGGTACCGATCCTATCTGGGTTTTTTCCTCCGCACTGCGTACGGTTAAAGGAACAGGTCCCGGATCGACAGCCGGTACTGCCCGAGTTTTCCCCCGAAGTTCGACGCACCGATATACATCGCCCGACCGGTCTTCGCCGCAGCTTCGATACCCTTTTTCATCGCGCCTTTAACCACCTGTTCGTCGGTCCCGTTGATCACGATCTCGTAGACTGAGGCGACCCCGTGCGGGACCTTCGAATCGGGGATGCGCCCGATGAGTGCAGGGCAGAGCCGGTGGTTCGTACTCGCGGGCATCGGGAACCGGTAATTTTTCGCCCCTACCTTGGATCCTGAAGCGACGACACCGCCCGGAAAGCTCGTGATAATCCCGGGAAAATCCTTGAGTACGGATGCCCCCACAGTTGCCGCAGTAAGCGCCGAAGGCTGATTCTTTCCCATGACAAGGAAATTCCCGCCGGCGATTCCCTTGATCGTGCCGAACCGCTCCTCCCCGACATACTCCCCCTGCATCACCGGAATCTTCCAGCAGGACCTCCCGCCGACAGTACACCTCTCTTCATACCCGTCGCCAAAATAGTGCATCCGGGTATAGAACCGGTCCGCTGCATCCGGCATCCCGTCGAATGCCGAAACGGTCGGGACGGGGAGCACGCATTGCGAGACACGGGAGGATACGTGCTGTTTCATCTGCTTCTTCTCGCCGCAGATCAATACCGAGAACCCGGCCCTCCGGTCCGGGGTCTCCGCAGGTCGCATCTCCCGTTCGATCCCGGCCTCGCAGGGGCAGCCGATCCGGGATGTCGCAAACCCTGTCATAGCAACTGCTGCGCGGAATGCCCACTCTCTTTTTCCCGTGACGATGACCCGTGATATCCAGACCGGGAACGCCTCTGCATACTCATCCAGGATTGTTGCGCCGCAGATCTCCATGCAGGTTAACAGGAACCGTCAGAGAAGACGATCCCCTCCTCCGTAATGATGCAGTTCATTCTGACATCGTTCTCGTCAACCGGCACCCGTTCCGTCTCCTGGCAGGAGAACGCGATCCCGATCTTCCGGATGCCCGGGTGTTTCGCAAGGAAACGGTCGTAGTAACCGGCGCCGTACCCGAGCCTCCCTCCCTGCCGGTCAAAGCCGAGCATCGGGAGGATGATGGTTCCGATATCCGCCGGATCTGCCGGGATCTCGTTCCCGATGGGTTCCGGGACACCAAACGTGCTGGGGACGAGGACAGAAGGGTCGCGAAGGTACGAGAGCCGGAGACTGATGTCCTCCTTCACGATGATCGGGACGACCACCGGGATGTTTTTTGCAAGGAGGGAAGTGATGATCGGGGTGGTGTTCGTCTCAAGTTCTTTTGCCGAGTAGACCATGACCGTCTCCCCATTCTGAAGGACGTCCAGGACGTGCCTGCAGATCTCCCTGCTCTTTTCGCGGCGTTCAGCCGGCCGGAGCGACGCTTTCTTCTCCCGCATCTGTTGCCGGATCCTGTTCTTCTCCTCCCTCATGGGAGATACTGGAGCATCCGGGGTATTTATGGTTTGCAATCGCGAACGGGATGACGGGTTTACGGAGATCCGGCGTATTTATCGTTTCGGAACAGAAAGAACCGGCACAGCATGCAGTACGCGCACCTCTTCGGCCCGGTCCGGTCCCGGCGTCTTCATCGCTCGCTCGGCATTGACCTCGTCCCGTTGCGGATCTGCACGTTCAACTGCGTGTACTGCGAGTGCGGCACGGTGCCCGCGTTCTGCACGAAGCGGAGGGTGTTCTTTGACGAACAGGATGTCATTTCTGAGCTGGAGGATTACCTTATACGATCCCCCCCTCTTGACTTCCTGACCTTCTCGGGGTCGGGCGAACCCACGCTCTCCCTCTCGATCGGGCACGTGATACGGTTTTTAAAACAGCGGTTCCCGGAGTACCGCGTCGCGGTCCTGACAAACGGCAGCCTGCTTTGGGACCCTGCGGTAAGGAACGACCTCCTGGCTGCCGATATCGTACTTCCCACGCTCTCCTCGGTCAACGAGGAGACGTTCCGGGCAATCCACCGTCCTGCACCGGAGATCCGGCTCAACGACATCATTGAGGGCATCAACCGGTTCCGCAAGGAATATTCCGGTGCGATATGGCTTGAGGTCTTCGTGGTGCCGGGCCTGAATACAACCGACGACGAGGTTGCGGGGCTGAGGGGAGCCATCCGCGCCATCCGGCCGGACAGGGTCCAGCTCAACACCCTCGACCGTCCGGGCACCGAGGGATGGGTGCGGGCATCGGATGCCAGGGAGCTCGAGAGGATCCGGTCCCTGCTGGATTTTCCGGAGACCGACAACCTCGCCCTGCCGGGAGTATCTGTCCCATTACCCCCGTTGCGCAGCGGGCGGTAATTCCACCACCTTTCGCGGATGCCGGGCAGCGCAGCACCGGCCGACCGCCCCCGGATCACAAGTACGTAACAATGTTTCATGTTCTTTATTTAGAGAACGCCAGAATACACATAAGCCGGTGAATTGTATGCAAAATCAGGCACTCATCCGGTTGAGGAGTGAGATCCGGCATTTCTCCATGATCTGTCTCCTGAACCTGGTATTTGCTGCCCTTGCCATGGCATTTGGTATCGGCTACATGGTTTCCGCGGTTTCCGGGCTGCTGGCAGGTGCTGCTACTCC
Organism: Methanoregula sp.; assembly: GCA_022711635.1. GTDB lineage: Archaea > Halobacteriota > Methanomicrobia > Methanomicrobiales > Methanospirillaceae > MVRE01. Next base: position 18,346 of record JAKLEQ010000015.1, on the reverse strand, counting down.
CCTGCTCCGGATGATCGTGGGGGTGGTTGCTTTCATCTGTTTCGGGTTCGGGATCCAATGGCTTCTTACAACCATCAGGATTTTTGAGGGTATTGAGGTGGTTCAGGACGACCTTGATGCGAAAGGAATCACGATTACTGACGAACGCATAACCTGCCTGATCGTCCAGATGCTTTGCCATTACCGGGACAACCGTACGATCATTGGCAGGATGATCCATGTCTGCACGCTCGGGGGGATCTGTTTCTTTGGCCTGGGGATCGGGACCAGTCTGGAATTCCTGTCCATATCATCGGGCAGCATCGTGTTCACGCTGAATAACCTGCTTGTCATCCCGGCGATGGTCCTCACGCTCGGGATGGCTCTTGTGAGCCTTCTTTCATCATATTATTTCTCAAAATTTGCAAAGGTCTGGGATCAACGCCTCCATGAGATCGAAGAATCAGAGTGTGTCCTGAAAAAATCCCTGGAGCTGGAAGAAGAATGAGCGGACGCAGGACAGTATACGAGATATACTGGGAGATTCTCGTCTATTGCAGATCACCCCGCTCATTCACGGCGATCATCAGCCGGTGCGACCTTAATTCGAAGACCGGGCAGGAGTATATCGGATTCCTTGTTGCCCGGGAATACCTCAGGCCATCCGGGGATGGGGAACGGCCCGGTTACCAGGCAACGGAGAAAGCGGCGGAGTATATCTCCCTCTTCTCACGGCTGTACCAGGACCTGTTCGGCTCGGGCCCGGGCTTCCGGCTTTAAGGAAGGCTGCGGGTAGCATGACCCGGTACTGGCAGTATCTTCTCCTCTTTTTCATCCAACCTGAAAAAAAGGCCGCATTGCCGGTTCACAGGCGCCTCACGGCGTTGTGTCCCGGCAGGCGGGGCAGGCGAGGGCATAGTCACGAATCCCCTCATCCCACGGAGCGAATTCGATGCAGACCGCCGGTTTGGCACCGTGGATCCTGCAGTACGCCTTCTTGTCTTCCGCCCGGAAGAAGAACGGGCAGTGCCGCAGCTTCTTCCCGCCCGGGTCAACCCAGTAATCGATCCGGGCGACCCGCGGGACATCGGAGAGTGAAAGCCGGGCGCCGGTCGCAAAACTCCCATCAGAAAACCGGATCCCGACGTGCTGCAGGATGTCGGTACGGCCTGAAAGAATCCACGGGACGATATCCTCCACGATCCCTCGCTGGTCCCAGCCCCATTTCTCGCAGCATTTTCCGCACTGGAGGCAGTCCTGTTTCACGGTCAGCGATATCCCCTGATACCGTTACGTGAAGATTCAAAAAGTAGTTTTCTTTGGGACATCCCGAAAGGTTTTCATGGAATAATCCACCAGAACAACCGGGAGATCAGGAGCGAAAAAATACGATGCGGACCCTGTACCTTTACGTTCTGAATACCCTCGCCGACTGGGAGTTGGGATATGTTCTTGCCGAGCTGCATTCCGGAAGGTACCTGAAAGATCCGGGTCTCCGGTATAACGTCATCCTCTGCGGGGTTGATCTCACCCCGATCCGGACAATGGGAGGATTGTCCCTGACCCCTGATGCCCTGCTTGAGGATATTTCACCAAGCGCAGGGGATCTTCTCGTCCTGCCGGGAGGAGATACCTGGCTCGATCCCGTTCAGGCACCTGCCCTTGAAACCGTTCGCCGCCTCCTGAACGGAGATGTCGTCGTTGCGGCGATCTGCGGCGCGACGCTGGGCCTCGCGAACGCGGGCATCCTCGATAACCGCCCGCATACCAGTAACGATATCAACGTTCTCAGAATGTTCTGTCCCTCGTATCACGGTGAAAGATATTACGTTGATGCGCCGGCGGTTACCGATCGCAACCTCATCACGGCAAGCGGACTTGCCCCCATCGATTTCGCGCACCATGTGTTCCGGAGGCTCGGGGTCATGAACGATGGGACGCTCGGGGCATGGTACAATCTCTCCACAACCCGCAAACCGGAGTATTTTTATTCCCTCATGGAATCACTGCCCCGGCATTCCTGACTCCAGTATCTCATGCTTCCCTCTTGAAGCGGACGGATATCCTGAACCGTCGCCCTTTCCGGTGAATGCATGGCGAACGACCGGGTCTGCCATAACCTTTAAGTTCCGGGACCCGGTATCCATCTCCTGTCAGGAGGGGATTGTGGCGATGGAGACCATGGTTGGGAGAGTAACCCATTACTATCCAAAAGTCGGCGTTGCCGTTGTCGTCCTTGAGGATCATCTTGCATTCGGGGACATGATCCATATCAGGGGGCCGTACGAAGACTTCCACCAGACCGTGAGCTCGATGGAGATCGACCATGAGAAGATCACGGCGGCCGGAAAGGGTGATGACATCGGCGTCAAGGTCACCCACAGGGTCCATACCGGCGATATCGTGTACCGGGAGACCTGATCTTTGGCGTAAACGGGGGATAGTGCTATCCGGCTCGTAGCACCGGAGGTACCGCGAAGCAACGGGAGTCACACTCCTGTTCTTTTTTATTCTACCAGGGTGATTTCAACATCCTTGGATCCCGATCATCGGGAGGCACTCCCGGCTCCTGCACCCACGCGGCCGGCCATTTTTGGAAAGGCAGAGACTCCCGAATGATGAAAAAACGTTTCAATGGAGCGTCGCTTTACGGCAATCGCGGAATAAAAGAAGAAGGGGACGTGTCCGGTCCCCTCCGGCGGCATTTATGCTGGTCCGGGTGCAGCAGTCTCGCCGTTCGCCGGATCTATCGGGACAACCGCAACGCCCACGATCTTATCGCCTTCATCGAGGCGCATGATCTTAACCCCCCGGGTGCCGCGCCCGGTTATCCGGATCTCATCCACCTTCATCCGGATAACGATGCCGGAAGCGGACATCACCACAATCTCCTCGCTGTCAGCAACCGCCCGCGATTCGATGACCACTGCATCGCGCTCCAGCTGGATGTTCCTGACCCCCATGGTTCCCCTGCCATGGCCACGGAAGTCGTCGAATTCTGTCCGTTTCCCAAAACCCACATCAGAGATGGTCAGCAGGTGGTCTTTTTCAACGAGAGTGACGGCGCAGATCGAGTCGTTCTTCTCCTTGAGTTTCATCCCGCGCACGCCCTGCGCATTTCTGCCCACCGTCCGTACCGTCTCCTCGTGGAACCGGAGGCTCTGGCCGAACCGTGTCGTCAGCACGAGCTCGTTCGTGCCATCGGTTGCAATCACATCGATAAGCTGGTCGTTTTGGCGCAGCGTGATGGCATTGATCCCGGTGGAGCGGGGGTTGGAGAACTCGTCTTGCGGGATCTTGATGACCTGCCCGAGCTTCGTTGCAAAGAGCAGGAACCGGTCGTTCCGGAACTCGCGGATCGGGATGACGGCGGTTACGACCTCGTCTTTCAGGTTGAGGAGGTTGACGATCGGCTTTCCCTTTGCTGCACGGGAACTCTCAGGGATCTCGTACACCTTGAGCCAGTAGAGGCGGCCAAGGTTGGTGAAGCAGAGGAGGTAGTCTTTCATACCAGCGACGAAGATGGCATCCACGACATCGTCCTCCTTGGTGAGCATGCCGGTGATCCCGTGCCCTCCCCGGCGCTGGTTCCGGTAGGTATCGAGATCGGTCCGCTTGATGTAGTTCGCGGTCGTGATCGAGACGAGCACCTGTTTGTCCTCGATCAGGTCCTCAGTCGAGAGCTCGCTCATGTCGAGCGCGATCTGGGTCCGGCGCTTGTCCCCGAACCGGATCGCGACCTCTGCAGTCTCGCGACGGATTTCGTCCTTGATGTTTGATTCGCTTGCAAGGATTGTTTTCAGCCGGGTGATCTCGGCCTCAAGACCGATCTTCTCGTCCGTGATCTTCTGTTGCTCAAGGGCCGCAAGGCGGCGCAGCTGCATCTGGAGGATCGCGTTTGCCTGTGGATCGTCGAGCCCGAACTTCGTGATGAGGGCTTCCCGTGCAACATCGACATTCGCGGAAGCACGGATTGTCGCGATAACCTCGTCAATCCTGGCAAGGGCGAGAAGGAGGCCTTCGAGGATATGGACCTTCTCCTGCGCCTTTTTGAGGTCGAACTCGGTCCTGCGCCGGATCACCTCGATACGGTGCTGGACGAAGTGCCCGAGGAGGCCGTGGAGGTTGAGGATCTTGGGCTGGCCATCGACAATGGCGAGATTGGAGGTCCAGAAACTGGACTCGAGCGCCGTGTTCTTGTACAGGTTATTCAGGATGACCGGCGCCATCGTGCCCTTCCTGAGCTCGAAGACGACTCGTATACCCTCCTTGTCGGACTCGTCGCGGATATCGGAGATGCCGTCGATCCTCTTGTCCTTGACCATCTCGGCGATCCCGCTTATCCACTGGGCCTTGTTCACCTGGTACGGGAGTTCGGTGACGATAATCCGGTCGCCCCGGTTGCCTCCCTCCGATTCCTCGATCTCTGCAACACCGCGGACAATGACCCGGCCCTGGCCGGTGGCGTAGATGTTCTTGACGCCCTCGACCCCCATCATGATGCCGCCGGTCGGGAAGTCCGGGCCGGGCATGATGCGCAGGAGATCTTCGACAGAGACTTCCGGGTTGTCGAGATAGGCCGAGACTGCCGAACAGACCTCCCTGAGGTTGTGGGGGGGCATCTTTGTCGCCATACCGACGGCGATACCATCCGTCCCGTTGACAAGCAGGTTCGGGATCTTTGCCGGGAGCACGGTTGGCTCCCGCAGCGATTCGTCGTAGTTCGGTTTGAACTCCACGGTCTCCTTGTCCAGGTCTTCGAGGAGCGCTTCGGCATAGGGGAAGAGCCGGACTTCGGTGTATCGTTCGGCTGCCGCAGAGTCGCCATCGATCGAACCGAAGTTACCCTGCCCCTGTACGAGCATGTGCCGGTAGGAGAAAGGCTGGGCCATCTTGACGATGGTGTCGTAGATGGAGGCATTTCCATGGGGGTGGTACTTCCCCATCACGTCACCGACCACCCTCGCGCTCTTCTTTGTGGGCTTGTCGCTCGTGTTGCCCATCTCCCACATGCCGTAGAGCGAGCGGCGGTGGACCGGCTTGAGGCCGTCCCTGACATCGGGGATCGCCCGGCTGATGATGACCGACATCGCGTAGTTGATGAACGAGGTCTTCATCTCATGCTCGATGCTGATCGGTTCGGATCGGTGGGTCTCGGGCTCGGGGGCGGGTGCTTCCTTTTTAGATGTCAAGGTTGGTCACCTCCTTCGCGTGGCGGATGATGAAATTCTTGCGTATCTCCACATCCTTTCCCATCAGCGTCTTGAAGATCTCGTTTGCTTCCATGGCGTCCTCGATGGTCACCTGCAAAAAGATGCGGTGGGCGGGGTCCATGGTCGTGTCCCAGAGCTGATGGGCGTTCATTTCACCAAGACCCTTGTACCGCTGGACGGAGACACCCTTGTCTCCCATGGCAGCAGACACTTTCTGCATCTCCTCTTCCTTGTACACGTACTTCTCTTCCTTGCCCTTCCAGACACGGAAGAGGGGGGGCTGGGCAATGTACACGTATCCCAGATCGATGAGCTTGGGCATGTAGCGGTAGAAGAACGTGAGAAGGAGTGTCCTGATGTGCGCACCGTCCACATCCGCATCGGTCATGATCACGATGTGGTGGTAACGTGCCCGCTCGGCATCGAACTTCTCGCCGATACCGGTCCCGATGGCCGAGATGAGGGTCTGGATCTCGGCGTTCTTTAAGATCTGGTGCTCGCCGGCCTTCTCCACGTTGAGGATCTTACCTCTGAGCGGGAGAATGGCCTGGAACTTCCGGTCCCGGCCGCCTTTTGCCGAACCTCCTGCTGAATCCCCTTCCACGATATAGATCTCGGACTTTGCCGGGTCGCGTTCCGAGCAGTCGGCGAGTTTGCCGGGCAGTCCCGAGCTCTCGAGCGAGCTCTTTCTCCTCGCGAGGTCCCGTGCATTCCGTGCCGCCTCGCGGGCTTTTGCCGCCGAAAGTGCTTTCTCGACAATGATCTTCAGGACGTTCGGGTTCTCGTCAAAATATTCCGAGAGTGCTGCGTACACGAGGGAGTCGACAATCCCCTTGACACTGCTGTTGCCAAGGCGCATCTTGGTCTGGCCCTCGAACTGGGGGTTGGCCATCTTAACGGAGACGACCGAGGTGAGGCCTTCGCGCACATCCTCCCCGCGGAGAACGATGGTCGCGTTCTCCTTGACGATCCCGTTCTTCTTTGCCACGGTATTGATGGCACGGGTGATGGCGCTCCGGAACCCCTCGAGGTGGGTGCCGCCCTCGCGGGTATTGACCGAGTTGACGTAGCTGAAGATCTTCTCGTCATATGCGGTCGTGTACTGCATCGCGACCTCGAGCTCGAGCTTGTTCTCTTCATCCTTCCGGGAAATATCGATCGGGACAGGGTGGATGACCTCGGTGCCTTCGTTCAGGTACTTCACGAACTCGGAGAGCCCGCCCTCAAAACAAAACGCAAGCTTGTCCCCGGTCCGCTCATCGGCGATCCGGATGGTGAGCCCTGCGTTCAGGAACGCGAGCTCGCGGAGCCGGTGGGCGAGAACGTCGTAGTCGAACTTCGTAGTCTCGAAGATCGAGGGGTCGGGAAGGAACGTGATCCGGGTCCCGGTCATCCGGTACCCGAGATCGGCGAGGAACTTCTTCCTCTTTTCCTGTTCGTCCCCGCCCCCGCTTACCATGGGCGGAGTGCCGTACCAGTCTTGGTACCGGCGCTGGAGTTCTTCCAGCGTCTCCTGCCGTGTCGTAAGGGGAACTGCAACCTTCCCCTGGGCAAAGCGCATGTCGTAGATATTCCCATCGCGGTATACCCGGGCGGCGAGCGATGCGGAGAGGGCGTTGACAACCGAGACGCCGACCCCGTGCAGGCCGCCGGAGACCTGGTACGTCGCCTTGTCGAACTTTCCACCGGCATGGAGCACCGTCAGGACAACCTCGAGGGCGCACTTGCCGTTCTTCTCCATGGTGTCGATCGGGATGCCCCGGCCGTTGTCCTCGACCGTCACCGATCCATCGGCGCCCAGCGAAACCGCGATGAGGGAACAGAACCCTGCGAGGGCCTCATCGATCGAGTTGTCTACGACCTCGTAGACGAGGTGGTGCAGCCCGCGGGTATCTGTGCTGCCGATGTACATCGCCGGGCGCTCGCGTACTGGCGTGAGCCCTTCGAGGACTGTGATATGGGATGCGTCATAGGTATCGTTCAAAGCAGACCTCCGAAAAACAGGACCTTTTGAAATGATAGATCCGGACTACAAATGATTAGCACACTCATTATTTGTTTTAATACATTAAAAGCATGTTGCACCGACGTAAAAACCGGGCAAATTACCGGCTCTTTACCGTCCTTTTGGTGATAATGGATTGTTTCTCCAATTCGTTTTGAAAAATCAGTACGTTTTCAGGATATTTGGGGACATCTTTCCTGAGTCCGGGACCCGGTTTTCAATGGTATGTTCCAATATCAGGGTCTTGTATCCCCAGTTCCCGGTCGATTGCCATGACCAGCCGGTTCAGGGTAAAGACAACATCCCTGGCGTCCTCCTTGTCCATAGTACCCGGCTGGTGCCATACCACTTTCTTCCGTAAAAGTGTCGTCAGTTCCTCGATCTCGGTACCTTTGAATCTCTCCGGGACCGTCAGCCCCTGGAGGTGATCGGCGGCACCGAACCATGCCTGTTCCGCAGGAAGGCCGAAGTGTTTTGCGATCAGCATGATGGGGGTAATGAACCCGCGCCCGAATGTGCTCTCCATGGCAGGGAATTTACCCGGGATGAGAAAAAGATAGAGGTACGGGCACTGTCAGGCTCAGAAGAGGGAGATCCTGGTGATCCAGACAATGACAGGGACAGCGGTAATGAAGACGAGTGACGTTGAGAGAAATGCCCATTCATGCCTCTTAAGGGCTTTCTTTTCCACAAAGAGATAACTCTCCCTGCCATATCCCCTGCATAGCATACTGGTATATACACGTTCACCCTGTTCGTAGGATCGGATAAACATTGTTCCAATAGTGTAGCCGAGCTGCTGGAGGCGGTAACGATACGGCAGGTGGTGGTCGAACGCATCGAAACATTTGGTTTTCAGCGTTTCGTTGATCTTGCGGTACATGTACCCGAAGACGAAGAGATAGCGGATCATCATTCCGAGGGCAAGGGCAAATTCCGCCGGAAGCCCCATCCGGGAAGCCCCCTCAAGCATGTCCTGGAGTTTTGTCGTTGACGAGAGGAGGATGATGAACGAGATGCAGATGACGAACTTGACAAACAGGATGAATGCGAATTCGATTGACTGGGCATAAATGTTGATCCCGAAGGGAAGGCTCATCACGACATCGTAGGTGGTATAGTACCGGTTTTTCAGGAATATCTGGAAGAAGATAATAATCCCCCAGAGCGGGATGATCGCAAGCGCACGTTTGGCATAGATGATCGGGGATAACCTGGTACATGCCCAAAGAACGCAGAAGAATACATAGAAGATGATCCCGACGGTGAATATCATCGTCGAGTATGGGACAGCCACGAGAGCGATGATTGCCGCAAATGCAATGGCTATCTTGACGCGGGCATCAAGCCGGTGGATCACGCTGTCCTTGAGGGCATCTCTCTCTATCCGGAAGAGCTCTTCGATCATGATTGCTTGCCGAATGATCTGAGGAGGGCCGTTTCAGCCTCCGCATACGTATATGCCATCGACACCTCTACGCCGTTCTCCTTCAGTGATTTGAGAAGTTTCGGGATGACCGGTACATCCAGCCGCACGGATTTCAGCATGTCCGGCTGAATAAAGATCTCTTCAACCGTCCCACTGGCGACAATCCGTCCCTTATCCATGACATAGATATAATCCGCAATCTCGGGCACGAGCCCGACATCATGGGTGGAGAAGATAACGGTCATCCCGTATTTCTTTGCGAGCGAGTTGATGAACATGTTCAGATCGGCAACGCCACGGGGATCGAGACCGGCATTCGGCTCATCGAGCACCAGAACCTCGGGTTCCATTGCGATCACACCGGCAATCGCGACCCGTTTCTTCTCGCCGCCGCTCAGGTGGTGGGGAACCCTGCCTGCCAGGTGCTCGATGCCGACAACCCTCAGCGCTTCATGCACCCGGTGGTGGATTGTTTCGGGATCAAGCCCGAGGTTTACGGGACCAAAGGCCACGTCCTGTTCAACTGTGGGCGCAAAGATCTGGTCATCCGGGTTCTGGAAGACGATGCCGACGAATTTCCTGATCTCCTTGGTGTTCTGTCTGGTGATTGGTTCACCACGGACCAGGACGGAACCTGATGTTGGTTTGAAGATCCCGTTGAAATGCTTAAAAAGCGTGCTCTTTCCGGCACCATTGGACCCGATCACCGCGATGCGGGCATTTCTTGGCGCAATGAAATTGATGTTGTGGAGCGCTTTGACTTCTCCGGGATAGACATAACAGAGATCGCGGGTCTCGATCAGGTGCATAAGTGTACAAGCTGGGGTGAAAAAAGGTAAAGAGCTGTTGGTTTCACTTGGTCGGTTTGCCAGCCATCTTGATGCCGTATGCAAGTCCGAGGACCACGAGGAATGCAAGGATCGTGCCAACAATAATCGCAATGAGACCTCCCAGAGAGCCCATGGCTTCACCGAGCGAGTAGTCCGGCATTGGGGATGAATAGGAGAATTTCCCGGTTAAGTCTTCTTCGATCTCGGCATCTTCCGGTGTTGCCCCTGTCAGCTCCTTCTGCCCCTGCACGACCAGGGCGGTGCTCTCAAGACCGTCCGGATCGCCGGATGCCATGAATACGGCAACACAGCCGATGAGCAGTGAGACAATAATTCCTGCAATAATGAATGTCTTGTTGTCCATCATGGTACAATCAGGCCCCCGAGGGAGTCTTGACCCCGGTATCCACAAGATCTGGCCTTGCTGTGGTGATCAGGTAAATCGCAGCAACGGTGACGAACCCTTCGATCACACCGATGATGCCATGGTAGATACCCATTGCAATCAGTCCTTCCGTAAGCGGGAAGGTACCGGCAAGGAACATCTCTACGGCACATGCAAGGGAGGGGATCAGGCATGCAAGCCATGCAGCGACGAAGGCAGAGATGGGCATACTCTTCGTTGCACCCATCATGCCTTTGAAGGTGTAGAATCCGACAAAGCCGCCGATTACTCCCATATTGATGATGTTGGCACCCAGTGTGGTAATCCCCCCGTCACCGAACAGGATTGCCTGGACGATGAGGACCAGCGTCAGAATGAAGACTGCGGCAAACGGCGAACCGAGAATGATAGCCGCAAGCGCGCCGCCGACAAGGTGGCCGCTGGTGCCCATAGAAACCGGGAGGTTGAAGGACTGGAGGGCAAAGATGCCGGCTGCCAGCACTGCAATGAGCGGGAGTTTCTCCTCGTTCATCTCGTCCCTCGCCCACTTCAGGGCCAGCGCTACAAAGACGAGGGCGATGATCCAGTAGATCGCGCCCTGCCAGATGGGAATGAATGCATCAGGTATGTGCATGGTATCACCAGAAAGTTATTATTACAATTACAAATGTTAGTAGCACATATTGTATAAAAAAGGTTTGGATTTGTAATTTTTTCCAATTGATTCAAATATTATAGCATCTCTCTGATGACGATCGTCCCGGCAGGTAATAATGCCTTCCTGAAAAATTCTGCGGTAATTTCCGAAGATCAGGATCTGTTTGAAAAGGTTCAAGGTATGAAATACCGGTTACCGGTTCAAACGTTCTGAGTGGTGGACAGATGATTGCTATCGAGACACACAATCTTACCCGGTATTATGGGGCCCTCCGTGCCGTGGACCATCTTGATCTCACCATTGAGAACGAGATCTTCGGCCTTCTGGGCCCCAACGGGTCGGGGAAGACGACCACGGTTCTTATGCTCACAACGCTGCTGCGACCTTCAGAAGGTACTGCGAGTATCTGCGGCTATGATGTCCTGACAAAGGGTACCGAGGTCCGGAAACATATATCGTATGTGCCTCAGGACATGGCAGTCGATATCAAGCTGACGGGGCGGGAGAATGTCCTGTTCTATGCGGATCTCTATGGCGTGGACAACCCGAAGGACCGGACGGACGAGGCACTGGGCATCATGGAACTTTCCGACAGGGCCGATGACCTGACAAAGACGTATTCCGGCGGAATGCGGCGCCGGCTTGAGCTCGCACAGGCACTTGTGCACGAGCCGGACGTGGTTTTCCTTGACGAGCCGACGCTCGGACTCGATGTCGCCGCACGGAAAAAGATCTGGGAGCATATCCGGTCATTGAAAAAGACCGGCATGACGGTCTTTGTCACGACCCATTATATGGATGAGGCAGACAGGTATTGCGACCGGGTCGGCATTATCAGCTCGGGAAGGATAACCGCACTCGGGTCCCCGCCTGCCCTCAAGGCGAGGCTTATGAAGGACGTTGTCACGATCTCCGTGGAAGGGGAATGCAGCAGCCTGCAGGAACCCGTAATCGAAGGTACCGAATACCTTGGCTGTACCGGCTCGGATCTCTCGTTTACCGCCGAAAACGGGCGGGAAGCCCTCCCGCTGCTCGCGGATGCACTCGGACGCAGCGGTATCCGGATCCGCCAGATGTCGCTCCGGGAACCCACTCTCGACGATGTTTTCCTCCAGGTTGTCGGGCAGCAGGAAGAGACGCCGGGTTTCAATGAACAGAAATTCCGTATCATGCTGCGGAGGCGGAGATGAGCGCGATCGTCCCGTATATCCGGAGGGATTTTCTCCGCTGGGGGCGGGGGAGAGTTGCTGTCGTCTCCACGCTGGTCATGCCGGCGGCATGGCTCGTCTTCGTGGGTCTTGCCCTCCCGATACGGTTCACGGACAACTACCTTGATTTCATCACGCCGGGGATCCTCGTCATGACGATGCTCTCGGCCGGGTTGGCAGGGGGAACACTCCTCATGTTCGACAAGATCCTCGGGTTCATGAACAAGTTCCTTGCATTGCCGGCCCCGCGGGAGAACATTCTGTTCGGAAAGATCCTTTTTGCGTCCGGCCGCGGTATCCTCCAGGCGACCATTATCCTCGCGATTGCTATCCTGATCGGGGCGTCTGTGTACAGCCCGCTCCAGTATGCCGTGACGTACCTTATCCTGTTCCTTTTTGGGATCCTGGTAGCCGCATTCGCCACGACGGTTGCGTTATACCTCGATGATCATGATTCCCTTTCTGCCTTCAATACCATGATCACCATGCCCCTCTTCTTTACCTCGAGCGCATTGATGCCGTATGATGTCATGCCCCCGTGGCTCCGTCCGATCGCTTCGGTCAACCCGCTCAGTTTTGCCATTGACGCGGTCCGGGCGGTTGATGCAGGAATGATGCCGTCAGTCCAACTTGCCGCTCTCGGGCTGTTGAGTGCCGGTGTGATCGGGATCTGTATCCACGTATTCCGGCGAACGACGGTATAGCGTCGCTTTTCAGTGCAGGGACCATAGGGCATAATGCCATCCCTTTTCCCATCAGGGTACCCGGCACCGCAGGTTTTTCTCCCATCGATGGTTATTGCAGACTATCATTTCGCATACAGTGTGTTACAGGACTGGTGCATTTCTCATAAAATTTAAAAACAAACACTGCGGATACTTCCCTGACAGTGACAATATGACCCTGGAATCTGATTTGTCGAGAATCGGGATCTCCCTTCCATCAAACCTGCTGGATAAGTTTGACGATATCATCAACAAGCGCGGGTATTCTTCACGCTCGGAAGGGATTCGCGATGCGATCCGGACCTATATTACCTACTACCAGTGGATGTCCGATGTCAAAGGCGACCGGGAAGGGGTTATTACGATGGTGTATGACCATGACCAGCGCAACCTCCTGACAGCGATTACTGACATCCAGCATGAACATCATGATGTCATCAAGGCATCTCTCCACTCCCACATTACCCATGACCGTTGCCTTGAGGTTATCCTTGTTCACGGGGACGGGGCGGATCTCAAGAACCTGGCAGAGCGGCTGATGGCACTCAAAGGCGTCGAATCCGTCAAGCTCACGACAATTAAGATTGAGAAGTGAGTGCGATATGGCGCCGGGAACAGCCAAGAAATTATCCCTGTAGACGGGTTCCACCGGGTATCCTGGAAAAACACTTGACCTGAAACAATTTTTAAAAATAACGGACGAGGTTTTTCCTTCGCCGGTTTCGACGCCGGCGATTGCGCACCGGAAGAACGAACGATCCTCCAAGGCGGGCATCTGATGACGGGATTCTCACGCTGACGGTCGGGATGATCCTGAATATGCAAAAAATTTCCCTTATTTCCGGATCCTGACCAGAATCATAAGGAAAATTATTAAAAATCTTTAAGTAGGATCAGCAGTGGCTATTCTAAAAAAAATATAGATCATAATGCATAAATAGTCACATAGTGACGTAATGATAACGTCGGAGAGTGCAGCCCTCTCCGGTGCGGTTGTCGTGCAAAACGACAAGAAGGGAGTCATGGCGTGCGAAATCGTGCAATGCTCAGGTCTATTCGTGTTCAGTATCAGGAAAGGAGTGTTTCAGGAAGCAAATAATCGAGTTTTTCAATGAGCACAACGAGTATTGATCACGAGAGGGCGACGCAGAGATGAGCCTGCCTACCGTTGGGTTTTGACGTTCATGATCACCCTGCTGTACGTTGACGATGAACCAACACTGCTGGAACGGACCCGCCAGTATATGGAGCAGGCCGGGTACTGTGTCGATACGGCAGGATCGTCGGGAGAGGCGCTCCAGCTGATCCGGAAGAATTCCTACGACGTGATCGTATCCGACTACCTGATGCCGGAGACCGATGGTATCGGTCTGTTGCAGGAGATCCGGAAGATCGGGATCCGGACGCCATTCATCATCCTTATTGGGAAGAACCAGGAGGATGTTGCGGTCAATGCGCTCCGGAGCGATGCTGATTTTTACCTGGAGAAGCGGATCTCATTCTGGGCAGATCTTCCCCGGGCTATCGAGAGTATCCGTCAGGGACCTGAACAGCAGCATGCTCCCCGCCCGGCTCCCGAAAAGGTGAGTCGCGCCCCGTCCCGCGAAACCCCGGCGCCCCCGTCCGCCGCGCCGGTCCCCAAAAAGACGATCAACGTCCCCGCCGAACTTCAGGCTCTCGCGAGCTCTGTTGAATCCCTCGAACATGCTATTTTCGGGATCGACCGGGAAGGCCGGGTCATTATCTGGAATGCGGCCATCTCCCGTATCACGGGAATCGAAGCGGAGATGATCCTCGGGCGGAACGACTTTGCGTATTCTGTACCCTTTTATGGAAAGCCCCGCCCGATGCTGGTCGATTACATCCTGCACCCGGGCCAGATCATCCGGGGCAGTTCCCCTCCTGTCGTCAGGAACGGCGACGTCTACATGACCGGGACGGAGCGTATCACCCTGAAGAACAAGCCAGTCCTCATGACCGGAAAGGGGACGGCGATCACCGATGCTGAGGGCAAGGTCCTCGGTGCAATCCAGTCGATCGTCATAAACGATGCCACCCCCGGCACAATCCCGGAGGGATTGTTCGAAGAGGAGCAGTATATCGGCGGGATCAGCTCCGGAGTCGCCGTCCTTGGCGAGGATTCCACGGTGCCGGGAGCAATCCGGTCGGAGAGCTGGAAGTACGGGCTGTATGCAACGGACCGCCGGCTCTTCGTAGTTGACGACAAGATGGAGGGGGTTACGGGCCCCGTCCCCCTGCCCGCCATGCCCTTCATCGTCCACAAGATCTTCGGTGGAAAGGCTGATGTTCGGCCACGATCCCTTGAGGACCTCGTCCAGCACAAGGTCTTCGAGATCCCGAGAGGAGAGATCGCGTCGGTAAGGATCTCTCCGCAGGAGATCGCTGTCGGGTGTCTTGAAATTTTCATGAAGGACGGGGGATCGCTGCGGCTTCTGGTTGCCCGCAGGCAGGCACTCTCGCACATGGACTGGATCTTCCAGCATTTCTACCCGGAGATCCCCCGTACCCCCACAACGACCCGGCACGAACAGGACCTCGTCTGGCTGGATGAACTATGGATGCGGGATCTTGTGGACCGGCTCCGGCCGGAGGACCCTCTGCGCGGGATAGGCGAACCCTCGCATACACGACGAAGGGACGTTGTGGCCGAACCCGAGGTTCCGGAAGGAGAATGGGCGGCGCTTGCCCAGTTTGCGGAAAAGACTCCGTTGCCGCTCTTTGCCATCGACAGGAACGGCAGGGTGATTGTCTGGAACGCTGCCATCACCCGGCTGACGAGGGTCCCGCCGGAGCAGATCATCGGGAAGGGCGGATACTCCCATGCAATACCCTTCTATGGGAGGGCACGCCCGATGCTCGTCGATTCCCTTCTCATGCACCGTGGTGGATCCGCCGGGCGCAGGAGGCCCGGCGTTTCCGAGAGGGCGGAAGACACGGTTGTCGGGGAGCCCGAGGAGGTCCTGATCAGCGGGAAACCGTTGCGCATGCAGGAACGGGCGACCTGCATCTACGATGAGAATGGCGAGATCACCGCAGCGATCCAGTCGGTCATTGTCAGCGAGCCAAAACCCCTTGCCCCCCAGCCGCCTTCCGTCGGCGCTGCCCCATTTTCGGGAGAAACAACCCCCCCGGGAACCGGAATGCCGCGGCAGGCTCCGTCACGGATGGTCAACCATAACGCGAGCACCCTGAAAAGTTCCGGAATCAATACGGCAGTGCGGGCAATAACCGGAGAATACCTGCCCGGTATGCCGCCGGCGGAAAAGGCCGAGGATGCCGCAGAAAAAGAGAAAGCCCCGCAGGAAATTCCTGAAGGCAGGGGACCGTTGCCGGGGGAGCCCGGTATCCTGCCCGCAACGGCCCCGCAACCCGCAGGCGTTCCTCCGGCCGAGTCGCTGGCGAACCGGATTATTTTCGATGCCCATGAAGGGATCATGGCCTACGACCGCGAACTGCGCATTACGGTGTGGAACCGGTTCATGGAGGAACTGACCGGTCTCGATGCCGGATCGGTGTTCGGAAGGCCGGTTGCCGAAGCATTTCCCGTTATCCGGGATTCCGGCGGAACCCTCCTCATGGAGCGGGCTCTCGACGGCCAGTCCGTCGAATCCCCGGATCTCTGTGTCCGTCTCCCGGCATCGGGGAAACAGGTGTGGGTCCGGCTGATCTGTTCCCCCCTGAGCGATGCCGCTAATACCGTGATTGGTGGTGTCGGGATCGTCCAGGATGCGACCGCGCGTAAGGTGATGGAGTGCGCCCTGGAATCAACGATGCTCCAGCTCGTTGACAGCGAGGAAAAATACCGGAATGTCTTCAACGCCACCAACGAACCGCTCCTTCTTATCGATACGGTGACCAGGCAGATCCTCGACTTTAACGACGCTGTTTCCGGCCTCTATGGATACTCCCGCCAGGAACTCCTCTCGATGTCAGTCAACGATCTTTCTGCCGAAGGCAGGGATGCTGTTGCAGATGAGCTGCGCCCCCACATGCGCCTCTGCCACCACCGGAAGAAAGACGGGACGGTATTTCCCGCGGATGTTTCAACGGCAGTCTTCGAGATCAAGGGCCGATCCGTACGAATCCTCTCGATCCGGGACCTCTCGATCCTCCAGCAGAACGCCGACGCCCTCCGGCTCGCGAATTCCAAGCTTTCCCTCATGATCGGGATCACCCGGCATGACATCCTCAACAAGATCACCGTTCTCGTCGGGTTCAACGAACTTTTAAAGGGCATGATCACCGATCCGGATGCGCTCGAGATGATCAAGAAGCAGGGAAAGATGATGCAGCTTGTCTGCAGCCAGATCGAGTTCACCCGTGATTACGATAACCTCGGCGCAAAATCCCCCCAGTGGCAGAATGTGCAGAAACTTGTCCGGCGGACATATGCCCAGTTCTCCGGGGGGACGGTCCCCCTGCACTGCGATACCGGGAACCTCGAGGTATTTGCCGACCCGCTGCTGGAGAAGGTCTTTTACAACCTCTTCGATAACGCCATACGGTACGCGAAGGGTGCAACCGGGATCCGGGTCTTCTCGATCATGGAGGAGAACGGCCTCCTCCTTGTCTTCGAAGACGACGGGCCGGGCATCCCCCGCGAGGACAAGGAGCGGATCTTCGAGCGGGGGTTCGGCCGCAATACCGGGCTCGGGCTCTTCTTCGTAAAAGAGATCCTCTCGATCACTGACATCGCCATCAGCGAGTCCGGCGACCCGGGACGCGGTGCCCGGTTCGAGCTCGCGATCCCGCAGGGCGGGTTCCGGCTCCATGCGCCGGGTGCCTGATCTGTTGGTTTCCTCATCTGACTTTTCCCCCTGATTTTTCGTTTATCCCTGCTGTCGGGCCCACACACCCCCCGCCAGTCGGGAGATATCAGGGTGTATGAAAAAGACCTTTTCCTTCATGAGGACAAAACTGGCCGGAAGCACTTCTCCTTCCGGATCCGGCCGACCAACGATACAGGAAAGGATCCGGTGGTTCCGGTTTCACCGGTGATGGCGGAACGGTATCTCCTGCGACGGGGCTTTACCCGCGATGAATTTCCGACAAGCGAACCTGTATTCCGTCTCTGCAACCGGGGATACGGGATCGCCGAAGAATTTCAATCTCTCTCTTTCATCGATTTTCCGGATCGCCGTTTTTGCCGGTTGTGCTTCTTCCGGCATCCAGCGGATTCACGACGATCGTGTTCTCGCTCTCCCCGCAGTACGCACCCACCCGGGCCGTTACCCGGTCAGCCATCGCGGACGTGGTCAGGATCAGCGAATCCTTCCCCCGCAGGGCACGCAGGATACACTTGTCGATGATCCCGTAGGTAAATTCCAGGGCGATCTTCTCCTTCTCTGCGTACTGCTTTGCCCGGGTTCCCATGGCCCCGACCGCAATGCCGGGCCGGGCCTGCACCCATGCAGGGACAGAGCCGGGGGCTACCGTGTCCACATTGCAGACGGTGATGGTGCCTGGTGCAGGATGACAACACGGGTTATGGTGCCGGCTCTCGATGATGTGGACCATGTCGAGCACGCTCCGGGGCTTCCGGTCGGGGATGGCAAACCCCCGCTTCGCGAGCTCCGCCGAGAGTTCGAGCAGGGTCGGGACCGACAGGTGGGCCATGCGGACGAACGTCGGGTTACCGAACGCCACATCCGGTACATCCTCTTTGATGATCTGACCGTCGGTAAGGAGGATTGCCCGGTCTGCCCAGGGATAGGCGAGCTCGACATCATGCGTGGAGATGACGATGGTCTTGCCCTCGTGGTTCAGCTCGTCCAGCAGTTCCATGAGGTCCTCGGAACCGGAGGGATCGAGGCCGCTTGTCGGTTCGTCAAAGACCAGTACCTCCGGATCCATCGCGAGCACGCCGGCGATGGCAACCCGTTTTTTCTCCCCG
>JAKLEQ010000149.1 GCA_022711635.1 Methanoregula sp. | reverse complement strand
TCCGTGGTCCATGCATAGACCATGTCTCCCTTCTTCTGGTCCGGTTTTCCGCTAAAGAGTCCCATGTTACTTCGCCTCCGCAATCTTCTCGACCTTGACAGCACAGGCCTTGAACTCCGGGATCTTGGCGATGGGATCGAGAGCGTTGTTGGTCAGGACGTTTGCGGCACATTCCTTGTAGTGGAACGGCATGAACATCACGCCTTTCATGATATCCTTGGTGACCCGTGCCGGGACATTGACGGTTCCGCGTCGGGTGGTCGCCTTGACCATCTCCTTGTCCTTGACATTGAGCGCCTTGGCATCCTCGGGGTTGATCTCGATCCAGCCGGTAGGCTCCTCGTTCTCGAGCGACTCGGACCGGCGGGTCATGGTCCCCGTGTGCCACTGCCAGATGCACCGGCCGGTGGTGAGGATGAACGGGTATTCGGCGTCCGGGACTTCTGCGGGGGGCTTGTATTCGACGGCGAAGAACTGGCCGAGCCCGTCGGGGTGGGCAAACCGTTCCTTGTGGAGGATCGGGGTTCCCGGGTGTTCCGCGGTCGGGCAGGGCCAGTGTGCGGCCTCCGGCTTGTTGAGCCGCGCGTAGCTCATCCCCGCGTAGGAGGGCGTGAGTTTGGCCATCTCGGTGAAGATATCCTCGGCGGACTTCCAGGGGAACTGCTTGGCGTATCCCATCTTTGCGGCGATATCGGCCATGATCTGCCAGTCGAGTTTGGCCTCGCCCGGTGGGTTGACGGCCTTTCTCCACATCTGGACACGCCGCTCGGTGCTGGTCTGGGTACCGTCCTTCTCGGCGTAGCAGCAGGCGGGCAGCACGACATCGGCGAGTTCCGCGGTCTCGGTCATGAAGATATCCTGGACGACCATGAACTCGAGGTTCTTGAGCGCCTTCTCGACGTGGTGGAGGTCCGGGTCGGAGATCATCGGGTTCTCGCCCATGATGTACAGGCACTTGAGTTCGCCGGGCTTGTCGACGAGCACGTCCATCATGGTCGTGACTTCATACCCGTTCTTGCCCTCGGCAATCCCGTCCGGGAAGCCCCAGCCCTCATCGAACTTCTTCCGGGCAGCCTCGTCGATGACCTTCTGGTATGCCGTGTAGACCACCGGAAGGGCACCCATGTCGCAGGCGCCCTGGACATTGTTCTGGCCACGGAGCGCGTTGACCCCGCACCCGGGCCGGCCGAGGTTACCGGTCAGCATCTGGATGTTTGCCACCGATTTCACGTTGTCGACCCCGACCGTGTGCTGGGTGATCCCCATCGAGTACAGGATACACGCGGACTCGGCTTTCCCAAACCACTCGGCCGCCTGCTTGAGCTGGGCTGCCGGGATCCCCGAGATCTTCGAGACGTTCTCGAGCGAGTAGTCGGGCTTCATCACGACTTCTTTCAGCTTGTCAAAGTCCTTCGTGCGGTTCTTGACAAACTCCTTGTCCTCCCAGCCGTTCCGGATGATCTCCTGCATCATCCCGTTCAGGATCGCGACGTCCGAACCGGACCGGAACTGCATGTACAGGTCGGCCTGCTTCCCGGTCGGGGTGTACCGCGGGTCGGCGTAGATGATCTTGGCGCCGTTCATCTTGGCCTGCATCACCCGGCGCCCGATTAGCGGGTGCTGCTCAAACGTGTTCGACCCGAGGATGAAACAGCACTTCGACTGCGCAATGTCCCCGATCGAGTTGGTCATCGCCCCGGAGCCGAACGTCGCGGCAAGCCCTGCGACCGTCGATGCGTGGCAGAGCCTCGCACAGTGGTCGATGTGCCGGGTCTTCATGACCCCGCGGGCAAACTTCATCATCGCGTAGTTCTCCTCGTTGGAGACACGGGCTGATGAGAGGCAGGCGCATTCGTCCGGCTTGTACTGCTTGAACTTCTTTGCGATCAGGTCGTATGCCTCGTCCCAGGTCGCTTCGACAAATTTACCGTCCTTCTTGATCAGCGGTTTTGTCAGGCGGTCCGGAGCGTGCACGAACTCGTGGGCGTAGGTCCCCTTCGGGCAGACCTTGCCTTCGTTGACGGGCGAGCGCTGGTACGGGGCCGTGCCCACCGCTTTCCCGTCCTTCACCACGAGATTGAACGTACAACCCGTCCCACAGTAGGGGCAGGTCGTCTGTACATACTTCATGTCCATGGTTATTCCTCGAACACAGACAGGTCGGCCTGGTCCTTATTTAACAGTAATGATTAACAGGGCAGAAAGTGATGATTAGTGGTGGGTATCAGGAGAGGAGAAGACAGGGATAACAGGGTCCCAATACGGATGATCCATCGTTGTACCAAGAAAATGACCCCGGAAAGGGGAGATTGATCCTGCCAGGAGCGATGCGCCTCCCATGCGCCCGGCAAAAGTACCCCCCATGCTCCAGGCACTTATCCAGACCGCGGTGGTATCCGTG
>JAKLEQ010000148.1 GCA_022711635.1 Methanoregula sp. | reverse complement strand
TATGGAATCCGGTGCACGGGACGCGAGCGCAACGCCCGTTCTCATGAAGAAGGGTCGGCCGGGATTTTTAATCCGGGTCATCAGCCTGCCGGAGACGAGCGCCCGGCTCGCGGAGCTCATGGCGATCGAGCTCGGTAGTCTCGGGGTCCGCTGTATCCCGGCAGTGCACCGCTTCATCGCCGAACGGACGATCGGGGAAGTCATGGTAGCGATCGGCAACGAATCGCGGAGGATGCCGGTAAAGTGCGGGTGGATGCATGGCCGCATCTACGTGATGAAAGCGGAGTTCGGCCCGGCCGAGGCGTGGGCCCGGGATCTCGGCATACCGGTGCGGGACGTGATCCGGGCTGTTGAGGATGCAGGCCGGAACCTGCAGCAAAAACCCTCCCTGGGATCCGGTGCCCCATGAAGACCGATCGCAGGACGACAGGAATCGCGGCGCTCGACACGCTCCTTGGCGGCGGGCTTGAGGTGCGGACCATCACCCAGATTTACGGGGAGCCGGCCAGCGGCAAGAGCACGATCTGCATGCTCGCGGCCGTTTCCTGCCTCCGGGCCGGCCACCCGGTCGTCTATATCGATTCCGAGGGATTCTCCATCGAGCGCTTCCGCCAGATTGCCGGGGAAGACACGGAGAGGATCGCACAACAGCTTTTCCTCTTCGAACCGCTTGACTTCGAGCATCAGGGCACCATGATTGCTGAAGCGGAGAAGGTGCTCAAGATCCACAAGCCGGGCCTCCTGGTGATGGACTCGGCAACCGCACTCTACCGTACCGATCTCGAGAAGGGGCGGGATGCCCTGCAGGCACTCACAAAACAGATGATCCACCTGCTCGGGTACTGCAAGCGCTACGAGATACCGGTCATTATCACCAATCAGGTCTATATGGACCCTGCAAAGAACACCTTCTACGGCCTTGGTGGTGTTGCCCTGGAGCACCTCTCAAAAGCAATCATCCGGCTCGAAAAGACCGACACGACAGGTGTTCGCCGGGCACGTCTGGTCAAGCACCGCTCCCGCCCGGAGGGGGCGTCGTTTCTCTTCGAGATCGTTGAAGCGGGAGTGCAAAAAAAAGAGTGACCGGTTCCCTGCAGGGCCGAAAATATCCCGGTAATCCGGCTTTTTCGTCACTCAAAAGGATACTTGCCCGGGGATAGTCACCATCGGACGTCTGCGATCCGGAATGTATTAGTGGGCTGTCCCAAAAGTCCGGAGATCCCATGAAAAAATCCG
This sequence comes from Methanoregula sp., assembly GCA_022711635.1. Taxonomy (GTDB): domain Archaea; phylum Halobacteriota; class Methanomicrobia; order Methanomicrobiales; family Methanospirillaceae; genus MVRE01. The sequence goes on along the minus strand of JAKLEQ010000148.1, from coordinate 1,243 downwards.
GAAAATGCGGACAGAGGGATGGATACCCTGCAGGGGGTTTTGGGACAAAAATCAGAACGGGATGGTTCCGGTAAACACCATGGTCGCCGGCCCCCGCATCTTCGCCCCGTCCCTCAGGTCGATCGTAAGAGGGCCACCGCGGGTCTCAACCTCCACGACATCGCCGACATGGCCGAGCTTGTGCATGACTGCCGCTGCGGCCGTGGCGCCAGTGCCGCAGGAGAGCGTCTCCTCCTCTACCCCGCGCTCGAAGGTGCGGATCCGGATACTGTCCCCGCCGCTCTTTTCCACGAAGTTCACGTTCGCACCATTCGGGAAACTGGCATGGCGCCGGATAGCCGGTGCAACGGCCGCCACATCGATTCCATCCAGGGCTTCAACAAGGATCACGGCATGAGGGACCCCCGTGTTCACGGCATTGACCTCGAACTCGCCGATATGTTCCGTGTACTCCCCGCTCCCGGTTGCCGGGATATCCTTCCGTTCAAACTTCGGGAGGGTCATCGTGACTGTTGCAAAAAAACCGTCCTCTGTATTCTCCATCGCAACACCAACCGGTCCCGCAGGTGTCTCCACCATGCAGGACTCCTTCACGTACCCGGCATCGAATGCCACTTTGGCAAGGCAGCGGATGCCGTTCCCGCACATCTCTGCCTCGCTCTCGTCAGGCTGGAAGATGCGCATACGAAGGTCGTTCTTTGCCGATCTCATGAGATAGATCACGCCGTCCGCCCCGATCCCGAACCGCCGGTCACAGTAACAGGCAGCGAACTGGCCTTTCATTTCGTCGGGGATAACAACCTTCTGGTACTCATCGATGACGATGAAATCGTTCCCGTTTCCGTGTAGTTTTGCAAATGGTAGTTCCATGGTAGTATCCTCACCTGCTGGCCCGGCCAGCGCTGACAAACCGGTGCTGGTGATCAGCTTGCACGTGATGGCCGATAGGTTTTGCTCCTTTTATTAACCCTTCGTCTGATTGTGGTTGAGCTCAAGGGTTTTCTGGAATTCCCCGATATCCCAGCCAAGGTACTCGCGGATGATAACATAGGCCATCTGCGGGGGGATAGCCCCGGCCTCGGTCACGATCAGGTCGATATATTCCGCCGGCGTGACATCAAATGCCGGGTTGCGCACGGTCACATGCGGCAGGGTTTTTGCCATTGCAGCCGGCAGGACCTCGTCAGGCGTCCGCTCCTCGATCCGGATAAGTTCCCCGATGACCGTCCGCGGGGCAAACTTG
>JAKLEQ010000147.1 GCA_022711635.1 Methanoregula sp. | reverse complement strand
GCATGGCGGGCTGCGAACATGGATCCGGTCGAGGCGCTGCGGGCAGACTGACCTTTCTCCTTCCTCAACACTCACTTCCTGGGATACTGATGCGATCAGGGAGGAGATCGCTTCCCGGTCATCTCCAAAATTTTTATCCGGATCACGCAGACGCCTTTCAGTGCATGATCCGGGAACGGGAACGTTTCTTTATCGGAATATTGTCTCATGATGCAGGAAAGGCCGTGGATTTTCTCCCCGGAATCCCTGACGATCTCCGCAAATCCCCTGCCGATCACGCTCTCGTACCGCACCCCCCAGGCGCAGGGTGACTCTGCCGGCACCGTCCCGGATACCTCGTCAAATTCGAGCGAGACCTCAGGATTGGCGGTGATCAGCTCCATCTTTTTTCCCCCGGGCCCTGAATGGATCCAGAGTACCCCGGGCTCATAACCAAAGCAGACGGGGACGACGTACGGGTATATTCCATCGCAGAGACCGAGTCGGCAGACCTTGGCGCGGCGGATGATCGCCTCAATCTCCGCGGGATTGTGGATCTCTTTGTCGTTCCGTCGCATTGCAGTCACGGACCCGTAGTATCAGAGAAGTTCGTAGAGGGTCGTCCTCTGCCGGAGCGTCCTGCCTGCGTCTTCCGCCATCCGCTGCATCTCAACCGGGTCGAGGTAGTCGGTGTTGACCGCCCCCGCCCCCTTCGAGATGCTCTCCTCGAACATCGTGCCGCCGAGGTCGTTTGCGCCGGCAAGGAGGGAGACCTGTGCCATTTTGACCCCTTCCTTGACCCACGAAACCTGGATGTTCCGGAAATTGTCCAGGAAGAGGCGGGCGACAGCGACCATCAGAAGGTCCTCCCTCCCCGTCGCGCCGGCCCGGGCAAGTCCCCTTTTATAGATCGGGGTGTTCATGTGGATGAACGAGAGCGGGACGAACTCGGTAAATCCATGGGTCATATCCTGGATCCTGCGGAGGATCCCAAGATGACGTGCCCGGTCCCGGTCGCTCTCGCAGTGTCCGTACATGATCGTGGCGGTCGAGGGGATGCCGAGCCCATGGGCTTCCCGGATGATACGCTCCCACTCCGCAGACAAGATTTTCTGCGGGCAGATGATGGAACGGACATCGTCCACGAGGATCTCAGCAGCAGTCCCGCAGAGGGATCGAAGCCCCGCGGACTTCATGAGCCGGAGAACCTCCTTTGTCGAAATCCCGCTCTTCCTTGCAGCATACGCGACCTCCATCGGATTGCTCGCGTGGATGTGGACTTCCGGGAATACTTCACGGATCCAATGGTAGATGGCGGCGTAGGACTCAGCGGTGAAGTCCGGGTGCAGCCCGCTGACCGTACAGATCTCGGTTACCCCGCGCGACCGTGCCAGCTTCACCTTCTCCTGCACCTGCTCTTTCGTGTAAAAATATACCCCTTCATCGCCGGGTTTTTTCGAATACCCACAGAAGCCGCAGGCGTTGACGCACAGGTTGGTGACGTTGATGTTCTGGTTCCGGACAAACGTCACGACACTCCCTGCCCGCTCCTCCCGGACCCGGTCAGCCGCGGCGGCGACGTCCCAGAGGTCCCGCCCCTTTGCGGAGAACAGAATCTGTGCGTCATCCTCGGTAAGCCTGCTTCCTTCCCGCGCCCGTTCCAGGATCGCATGCAGTGGATCCATTGCTGTCGCACTTCCGTAATTACTGGCAGTATATCCCTTGCAGACAGATAAAAACTGGGAAAAACGATCCCCAGCGCACCACTCCGGGAATGACTCTTAATATCCCGCCGGACAATCTCTGTACGAGAGATTGTATGGAGATGGAACAGAAGAAGGTACGCCTCCCCAAGAAAACTGCCGACGGATTTGTGATCCCCCTCGGGCCCGCGAATCTCGTTGCTGTCGTAACCGACGTCGGTATGGTGGGATGCGGGGCGTTCGATGTGGCGGCACTCGACTCATTCAGCTATCCTGCGGCAAAAGTCCGGCCCGCATTCGGCCCGTCCGTTGCCGATACCGATGATATCCTGTCCGGCATTGTGAAAGAGGCGAACCGCGCCGCGATGTCACGTGGGATCCGGAACGGGATGACCGGCAAAGAGGCGCTGGAACTGCTCTGATCCCCGGCTTCTTTTCCCGGGTACCTTCTCCGGCCCATCCGGATTTTTAAGTAAAAGGGATTTTACCTCATCCGGATCGTCACGACCCTGGGGGGTTTTGGGTGCTGCCTATGAATTATCCAGAGCCGATTCCTCCTCGGGAACAGCCCTGGTTCTCCCGGAATCGGGGAGGGGCCGAGCGTGATGTGTTCCCCCCCATGGCCGGTTATACCATTTCGTACAACGTCGTCCTTTGCCGGAGCGTCCGCCCGATATCCGCAACGATACGCTCCATATCCTTAGGGTCCAGGTAGTCTGATCCGGACTGCCCGGCATTGCCGGTGACATCGTCCGTGAACATCGTTCCGGCAAGGTCGTTTGCACCAGCAAGAAGCGCGAGCTGGGTCATCTTCAGCCCGATCTTTCCCCATGCCACCTGGATATT
>JAKLEQ010000146.1 GCA_022711635.1 Methanoregula sp. | reverse complement strand
TGACCGGCTGCGTCGGCGCGGTCGGGATCGCGGAGCACCTGACGGCACGAAAATCCATGCAGCCGGGCGACGTTCTCCTGATGAGCGAGGGGGCAGGCGGAGGGACGATCGCGACTGCTGCAATCTACTCCGGTTTTCCTGACGTCGTGGAATATACCATCAACCTCAACTTCATTGCCGCGTGCAAAGCCCTGATGGACGACCCCGTCTTTCCCCGTGTCCATGCCATGACCGATGTCACGAACGGCGGCCTCCGGGGCGATGCATTCGAGATGGCGGAGACGGCGGGTTGCCGGGTCGTTGTTGACGAGGAGGCGACGCAGGACCTCGTCGAGCCCCATGTCCGGGCCATGCTGGAAGAGCTCAGGATCGACTACCTTGGTGTCTCGCTCGACTCCCTGCTGGTGGTCGCCCCGTCAGATGCGGCGCCGGCGATATGCCGGGCAGCCGGGTCTGCCGGTGTCGCCATGCACGCGATCGGCAGGGTCGAGAAGGGGGCAGCGGAGTCCGTCCTTGTCACCGGGGGCACCGAACACTCTTTTGCGCCGAGGTTCCGGGAATCGGCATACACGCCGGTGAAAAAAGTCGTGGATACCCGGGCAAAGGATTTCGACGCGATGAAGACAGAGGTGCGCAGGGCATCCGATGCCGCCATCGCAAAGAAGAGGCGTGTCCTGGAGAAGCTGAAGAAGATGGCCTGAAGCGTTACTCCGGCTTTGTCCCCTTCACGCAGATGTTGTACGCGAGCTGCGGGAGACGTCGTTCGACAAAGGGCTCGACACGCTGTGCGAACTTGAAGAGCGGGTCGATGAGTCCCTTGTGCGCGAACGAGCACCAGTTCGTCTCCACACCGGTAAATCCAGCCCCGGTGAAGAGCTCCAGCATCTCCTCCTCGTTAAAGTAGTGCTCCCCGAAGTCGTGGGCTGCGACATGGTTGATCTTCAGCTTGTCGCCGAGCTGGTAAATGGCGGGGATGCCCCGGGTGAGAAGCTTCTTCCCGAGCGTGCAGATCGCGATGCAGCCGCCGGGCTTCAGCACGCGGTACGCTTCAGAGAGCATGCCTTCGGGATCTTTCATGTAGGAGAACGCGAGCAGGCTTGCGATAGCGTCGAACGAAGCGTCGGCAAACGGCAGGTTCTCGCCGGTACCTGCCGTAAAGTCCGTCTGGACGCACCGCCGGCGTGCCTGGCGGAGCATGCCCTGGCTGATATCGATCCCGACCGCCGTGCCCCCGTCTGCGATGTACTTTTCGACAAAGAGCCCCGTCCCGCACCCAATATCGAGGAGGAACCCCCGCTCCGGGATCATCTGCATCAGGTGCTTGCTGACATGGATATGGTAGCACCGTCCCTTCGCGTGGTCATAGTGGTGGTCGTACTTGTCCGAGATCTCGTCATAGTGCTTCCGGACCTTCTCCTGTTTTACCGTTGTCACGCTATCACATCGTACAGCTCGCCCACGAGGCAGCCCAGTTGGATGAACTCGTTGTTCCCGTGCAGCAGCCGGGTATCTGCGGCTGCGAGGGCGAGCACGAGGGCAGGGTCGTTGTACTCACGCTTTATGACAGGACGGATCTCGGCAAGCACCTCGCGTCCCGACAAACCGGAGTCGATCATCAACGACTCAATTGCTTTCGTCGCCATCCGCGGGTCGCCACGACGGATCGCGGCAAACGCGGCAGCGGCAACGGTGGCAGGCTCCGACTGCGCAGCCATCGCGAGATCCGTATCCTTCCCGGACTGCATCACGAGCTGGAGGAGCAGGAGCCCCCGTCGCAGGTCACCTGCGGATGCCTGGACGATGAGCTCGAGCCTCTCGTCGTCGCAGGGGTGCATCCCTTCATGGACGGACTCCTTTTTACGGATCGCCGCAAGGTGCCGGAGCATCAGGTCGTCATCGATGGGGGAAAAGAACAGGGGAAGACACCGGGAGGCGACTGCCGGAAGGATTGCGCTCTGGTTGGTCGTGGAGAGGACGAACCGGCAGGTATCGCTCGTGCGCTCCATGATCCGGCGCAGTGCCTGCTGTGCTTCCCGTGGCATGGCATGGGCGTCCTCGAAGACCATCAGCTTGAACGGGGCATCGAGCGGGCGGATCGCGGCATACTCGCGGATGATGTGCTTGAAGTTCGTAAGAAGGCTCTCCCCTTTCCGGAAGAGGTGCGCGTACCGCTCGTCGTTCTCAAGATAGCTCTTGCCGGACGAGAAGAGGTCGGCGGTCATGAAGACGGAGGTGTTCTCCTCCGCGGCGTCCCCGTACAGGGCGCGGGCGAATGCTCCGATTGCAGACGTCTTCCCGGTCCCGTGCCTGCCCGTCAGGAGAAGGTGGGGGACGGACTTCGTGCGTGCAAAGGAGGCGAGGTGGTCGACTACCCTGTCCTGGCCGACGATCTCCGCAAGGGCGGAAGGACGATACTGTTCAGTCCAGAGCATGGGAGAGTCTTCCTGTCATCTCACGTATTGCGTCTGACAAATGATAATGGTTATTTATTGCTGCGCGGAGCCGGTCCCGTTCCCCCGGGCTAAGTTCCCGGCAGGC
>JAKLEQ010000145.1 GCA_022711635.1 Methanoregula sp. | reverse complement strand
TATGGCCTTCCTGCGGGAGAAGAACCGGTGCGGGGGCTGTTACTCGGCGAACTGCAGCTGTCGGCGGCACTGCACGATCGCGGCCTGCGAACATATCAGGGGCAGGTACCGCCACGGGTGCGGCAGTTTCCCGTGCCGGAGACTGAAACAGCTGGATAAACGCTACCGCGCGAAGTACCGCATGAGCATGCTCGACAACCTTGCGGCGATCAAAGAGCATGGGATCCGCGCATTCGTAAGGTCCGAGCGGGAACGCTGGACCTGCACGGCCTGCGGCGGGACGATCAATGTCCACCGCCACCACTGCTCGTCGTGCGGGAAGGAGGATGAGTAAGGATTCGGCGCTCAACGCCGTGCAGCAGGAGGTTCAGAGCAGCTCGGAGAGCCGGCGGCCACCGGAATTGTCGCACTTTTCCTTGTAGGAGCACCGTCCGCAGGGAGCATTGAGCGGGCGGGCAGGGATGTCCCCCTTTTGAATCGCCCGGACCGTCCGGAGCACGGTGAGAAGCGTCCGCCGGTCCCGGGGCTGGACCTCGTGGAACCGTGCGATCCCGTCAGGGATATACTCGACAGAACCACCGGGGCAGTCTTTCCCGAACATCTCCTCCATGCAGACAGAGAGGGCGGCGATCCGGAGCCGGTCTGCTGCCGGGATCCCGAACGGGAGCGCTCCCGTAGCCCGGATAATGGAAAAACCGTTGTCCGGAAAGACCCGGTCAACCATCCCGACGATGCCGTGCTTCTCCGACATGACGCGGAGGTCATGCTGTACTGCAGGTGAGAAGTCCCGTTTCCCGCAGGCAGCGATGCAGAGATCGAGAAACTCCCGCTGGGCGGGATCCACGGAGGGCCGGACAGCGAGCACCTCGTCCCAGATGACCGCGGCGTCAAGGGGGGTGCCGAGGTGGTACGCGACCTGTTTGCAGATGGCGTACCGGTCGGACTCGACCCGTTCCTTCCCCTTCTCGTAATAGTACCGTACCGGGCAGGTATGGCAGTGGACGAGATCGGAGACGGCGATGAGATTTCCCTGCTGGTGAATACTATTCCTCGTTAAAAAACGTGGGAGAGCGTGCGGGTTATAATTTTTGATGTCCTGCTATGGCGGTGCAACGGGGAAGCCGGGATCCCGGCGCACCGCAGGTACACGACCGGCACCGGGTCAGGAACCGCCATGCCCGGCAACCATTTCATAACAAAACGCCCAACGGTACAGCATGGCAGCACAGGAAATATCCGTCAATATCCCGCAGGGGCTCGACCCCGTCTACAGCAACATGATCCAGGTCGCCTACAAGGACGACGAGTTCACCTTCGTCTTCCTCCACCAGATTCCTGCCGTCAACCAGGCCCGGGCAAAGGCGATCGTCTCGATCACCCCCCGGCATGCCAAGAACCTGCTCGCGGTGCTTTCAAAGACGATGGCCGACTACGAGGCGAAGTTCGGCAAGATCGACACGCCCTCAGAAAAGCAGGGCGAGAGCAGCGTCACCACCCTGCGCGGGTACTCGTGAGACCGGGCACGGCGAACACATATTTTATAATCATACGGGTCGATATTGTGAGGCAGTGCGCCGCCGTGGCTTAGCGGCATAGCGGCTGATTCGTAATCAGCAGGTCGGGGGTTCAATTCCCCCCGGCGGCTTGCAGGGGAGGGATTCACCCGCCCGCAATCATGGATGGTCAGGTTTTTTTGGTCATTTTCCGTTTCTAAAAAACAGATTGCCGGTTTTCCGAACCGTCGTCGGTAAGATGGGTCAGGAGGGTAGGGCGTCCCCGTCCCGATCTCCTTTGGAGACAACGGGTGAAATTACCCTTTCACTTCCCTTCCCCGGTCCCTGCACGGGAATGGAGGATGTGAGGTTTAAGCTCTCCGGTAAAATTATGTCCGTGACACGAAATCTGAAAGGATACGGGGTCCGGCAGGAGGGGAACGGTGCGCCTGCCGGGCGGTCCGCGTTCACCTTCTCCGTCTCCCGTCACGCACCGGACGGCAGGATCCGGAACATGACGAGGACCGCGGCAGCCCAGACCGTGTACGCCCCGCCAAGGCTTGGGAGGATGCCGAACCGTTCCATCAGGAAGTACAGGACGAAAAGGAAGATGGCGGTCGGGATGACAAACCAGAACGAGGCAAGCACGAGTTCCCGCGTGACCTGCCGGCCGGCCTCGGAGTAGGTGAAGAGGAAGGCGAGCGTCGTCGTGATCGGTGCGGCGGCAAGGAGCCCGCCGTATCTCGGGTCGGCGTGCTGGGCAAGGAGGGTGACGCCGACGATGATGATCCCGGCGACGATGAACTTGATCGCAGTATACAGGATGTCCATAGCTGGTACAGTGGTTGGGACGTCCTCCCCTTTAACCCGGCAGAAACGACAGGGACCCGGGAAACACCTATCAGCCGGAAGATCCCAGAATCCCGGCAATGGAAGACCATGCCGGGCGGTACCGCCTCTCACCGGAAGAGCAGCGCCGCACCGATACATTCCTCAAAGAGAGCCGCATCCTGCCGGTCCTTGAAGATGCCATCGGGAATTATATCGGGAAGAAGACCGGAAAATCCCTGG
>JAKLEQ010000144.1 GCA_022711635.1 Methanoregula sp. | reverse complement strand
GCTGGGCATCGTTGAAATATGCAGGGACGGTGATGACCGCCTTTGCTATCTTCTCGCCGAGGTATGCTTCCGCGTCGATCTTCATCTTCTGGAGGATCATCGCGGAGATCTCCTGCGGGGTGTAATCCTTCCCGTCGATGGAGATCTTCTCGGTCGTGCCCATCTTCCGCTTGATGGACTGGATCGTCCGCTGCGGGTTGGTGATCGCCTGCCGCTTTGCGAGGCTTCCGACAAGGCGTTCCCCCTCCTTCGTGAATGCGACGACGGACGGCGTTGTCCTGCCGCCTTCGGCGTTGGGTATCACGATGGGCTTGCCCGCTTCCATGATCGACATGCACGAATACGTTGTTCCCAGATCAATTCCCAAAACTTTCTCCTTTGCCATACGTTCTCCTCGGTTTACTTCCCGTTTCCTTTGGATACTGCTACCTTTGCAAACCTGATTACCTTGTCATGCATCCGGTATCCCTTGCACAATTCGTCGATGATAATCCCTTCGGGCTTGTCGGAAGGGACGTGGGCGATTGCCTCGTGGAATGCCGGGTCGAATGCTTTTTCGCACGACTCTATCGGTATGACGCCATGCCGCTCCAGGATCGAAGAGCAGAGGGCGCGGATGTGTTCGAGACCTTCCCTTGCAGACGAGTCATCGGACCGGACTGCCCGGTCAAGGTTGTCGATGACCTCGAGCATGTCCGCAGCGAGCTGCTCGTTGGCGCACTTCGTCAGCCTCTCCTGTTCCCGTGCAGCACGTTTCCTGAAATTATCAAAATCGGCAGCCAGCCGGAGGAACCGGTCGTTCAGCTCCCCGTACTGCCGCTTCAGGTCTTCCTGCCCGGAACTGTCGGGAGCTGTCCCATTCCCGGGGGTGACCCCCGGCGGGGCTTCCTGTTCGCGGTTGGTCGAATCATCCTCCATAGGACATCCCATTCGATGTTCTATTATCAGTTGTATTGTAGTTCTATATAAACATTTGTTTAATACTGCCAGAAAAAACAGAAATCCTGCCGTATTTCTAAGATTAACTCGCAAATATCCCGTTGAATGACGAATTTACCCTGGAAATCAGATTTTTTCAACCAGGTCGTTCCGGATCAATCTTTTCCCGGCCCGCGATCGCCCCGTTCTCACCGGGTACGACACGGGCCCGCGCACTGCATTGACCCCGGCATACCTTTTTTTTCCCCGTGTTCCTATGTATTGCCATGAAGTGGGCACTCCTCTCGGTCTGGGACAAGACGGGGATCATCGATCTCGCGCGGGAACTTGCAGCGGCGAAATACAGTCTGATGAGCTCCGGGGGTACGGGGAAGGCCCTTGCAGAAGCGGGGATACGATTCACCGAAGTCTCCAGTTACACCGGTTTTCCCGAGATGATGGACGGGCGGGTCAAGACGCTCCACCCCAAGGTCCATGGAGGGTTGCTCGGCAGGCGCACGGTTGATGACGCCGTCATGGCGAAGCACGGGATCAACCGGATCGACCTGCTGGTCGTGAACCTGTACCCGTTCGAAGCCATGCAGAAACAATCCCTTGACCTCGAGAAGCTCATCGAGTTCATCGACGTCGGCGGTCCCGCGATGATCCGTGCCGGGGCGAAAAATTACCGGAACGTTACCGTGATTGTCGATCCCGCGGACTACCCCGCGGTCAGGCAGGCAGTCCATAACAAGGGCTTTTCCGAAGAAGAGCGTCTCTCGTATGCAAAGAAAGCGTTTGCCCGGACCGCGGCGTACGACGCGGCAATCAGCAACTATCTCGGGAAGCTCGATGCACCGTTCCCGAAAACCTTCACGGTCCAGTTTTCCCACGGAAGGTCCCTCCGGTACGGTGAGAATCCGCACCAGCAGGCGGCAGTCTTCGGCACTGCCGGGATCGCCGGTGCAGAGCCCCTGCAGGGCAAACAGATGTCCTACAATAATTACCTGGATCTCAATGCAGCGTACGGTCTCCTTCGGGAGTTCGACGAATGTGCCACGGTCTTCGTCAAGCACAACAACCCCTGCGGAGTTGCCGTCGGGAATACAATCCGGGAGTCCTACCTGCATGCACGGGAGGTCGACCCGGTCTCGGCGTACGGCTCGGTCGTGGCGGTCAACCGGAATGTCGACCGTACCCTTGCCGATGAGATCTGCTCGACCTTTGTTGAGGTGATCGCGGCCCCGTCGTTCGATCCGGAGGCACTCGACCGGATGCGGTCAAAGGAGAATATGCGGGTACTTCTCCTTCCCGATCCGGTTGTTCAGGACGAGATCCGGAGCATCGACGGGGGCGTCCTCGTCCAGCGTACTCCCCCGTACCAGGAGCGGTGGGAAGTGATCACCGACCGCGACCCGACGAGCGGGGAACTTGATGCCCTGAAGCTGGCGTGGAAGGTCTGCAAGCATACCCGGAGCAATACCATCATCTTTGCAGACCGGATCCGGACCCTCGGAATCGGGGCGGGCCAGATGAGCAGGGTCGACGCAGCAAAGATCGCGATCCAGAAAGCCTGCGCCCCGCTCCGGGGTTCAGCGGTAGCCTCCGATGCCTTCCTCCCGTTTTCGGACACCCTCGAGGTCGCAGCGGATGCGGGGGCGACAGCGCTCGTCCAGCCAGGCGGCTCGATCCGG
>JAKLEQ010000143.1 GCA_022711635.1 Methanoregula sp. | reverse complement strand
CGCGATCACGTCGGTGACGAGCGCGGTCGGGATCGTCGTCTCCCAGAGTGGGGGCGGGATCACGATATTCAAGAGCGGGGCGATTTTGAAGAAGATTTCACTGTGATTCGTAAAAATCAGACGCTCTCGGGGGCTCCGCTTGCGCTCTGCCCCCGCCGCTGCGGCGCCCCCGCAGTGCGATAGGACGTATTACCGGCAACCGACCTCGTCCTATCCTGATGCGCCCCCGCCCCCAACGGGGCAGGGCTGGCGCAAGGGGGGCATCATTGTCTGATGAAAGGAGTTACAGAACTGAAAGTTTGTTTTTTCAGAACCATTTTCCACAGCCGAACTTTTGACCCCGTATACCATAATCTCTTATTTTCGTCTCCCCGGCCCGAAACACTCACAGATATCCACCCCGCACCGGTGCCGGCAGATCGTCCCGATCGCCCGGAACGCGTCCTCCAGCTCCGGGAAGTTCGGGATAGCGGCGTCCCGGAGGATCCGGACCGGCGCCTTCATCGAGTCCCCGCCGATCAGGCAGCCGACAATCATCTTCTGCGTGTTGTTCGAGAACCGGACGATCTCGTTTGCGACCCGGACCGGGTCGGAGAGTGCCGAGGGGACTGCGATGACAATCGCGATGTCCCATTCGTCCTGGTGCCGGATCATGACATCGAATGCCCGGGCATAGCGCTCGACCCCGGAGTCGCCCACCATATCGACGGGGTTCGCCCGGCTCCAGTTCGGGGGCATGACCGCGTCCAGCTCGGCGAGGAGCCCGGGCGGGAATTCGATCAGGTCGATGCAGTGCCGCTCCGCGTAATCGGACGAGAGGACGGCAAACCCCCCGGCGTTGCTGATGACGACCGCCCGGATCCCTTTCGGGTACCCTTCGGACGAGAGCAGTTCGGCGGTCTGGAACGCGTCCCGCATCGAGCCGACCGCGATCACCCCCGCCTGCCGGAAGGCTGCCATGTAGACCTCGTGGCTGCCGGCGAGCGAGCCCGTATGGGAGACCGCGGCGGCCTGCCCCTTCTGCGATGATCCCGACTTGATGGCAACGACCGGTTTTGTGGAGGTCACCTCCCGCATGGTCGCAAGGAACCGCGAACCATCCCGGATCTGCTCGATGTACAGGATAATCGCGTTGGTCGCGGGATCGGCGCCGGCGTACCGTGCAAAGTCCTCGATGGTAAGGTCCGCCTGGTTCCCGACAGAGATGACCATCGAGAACCCGATCCCCTCCGGCAGGCTCCAGTCCACCATGGTCGTGATGATCGCCCCGCTCTGGGAGATAAACGCGATCGAACCGGGCCTGGCCGAGACCGGATCGAACGTCGTGTTGATCCCCTTTGCCGGCTGCATCAGGCCGAGACAGTTCGGGCCCATGACCCGGACCCCGCTCTCACGGGCCGCTGCCATAAGCTCGTCCTCGAGAGACTTCCCCGCGGCCCCGGCCTCCCGGAACCCGGAGGAGAGGATGATGGCGAGCGGGATCCCTTTCCCGCCGGCCTCCCGGATAATCGCGGGGACTTTCTGCGCCGGCACGGCGATCACGACCGCATCGACAGGGTCGGGGATCGCGGCAAGGGAGGGATAGGTCTTCTTCCCGAGGATCTCTGCGTGCTTTGGGTTGACCGGGTACACGGGGCCGGGGAAGGGGAGAAGGTTGCGGACGACCGCGTACCCGACCTTGCCCGGCTCGGGGGATGCCCCGACCACGGCGACCGACCTGATTGCGAGAAGGTTCTCAGGTAAGGGCTGCCGTGCGGGAAGGGTGGCGAGGCCCCCCGCATCCCGCGTAAAGAACCGGGCATCGACGGCACACGCCCCCTGTTCGTAGAGGACGAGCGGGTTGATGTCGAACTCCGTGATCGTCTCTTCCTCAAGGAAGAGCCGGGCGGCGGCAGCGATCGCGGCGATGAGCGCCTCCTTATCAAGGGGTGGTTCAGAGCGGAATCCCCGGATGAGCGGGTAGCTCCGGAGCTCGCGGACCATCTGCCGGATCTCATCGCGGTCGACCGGCAGGACCCGGGTGCCGGCATCGCGGAGGACCTCGACGAGCGTGCCCCCGGCCCCGACCGTGATCACCTTCCCGAACGTTGGATCGGTCTTCCCGCCGATGATCACCTCGAAGCCTTTTTTCAGCTGCTGCTCGACCATCACGCCGTCGACGACTGCTGCCGGGTCGAACGCCCTCGCACCGGCAAGGATGCGGCCGAACGCTGCCCGGACCCCGGCCGGATCGTTCACTGCGAGGACCACTCCCCCGGCATCGCTCTTGTGGACGATCTGCCGCGAGATGACCTTCAGGACCACGGGGTACCCGATGGCATCAGCCGCCGCAACCGCCGCATCCGCGTCCTTTGCAACACGGTACTGAGGGACGGGAATGCCGTACCGCTCCAGGATCCCGTACCCTTCTGCTTCCGTCGCCAGCCGGTGTTCCATAGGTTCTCCCGCAGTAGTTCGCATCCTGAGAAGATCGCCCGTGATTTTTAATATAGCGATCCTTCGCTCTTCCCACACCGGCCCAGAAACGGCCGGTTCTCCGAGAGGCACGACGAGAGGACGGGAAGGAGGTCGCGGATGTCCGTGCCGCCCTCAACGGCATCGCGAATCCGCTCCGC
>JAKLEQ010000142.1 GCA_022711635.1 Methanoregula sp. | reverse complement strand
GTTGTGCTCTGCGTTTGATCCCTTTCATCATCCGCTCCTTGTTCTCATATGGTGTTCATTATACCGGAATATAACCGTGCGCTGCTCACGGCGTGAAAGTAACAATAACGTCAACGATCCGGACACGGGTTCAGTGTCCGCGTCCCTCAGGGGCTGACAGGATCATACGGGTAAAAGACGGGCTCATTGTTATGCAGGAATGTACGCTGGACGCTGATCTCCGGGCTCGTCCGCGAACTCACGTTCACCGTCAGGAAATTATACGGCATAATGGCGGACTTGTTCAGAGAGAACGACCATGAATACCCGGTTCCGTCCTTGACCGGGGACACAAGATATCCGGCCTTCCTGCCGGAATCCATAAATATGTTCAACTGCAGGTTCTCATCAGGCCCATTCCCCGTATTGACCTGTCCTGATAGCAGGATGGATCGCCCATCCGGATTATTCAAGGGAATGTTGAGCGTAAGGTTGGGGCGGGGGATCCCGCTGAGGGTAAAAATGCGGGTGTTTTCCACCGCGCCGTTTCTCCCGCTGGCAGTAATGGCATACTCTCCCCCCGGCCGGAAACCGTGCTCGCGCGTACTGACCTCCCATGACCAGGAATTGATACCGCAGGGTTCTGCACGAACGGAAACCTCAGCGCTGTACCCCCCGCAGCAGGGACTTACATTGCCCGAACAGGTCACTGTCGATTTCGGGCAGGGTGCGAATTCGGCAGAATACACCGCGATCCGGAGTGTCTCTCCCGGTGGGAGATTCGTTGTCCCGTGAAAGGCAATGATTTCGCCGGGGTAAAGGAGAGGGACAGGTGCGACAGAAATCCAGGGCCGCGAAGAATCCGGTTTATCCGGTATCGAAAACCCGCTGGAATTCAACACCCCCGGGGACGGTTCGCCGGCATCAACCGTGTATTCACCGGATCGGAAATCATACGCGGAGGTGTTGATCTCCCGCGACCAGGAGTTGATCCCGTCTTTTCCGAGCCTGACTTTGACCGCGAGCGGGATCCGGTCGCCGCAGCATCCGTCAACGGAATCGTTCTTCATCCGCGGGCATTTCGTGCATTTGTACCGCGCCTCGTATATCCAGCTCGTGATGTTCTCTCCGGCCGGCAGGTTCGTAGTCCCGGATACAGTTATTGTGTCGCCGATGCAGGTATCCGGGACTGGATCAAAAGCGATCCAGGGGCGGGTTAAATTCCTGCCGATGGCAAAAGCTGGTTCTGTTGCCGGTTGAGATGGAGGAAGTGCCGGAGTTTCTTCCGGTGCAATCGAAACGTTATACCAGGTGCAGGCCGATACGCCGGCGGAATCATTGGATAAAACAACGAGATAGGATTCCGGCCGGAATTTTCTTGAATCGATGACACCATTAATCACGTTTCCCCCGTTATTTCCCTGCATGACATGGGTATGAAAACTGGTACCGACTTCTCCAGATGCTTCAGACCGGTTCACCAGATTATCCGTGATCGGCCATGTCCGGACGGTCACATTTGTCCCTGGCGCGAGATTCGTAGTTGCGGTAAGCAGAAAAACTTCTCCTGCGTGTCTTTCGCCAACGGGATCGATAACGATCCAGCCCGGGGAATGTATCGTCACGTTCCTGCATATCTGATCGACACTCTGCCCGTCAGAAGGGTACCAATTGGCCTGAGTATTCGGAGGAGACATGCAGCATGATACAAGACAGAGTCCCAGCAGGACGATCATGAAAAGAACGGTTTCATTGCGTCGGTCTGATGAGATCCCCGGTATCACGATAAAAAATCAGTTTGATCGGAGAAATATTTTCTGAAATATTTCTCATGCAACTTTCCCTCGTGAATACCTGCCATTAGCCCGAGTTTCCCTTGCAGGTATCTGCCGGATACCATCTCCCATCCGGCCCCATTCCAGCCTTCGTTTGCCCCATTTGGATGATGATTTGGCTATAATTCATCGAAAAACGGCCCTGTTGTTTTCGGATACGTCTAAAATGACCCCTGATCGCCGCAAAACCGGGTAAATCGTGCCCGGAAAAATCCCTATTTAGCACTAATACAGCGGCCGATCTCCCCTCAGATCGTGCTTCCCTCTGATCACAGGATCTCACCAAAAATCACCCAGCAAAAAGACGCCCGTATCCGCGTTCTGTTGGAGGTTCGGTTTTGCCACAGGTTCCCGGACGTGGCAAAGGAACCCGCGGATCTTTATTTTCACGTCGGAGAACTGGAAAAAAAGAGGGCGTCTGACCATTGGCGGACAGGGTTCTCCGACGGAGAATACAAGCATTTACTGTGGAGGATCCCTGACAGAACCTGTCTCACCAGACTACATCCAGGGGGGATTGGTGCAAATTTGAACTCTGTGGACCCAGACCAGACCTATCAATGCAGACTCCTGTCCCCACCTTTCCGCAACACTTCCTCATGCCTGAAGCAGCCAGTCTCGTGGTCGTTGATTATCCCGACCGCCTGCATGAAGGCATAGCAGATCGTGGGCCCGACAAATTTGAATCCCCGCTTCTTCAGGTCCCGGCTCATCCGGTCCGACGCCTCCGTGCGGGGCGGCAATTCGGACGGCGAACGCCAGGCGTTCTGCCGGGGAACGAAGTCGACATAGCGCCAGATGAAGGCGTCGAAGGTCCCGA
>JAKLEQ010000141.1 GCA_022711635.1 Methanoregula sp. | reverse complement strand
ATGAGTCGTTTCCTGGGATTTCTGCAGGACAGTCCCTGCCATGCCGTGGAAGTCCCTGCGGGGTTTCCTGCACCGGCCGGGTACAGGTTCTCCGAAGTCAGGCCCCTTTTTGGGATCCTACCGGACGATGAACTGGCACTCGCTGCATACGCCGTTACCATCACGGACTTCGACCGCTCGACCCGGTACTGTGGAAGGTGCGGGGCAGAGGCCTCCCGGCACCCTTCTGAACGGGCCGCAGTCTGTACACGGTGCAACCGGGTAACCTACCCCCGCCTCTCCCCGGCCATCATTGTGCTGGTAAAGAAGGAGGAGGAGGTCCTGCTCGCGAGTTCCCCCCGGTTTCCGCCCGACCTCCACAGTGTTCTTGCGGGTTTTGTCGAAGCAGGCGAGAATTGTGAGGAGTGCGTGCACCGGGAAGTGAGAGAAGAGGTCGGGATTGAGGTTGCCAACATCCGGTATTTCGGGAGCGAGCCGTGGCCGTTTCCGGACTCCCTGATGCTGGGGTTTGTTGCAGACTATGCCGGAGGGGAGATCAGGATTGACCCGGCCGAGATCCGGTCGGCCGGGTGGTTCTCACGGGGCAATCTCCCCACGCTTCCATCCCCGGCAAGTATCTCCCGTGCGCTTATCGACGCGTGGGTACGGGGGGAGATATAAGATCTCATCCCGTCCGTTCAGGCATATCCTTCGATGCAGGAAGGAACCAGTCTGGCGGGAACGCCTGCCCCTTCTGGGAAGTACCTGCCGGGGAGGCCTGACTTTTTTTTTGAAAAGAGAGGAACAATGACAGACTATGCTACAATCGGAAGGAAAAAGCTCCAAGAGATCGACGGCGAGGCCGGCGTCAGAGTGGAAGAGGCAATAAACCGCGTCTGCCCGGACCTCGCACGATACCTCATCGAGTACTCGTTCGGCGAGATCTATGCCCGCGACGGACTTGACAACAGGATGAAGGAGCAGGCGGTCGTTGCCGCCCTTACTGCGATAGGCACGGCAGCGCCCCAGCTGAAAGTCCACATCCATGCAGCACTCCATGTCGGCTGCACCCCGGAAGAGATCCGCGAGGTCATCATCCAGATGTGCGGGTACGCGGGGTTCCCGGCCACCCTGAACGCGATGGGGATGCTCATGGAAGTCCTTCAGGAGACCGGCAGGACCCTTTCAAGGGAATCCGCGCACGCCGGCGCAGATGGACGGTACGAGCGGGGGAAGGAACTCCTTGCAAGGATCGCCCCGGCGCAGGAGCGTCTCCTGAAGGAGACCTACGATCCGATCGACCCGGACATTGCCCGGTACGTCATCTCGTTCGGGTACGGGGATATCTACGCACGGGGAATTCTTCCGTTGCGGAACCGGCAGGCAGCAACCATCGCAGCACTTGCTGCAAAAGGGAACGCCCCGTCCCAGCTCCGGTTCCATATCGGCGGCGGGCTCCGTGCCGGACTCTCCGAAGGGGAGATCGTCGAGATCATGCTGCTCATCTCCCTCTATGCCGGATTCCCGGCGGCACTGAACGGGATCCTCGCAACCCGCGAGGTCGCAACAGCCCTGCAGAACGAAGGAAATCCACAGTGATCTGTCATGAAAAAGGTTATCGCAATCAACGGCAGTCCGCGGAAGAAGTGGAATACGGCAACGCTCCTCGAACATGCTCTTGAAGGAGCGGCTTCAGAAGGCGCAGCGACGGAACTCGTCCACCTCTACGACCTCGACTATAAAGGGTGTACCTCCTGTTTCTCCTGCAAGCTGAAAGGCGGGAAGAGCTATGGGAAATGCGCCATGAAGGACGGCCTCACCCCCGTTCTGGAAAAGATCCAGAATGCCGACGCCCTCATCCTCGGCTCACCGATTTACTTTGGCATCGTGACCGGGGAGATGCGGTCGTTCATGGAGCGGCTCCTCTTCCCGAACCTGACCTACACCCGGCCCCCGCAGTCCCTTGCTCCCCGCCGGATGCCGACTGCTTTTCTCTATACGATGAACGTCTCAGAACAGATGATGAAGGAGAATTACGGGGCGCATATTACTGCCAATGCCAGCCAGCTGAAGATGATGTTCGGGCAGTCGGAGTCGCTCTTCTGCAACGAGACACTCCAGTTCGAGGACTACGACAAGGTGGTCTTCAGCTACTTCGACCCGGAGGAGCGGCGCAAGCGGCACCGGGAGGTCTTCCCAAAGGACTGCAGGCGGGCGTTCGAGCTGGGAGCACGGCTTGTAAAAGCCGGGAACCCGTGATCCCGTATGGAGGTTCTTGAAGCGATCCGGAAGCGGAGGGCGGTTCGCCATTACCGCCCCGACCCGGTCAGCAGGGATGATGTCATGACCGTCCTCCATGCCGCCAATTACGCGCCGTCCGCCCTCAACCGGCAGCAGTGGGAGTTCCTCGTCGTCACGGGAGAGAAGATCCTTGAAATGGGGGAGAGCTACCGCTCGACGCTCGATTCGTATCTCGCAAACTGGGAAACATCGCCGATGCGGGGCTTCATCACGAAGGAGGAGTTCATCAGGTACGCAGAGACGTATGGCGGTGCGCCGGTCGTCATCGTCGTCCTGACCATGGTGGAAGATCTCGCGAATTTCCGGAAGGCCAACCTTGAGAGCGCGAGCGCAGCCATGCAGAACCTCATCCTTGCCGCAACCGCTCT
>JAKLEQ010000140.1 GCA_022711635.1 Methanoregula sp. | reverse complement strand
CGTCAAGTCTCAGGAAAACCTCGTCGAGCGTTCCGGGAGAGGATCCCTCCGCGGTAACGTTCCTGACCCGTTCTTTGACGATCGCGTGGAAATCCGGGTGGATCCGGTCCCAGGGGTTCGTCCCCAGCAGGTCGTCCGCCGATGTCGCGCCAAGGAGCCGGATCGCTGCGTTGTTCACGTACACGAACCGGTTATTGACCTGAATGTAGATCGCGTAGGGCGCCTGATCGACAAGGCTCTGGAAGTTCTTCTCGCTCAGTTCCTTCTCGCGCTGGGCTGTCACGATCTCTTCGAGGTTGCTGCGCAGCTCCTCTTCCGATGCGGTGATCTGCTCGTATGCGGCGCGGAGTTCCTCTTCCGCGACCTTCTCCCGGGTGATATCGCTTGTCACGATCCCGAGCCCCTCGCCCACCCTGAACGCCTTGATCGCGAGCCAGTGCTTCCCGTACCCGGTCCCCGGCAGTTCTTCACTCCCCGCATAGGGGACTCCGGTCCGTATGATGCCGAGATACCGCTCGTAATCTTCCCGCCTTCGGGCACCGGGCATGAGTTCTTCGTAGTTTTTCCCGATCACGTCCTCTTTCCTCGTTCCCGGCGACAGGTACGAGAGGGCTACATTGTTGAGATCGATGAGATTGAGATCCTTATCCCAGATCGTGAACGCGTCGGTCGCCGAGTCCATGAAGGTCCGGAGGCGCTGTCGGCTCTCGCGGACGGCATCCTCGGCATCCTTCCGGGCGGTGATGTCCCAGAGCGTCGTGATCCGGAGCATCTCCCCGCCCCTTGAAAAGTCCTGAGAGCGGAGCTCTGCCCGGAAGACCGAACCGTCCTTCCGCAACCCCGTTGCTTCGTACGCCTCGTCATACCGTTCCGCAATCTTCCGGCGGATATCGTCAACGGAATCCGGCGCGGCAAGCGAAAGCAGGTCTTTGCCGATCATCTCTTCCCGCGAATATCCGAAGAGCGAACAGGCGCTGTCGTTGAGATCCACGATCCTGCCGGCCTTGTGGATCACGATGCCTTCGAGGGTCGCATCGGCGAGCTGCCGGAACCTGCCCTCGCTCTCGCGGAGCTGGCGCTCACTCGTCGCGAGATCCTCGAACTGGCCCCGGAGTTCTTCGTCCGATGCCGCAAGCTGCTCGTTCGCTGCCCGCAGTTCTCTCTCGGCCTGCTGACGCTTCAGGACGTGCCAGAGCCCCTGCATCAGGAGGGTGAGCTCCCGTACCTCGTTCTCGGTATAATCGGACGGGCGGTTAGCGACACCGGCAACGAGCACGATACGGTCCCCGTCAAAGACGGGTACATTCATGTGACGGACGATCTTCGGGTGGCCTTCCGGGTACCCCTTCTTTTGGGGATTGGGGGCCGCGTAATCGTTCGTTATAACCGGGCGGCGCTGCCGGACTGCCTCTCCCCAGAGGCCGGTCTTCTCAACGGGGTAGACGATCGGCTTCTCCCGCAGGGCGCACTCCTTCATGGCGCTCTCCGACCACGCATACATCGTCATCACGCTTTCGTCCTCGCTGAGGAACGCGAGACAGCCCAGCGGGCTCCCGGTGACTGCCCCGGCACCCTCCACGGCATACATACGGAGTTCATGCTCGGATTTTTCGGCCCTGCCGTAAAGCCCCAGCATGTACCGGAGCCGGGATTCACTCTCCCGGAGAGCGGACTCGGCCTTGATACGGGCAATCGCGCTCCCGAACTCCCGTCCGATGGCGAGGAGGATTTCGCGGTCCTCCCGGTCGACGAGTGACGACTCGGTGCTCGCGACATTGAGGGCGCCGATGACCGTATCCTGCGCAACGATGGGGATACTTGCGATGGCATGGAACCCTGAAACAGCTGCCGCCTGGGGAAGAACGGTTTCCAGGTTCTCGATGATGACCGGCTCGCCGCGGATGAACAGGGCGTCGTAGGGAGCATTATTGACGTCGATATTGTCGACAGTGGCGATGAACGCGGGGGGCAGGTTCACCGAGATGACGATCTTTGCGACCTGATGGTCGTCATCCACGAGATACACCCCCCCGGCATGGTACTTGAGGAGATCGATGGTTAAGGAAAGTACGTTTTTCGCGTATTCATCGATGGTCTGCGGGAGGTTCGAAACCTGGATGATCCGGTTGATAATCGAGAGGGCGCTCGTCTTCTGTGCGATCTGCTCCGCGTCCCGGTCCTGCCGGGTGATGTCGCGGATCGATTCGATAGCGCCGACAATCCTCCCCTGCCGGTCGTAGAGCGGACTGGCTTTCCCGGCGAGCCGCACGACCTTTCCCAGGGGGCGGGGGAGGTTCGTGTCGGCGATGAGCACGTCTTTTTCCCGGTGGATATTCGCGTAATTCTTCGCGATGACATCGTCAGGTTCGAAGATCAGGTCGATCAGGATCTTCCGCCGGGTAGCGTAGAACGGGACAGCATACTCATAGTCCCCTTTCCCGATCATCTCCCGGGCCGGAACCCCGGTCATCTCTTCGATTGCCCGGTTCCACGCAATGACGGTACCGGCCCGGTCGATCGCAAAGGTCGCGTCCGGCAGGAAGTTGATGATATCGGTGAGGCGCTTCTCCGACTCCACCAGGGAATACTCGGCACGTTTCCGGGCAACCGCCTGCCGGACCTTGTGGGCGAGCTCGGCGAACTGCGCCCGGGGGTCCCCGCCTTTCTGGAGGTAGAAGTCGGC
>JAKLEQ010000014.1:6208-31804 GCA_022711635.1 Methanoregula sp. | reverse complement strand
ACGACATCCGGGTGATTGAACGGAAACAGATCCTCGAAACTGCCGCCACCCCGCGCAACGATCACGACATCGACCATATCGGCAAGCCGGCAGATTGCACGGGCGATATCCGCCTGAATCCCTTCGCCCTGGACAGCGGTGGGCGAGAGGACGATCTCAACCGGGAACCTCCGACCGATGACATTCCGGATGTCATGAATGACCGCCCCTGTTTCCGAAGTGACCACCCCGACTCTGACAGGAAACGGGGGCAGCGGGCGTTTGCGCTCCGGACCGAAACATCCCTCTGCCGACAGTTCCTTTTTCCATCGTTCGACAAGGAGATACTTCTCGCCGATGCCGGCCCGGAGTATCTCTTCAACCTGCAGCTGGTAGATGCCATGGGGGGCATAGTGGCGGACAGACGCTGAGACTATGACCTCCATCCCGTCTTCGGGCGAAAAGGAAAGGCCGGCTGCCGCAGAACGCCACATGACGCATTTTATGACTGCAGCCGTCCCCCCGGGACCCTTTTCCGAGAGGGAGAAATACCGGTGCCCGCGGGAATGATGGGTGTAATTCGTTATCTCGCCCCGGACCCAGATCCCCTGCAGGCGGCCATCATCGAGGAGATCTTCGACGATCGCAGAGACTTCAGAGACCCGCAGCGGCGTCGTCTTTCCGCCCGGGGCAGGCTCCGCGGAGTTGAACCAGTCCATCAACAGTTATGGTGCAATACGTCAATATTAATGCGTATCACCATGCCGGTCGTTGCGGTCTCTTCGATGTTCTTCCACGAGTACTCCTGCAGGGAGATCTTTTCGTTCGTACTGGAAGCAGGCTTTGACGGCATGGAATTCTGGATCGAGACCCCGGATTTCTGGCTCCGTAACTGTCCCGTCGACGAGATCGTCTCGCTTCGGAAGACTTCCGTAAAAACACCCGGCTTTACCGTCCACGCCCCGGTCCTCGACCTGAACCCCTGCTCCATCAATCCCGGAGTTGCGTCACTCTCCATCGATTATGCCCTGAGATCGGTCCGCCTTGCGGAACGGCTGGGGGCTGATATCGTCACACTCCACCCCGGGAGACGGACCACCCGGCGGCCTCCTTCAAAGGCGGATCTCCAGCGTTTCAGCCATTATATCGCCACCCTGAGAGAGGAAGCGGGCAGGCGACCGAACATCCGCATTGCCATGGAAAACATGGAGCCAAAGGTCAACTCCCTGCTCTGCACCCCGGAGCGGGCGCGGGAGCTCCTGGACGAAGAACCGTGGTTGTCCTTTACCCTCGATGTTGCGCACGCCCTTTCCGGGGAAGCCGGCGATCTCGGGAGGTATGTGCAGCTGTGCAAAGACCGGCTGGTAAACGTTCACCTGAGCCGGAAGAACGGGAACATCCTTCACTTCCCGCTGGACAAGAGCCCGGCGATGGCAGAGGTTGTCGCCCTGCTTTCCCGCGCCGGCTATACAGGACCGCTCACCCTTGAGATCGACGACCTCAATTTTCCCCGAAGACTTTCGGCAGAAGAGAAGATTGCGGTACTTCGTGCCGACCGGGCATTTATCATGAGTACAATTCCGTAAATCCCGCTAATTTTATCTTATTTCCCCCCCCTATGTGTATTGTTCCAGCCCATGAATACCCATGATTTTTCTGCCGGATCCCGGCGTGAACGATAATGATTCTCGATCCTCTGAATATTGCACTTTTTCTTCTCTGTATAATCCTCTCCGCGTTTTTTTCGGGCTCGGAGGTTGCCCTCCTTTCCATTACGAGAGCGAAGGTAAGGATGCTTGTGAACGAGAAGCGGCCGGGTGCAGAGGCTCTTGCAAAACTCAAGGAAAATCCGAACAAGCTCCTCACAACGATCCTGATTGGGAACAATATTGTCAATATCGCGGCTGCAGCGATCGCAACCGCCATCGCGATCCAGATCTACGGGGATGTCGGGGTCGGGATTGCGACCGGGTTTGTTGTCATCATCCTGCTCGTCTTCGGGGAGATCTCCCCCAAAGTGTACGCTGCCCGGGCATCCGACACGTTTGCCCTCGGGGTTGCGCGGCCGATCCTCTGGCTCTCGTTCCTGTTCACCCCGGTGATCCTGGTCGTGGATGCCATGAGTCACTACCTGCGCATTCATGGCGGGCATGGGGAGGCAGCGGTAACGGAAGACGAGATCAAGGAATGGATCGATGTCGGCACGGAAGAAGGGACGATCGAGAAGGCGGAGCAGGACATGCTGTACTCGGTCCTCGAATTCGGCGATACAACGGCCCGCGAGATCATGACCCCGCGGGTCGATGTCACGGTCATGGAGGATACGACATCGTTTTCCGATGCCGTCCGTATCTTTAACGAGACAGGATTTTCCCGAATCCCGGTTTACCATGAAAAGACCGACAATATTACCGGAATCCTGAATGTCAAGGACGTCTTCTCCGCGATGGTCTCCCCGAGGAAAGAGACGATCCCTGAAATTATGTACGACCCGTATTTCGTTCCGGAGACAAAGAAGATCGATGACCTGCTGAGGGAGCTCCGTGTACGCAGGATCCAGATAGCAGTCGTCATCGACGAATACAGTAGTTTCACGGGCATCGTAACGGTCGAGGATATCCTCGAAGAACTCGTCGGGGATATCCAGGACGAGACCGACACGGAAGAACCCAAAATACAGAAGAGCATGGAAGGAGTCTACATCGTCGATGCACAGATGTGGGTTGAAGATCTGAATAAACAACTGGGCATAAACCTTCCCGTCAGCGAATCGTACGAGACGCTCGGAGGACTCCTCATCGATCGTATCGGGCATATCCCCCAGCACCCGGGGGAGAAGGTCGATATCGACCTGGCAGGCGCAACCCTCGTTGTCCTGCAGATGCATGGGAGAAGGATCAACAAGGTCAAGGTCGTCCTCCACCAGAAAGAAGAGAAGAGCGAGGGTGGATCGTAATGGCAGGAAAAAAACGGATTGCCGTACTTGCATCGGGGAGGGGATCGAATTTCCAGGCAGTTCTCGATGCGATGCGGGATGGCAGGATCCCTGCAACCTGTGTCGGGTTGTACACCGACAACCCGAAGGCGTATGCTGCAGACCGGGCACGGGCAGCGGACATCCCGGTCACGACCGTCGATTATTCCCGTTTTGCTTCCCGTGAAGAATACGAAAAGGCGCTCCTCCGGGAACTGGTATCCTGCAACCCCGACCTCCTCGTACTTGCCGGGTACATGCGGATTGTCGGAAGCGAGATTGTGAAGGAATTCACCGGCAGGATGATCAATATCCACCCCGCACTCCTCCCCTCATTCCCCGGCCTCCACGGGCAGCGGCAGGCCCTGGAGCACGGGGTCAAGGTTGCGGGGTGTACCGTGCATTTTGTCGATGAAAACCTCGATGGCGGTCCCATCATCGTCCAGAAATGTGTTCCCGTACTCGAAGGCGATGATGAGGAGGCGCTTGCCGCGCGTATTCTCGAGCAGGAGCACCGCTGCCTCCCGGAGGCGATACGGCTCTTCTGCGAAGGCAGGCTCTCAATCGTCGGCCGGCGGGTTATCATCCGCTGAACGCCCCTGTGCCATATCGCGGGACGTCATACTGGTGCGGTATCTTCCAATATCCGCGCAGAAAATCCAAGCCATCCGCCCCTTCATGATTTCCCGGACAGCCCCTCATTTTTAAATGTGGAGACAAGAATAGGTAATCGCAACAGAATCCGTGAGGTACGATGAGGGAACGATCCAAAACCCCGCTGTCCAGGAAGATCGCAAAAGAGCGGATTGACCGGCTCTTTTCGCAGGCCCAGGCAGTATTCGCTTCTCACCCCAGGCTCTCCGACCGCTACGTTGAGATCGCCCGGAAGATCGCGATGCGCCAGCGCGTCCGGATCAGCAGGGTGTTCCGGAGGAAGTTCTGCCGGAGGTGCTCCTCGTACCTGGTCCCGGGGAAGACATCGCGCGTGCGGATCCGCAGCGGCAGGGTTGTCGTCACCTGCCTTGTCTGCAAAGCTCGACGGCGGTACCCCGTCGGGGGTGATACCGATGGAAAAGAATGACCGTCCCATGCAGGATCTCAGGCCGACTGTCTGGATCGGCAAATCAGGGTGCACGGAGCAGATGATCGACGAGATCCGTGCCCAGCTGAAGAAGCGGAAGATCGTCAAGGTAAAATGGCTCCAGAACACCGATATCGATCCGGAAGCGATTGCCGCCCGGACGAAATCCGATCTCCTCGAAGTCCGGGGCAGGACACTCGTTCTCTCCGCGAGAGCGCGGTGAAGTACCCGACAGGTGCAGGACGGAATCCGTAGTATGCGGGGGTCCGTCACCGCCATTTGTGAACCGGGTAAGCTCCCCCGGCTCTCCCAGGGCTTCCTTCGGCCGGTGAGGGGATCTCGCGGTACATCACGGTCCCTCCCCCTCTCCCCCAACAGATACTACGGACCATCGTGTGGCGGGATCCTTTCAGAGTACTCCTCCACCACGACAGGGCTGACCAATGAAAAATCCTGCGGGACAGCGTTCCTCACCCGCCCGTCGTGTTCCCGGGCTCGAAATATATAAGTGCCTCCCTCACAAATACCATAAGACTGTTATTTTACGAACAGTAGAGTTGAAACCATGACTACCGTGTATGATGTACCGGCAGACCTTCTGATCCGGAAGGTCGCAGAGGCACTCAGGTCCCGGCAGGAAATTAAACCGCCGGCCTGGGCGGCGTTTGCCAAGACCGGCGTCCATAAAGAGATGCCCCCCGAGGATCCCGACTGGTGGTATATGCGGTCGGCAGCGGTCCTGCGGCGGGTCTACGTCGACGGGCCCCTGGGAGTCCAGCGGATGCGCAGCTTCTACGGCGGCGCCAAGAACCGGGGCTCCAAGCCCAACGCGTTCCGCAAGGGAAGCGGGTCGATCCTGAGGAAGGCTCTCCAGCAGCTCGAGGCATGCAAGTTTGTTGTCCACGACAAGACCGGCCGGAGGATCTCTCCGGAAGGCCAGGCATTCCTCGATGCGATGGCAAAGGAGACCCTGACCAATCCGCCCGCCCCGGTACCGAAGAAGGTTCAGCCAAGGGCAGAACCCAAGAAGGCTGAAGAGAAGAAGGGCGAGAAGAAGCCTGCCAAGAAGGCCGAGGGTAAGAAGGCGGACAAGGGCGAGAAACCCGAGGCAGCCGAAGGCAAGAAGAAGGCCGAAGGCAAGAAGGCTGAAAAGGCAGAGAAGAAAGAGTGAGGATCGGATATGGGAGACGACGAGCTGGCAGAGATCCGGAAACGGCGGATGGCGCAGCTGCAGCAGCAGGCTGTTGACCAGCAGGGCATGCAGGCAGAGCTCGAACGTCAGCAGCAGCAGAAAGCCCAGATCCAGATGATCCTGATGCAGATCCTTGAGCCGGATGCACGGGAGCGGCTGAACACCATCAAGCTGACAAAACCCGAGTTCGCCGCTGCAATCGAACAGCAGCTGGTTCTGCTCGCCCAGAGCGGACGGCTGCGGCAGAAGATCACCGATGCCCAGTTCAAGGAACTGCTGCGCCAGCTTGCGCCGGCAAAGCGCGATTATACCATTACACGGAAATGACCGATGCGGGAGTGCTGTACAGCGGCGGAAAGGACAGTTCCCTTGCAGCAATCATGCTGGGTACGTTATACGAGGTCGAACTCAATACGTTCACGTTCGACCCCGCCCGCCCGCTTCCTTCCGTGGAAGCTGCAGCACGATCGCTCGGGTTTCCGATGAAACGACGTGTATTCCCCCGGGGTACGCTGGACGAGGCGGCAGACCGGGTAATCCGTGACGGGTTTCCCAACACGGCAATCAACCAGGTCCACCGCATCGCTGTCGAATCCCTCTGCAACGAGTACGAGGTTGTCGCCGATGGCACACGGTTCAATGACCGTGTCCCGATGCTGACCCGTGCAGAGGTGCAGAGCCTGGAGGGACGGACCGGAAGTTCGTATGTCCGGCCCCTCCTGGGATTTACCAGAAGAGAGGTCGACCGGTTCGCGGACCGGTTCCTGCTCGTCCGGCATGGCGAGACGGGGACGATCCCGAATGGCGATTATGAGACAGAGATCCGGGAGGCATGCCGCATTCGTGGGATCGATTGCGGAACGCTGTTCCCACAAAACCATGACCAGTCACTGGTCATCGGCAGAAAAACAGCCTTTTAAAAGGTGAAGGATATGAGCATAGTTTCCAAAGGAAGAAAAATCCGGCTGGCAAAAGCATGCGACCAGAACCGTCGCGTGCCCCAGTGGGTTATGGTTCGTACAAAGCGTACCGTTGTTGCGCATCCCAAGCGCCGGCACTGGCGCAGAAGCTCGTTAAAGGTGTAGAGCATGGCAGAAAACCTTCAGGAACGCATCTACATCATCCCGCTGCGGGAGGTAAAACGTGCACCCCGGTGGAAGCGGAGCAACGCGGCGATCAAGGATATCCGGAAGTACCTCGCGAAGCACATGAAGAGCGAGGATATCAGGCTCGACCGGAGCATCAACGAGAAGGTCTGGGAGCGCGGAGCCGAGAAACCCCCGACAAAGATCCGTGTCCGTGCCATGAAGATGGAAGACGGGCAGGTCCAGGCTGAGCTCGCAAAGGAATCGTAAGCTGGTATGGAACGGACAACAACATTTGCCGGCGACCCGAATGTCGGGGTTTTCGCGCGGGTACTGGGCGATATTGTCATTGTGCCACCGGAAGCGCCGGCAGAGTTCCGCGACGCGGTCCGGACAGCCCTCGATGCAGAGATTGTCGAGACAACCGTGCAGGGCAGTGCGATCATCGGATCGCTCCTTACCGGTAACCGGAAAGGCATTGTCGTGTCCGGGATTGCCGGGAAGGATGAGATCGCGATCCTTAAGGAATACCGCGAGATCATGCTCCTTTCCGGGTCCATGAATGCGGCCGGCAACGTGATCCTCGCAAACGACCATGTTGCGTTCGTCCACCCGGAGATGGAGAAGGACGTTGCCGGCGAGATCGGCAGTTTCCTGGGCGTGAAAGTCATGGCGACCGCATTCGGCGGCGTACGGACGGTCGGCATGGCCGGGGCAGCGACAGAGAAAGGGATCATTGTCCACCCGAGGACGACCGATGCCGATGTTGCCAGGATTGCAGAGTTTGCCGGCGTCCCGGTCGGGACCGGCACGATCAACATGGGCTCCGGCCTGATCGGTACCGGCCTTCTCGTGAACTCGCGGGGATACATCGCGGGGGCACAGACAAGCGGTTTCGAACTGGGAAGGATTGAAGACGTATTCGGATTTCTGGAGTGAATGAGATGGATGAGAAGATGTTTGAAGTAAAAGGCACCTTTCTGATGGGCGAGGACTGGAAACCCTACACCAAGGTGATCAAGGCACCCAACGAGAAGCAGGCAAAGGAACGTGCATTTGCCGTGATCGGCAGCAAGCACAACCTGAAGCGGCGGTATATCAAAGTCGACGCGGTTGCGCTGGTAAAGGCGGCGTAAGCGCCGGTATCCGGGAAGGCATCCCGGGCCGACCCTGTTTTAAAAAGGCTTTTTTAATCCCGTCCGTGCGGGAAATTGCGGTCCATGTGCAGGGATATCCTGCCCTCAATGAGGTATTTATGG
Organism: Methanoregula sp.; assembly: GCA_022711635.1. Lineage (GTDB taxonomy): Archaea > Halobacteriota > Methanomicrobia > Methanomicrobiales > Methanospirillaceae > MVRE01. The sequence goes on along the minus strand of JAKLEQ010000014.1, from coordinate 24,234 downwards.
TGTCCGAAAGCATACCTAATGGAAGATACCGGGATCCGGCCCGAACCCGGTTACGGAGAGGAATACCGTGCCAACTACCATGGAACAGATCGACCAGCGCGAACTGCTCGCTCTTGAGCAGTACCTGAAACAATACGGACAGCAGGCAGAGATTTTCGCGAGCCAGCTGGAACTGCTCGAGAACGGGAGGATGGAAGCCCTTGCGGCAATCGAAGCACTCAAAGGCCTGCAGGAATCCGGCGACGGGACCGTGCTCCTTCAGGTTGGCGGAGGGGCAAGTGTCCGCGCGAAAATTCTTGATCCCCAGAACGTGCTGATCAACATCGGCGCAGACGTGATCGTTGAGCGGCCAGGCAGCGAGGCTGTCGGGTTCCTCGAAGGAAGGATCACTGAGATGGAGGCTTCGGAGAAGAAGGTCGCGGAGACCCTGGATCGGCTCCGTGCCCAGATGAACGAGATCGCAAAGAGGATCGAGATGGGGTACCAGCAGGCTGTTTCGGCAGAACAGGCGGGTATTCCCCCGTCGCGGCCTGCTAAAGAGGCAGATGAGGAGTAGGGAAACAACCATGTTTGCCGGGTTGAAGGAACGGCTCCAGGCGGCCCGTGCGCGGATCGGCAGCACGATCGGCACGGTCATCGCGACCCCTGCACCAGCGGCGGACAACGCTGCTGTTCCCCCAACCCGGCAACCTGCGGCTGAACCTGCACAGGAGCCGGCACAACCCGGCTCCCCTGCCCCGGTCACCCTTGCGGACAAGTTCAGGACGTTCATCATCGACCGCGAGCTGATCATCAGCGAGAAGGAACTTGCCGATGTCCTTTCGGAACTCGAGATGACGCTTATCGAGAGCGATGTCGCACTGCCGGTGACGGACGCGATCATGGCGCATGTAAAGAAAAACCTTGTCGGAAAACACCGGAAGATCGGGCAATCGGTCGATAATCTCGTGGTAACGACCCTCAGGGGAGCACTGCTGGATGTCCTGGGCAGGGAATTCGATCTTCTCAGTTACATCCGGAACCACGAACGGCCGGTCAAGATCCTGTTTACCGGGGTCAACGGGACGGGAAAGACCACGACGGTCGCAAAAGTCGGATCGTTCCTGAAAAAACAGGGGCTCTCTGTCGTAATCGGTGCAGGGGACACGTACCGCGCAGGGGCAATCGAACAGATCGAGGTGCACGCGGAGCGCATCGGGATCAAGATCATCCAGCACCAGCAGGGGGCGGACCCTTCGGCAGTGCTCTTCGACACCGTCCAGTATGCCACCGCCCACAAGATGGATGTCGTCCTGGCGGACACCGCAGGCAGGTTTCACACGAAGGCCAACCTGATGAGCCAGCTGGACAAGATCCGGCGTGTCATGAAACCCGATCTTGTGATCTACGTTGACGAGGCGGTTGCCGGGAATGATGCCGTTGTCCGGGCTGCCGAGTTCGACCGGACGGTCGGGGCTGACGCAATCGTTCTCACGAAGGCCGACATGGATTCGCGGGGCGGGGCTGCCATCTCGATCGCCCATACGATCGGAAAACCCCTCGTCTTCCTCGGGACCGGCCAGGCATACGACGATATCGTTCCCTTTTCTCCAAAAGCCGTGGTCGACGAGCTCCTTGGTGATGCCTGATGCTGGATACGCTCTCCTCATCGCTCAAGGACGCCCTGAAGAAACTTGCCGGAAAGACCGTCGTCGACCGTGTCGCCGTCGATGAGCTGGTAAAAGACCTGCAGCGGGCGCTCCTTTCGGCGGATGTCAACGTCCGTCTTGTCATGGAGCTCTCCAAGGCCATCCGCTCCCGTTCGCTCGATGAACAGCCCCCCGGGGGCATGGGTGTCCGGGAACATGTCCTCCGCATCGTATACCAGGAACTCGTACGGCTGATCTGGGCATCCACTGACGTCAGGCTCGAACCGCAGACCATCCTTATGGCCGGCCTCCAGGGCAGCGGCAAGACGACAACGACGGCAAAACTCGCACGGTACTTCCAGAAGAAAGGCCTCCGTGTCGCCGTGATCTGTGCCGATACATTCCGGCCCGGGGCATACGACCAGCTCGCGACCCTCTGCCAGAAGATCAACATCCCCTGTTTCGGCGATCCCGGCGAGAAAGATGCCCTTGCCATCACCCGGAAGGGACTTTTGGATCTGAAGGACTACGAGGTCCTGATCGTGGACACCCAGGGACGGCATGCCCTTGAAGCCAACCTGATCCAGGAGATCATCGACCTCAACAACCTCACCAAAGCCACCCACCGCTGGCTGGTCATCGATGCCGCGCTCGGCCAGCAGGCGAGCGAGCAGGCACGCCGGTTCCACGAGGCGATCGGGATCGACGGCGTCATTATCACCAAGATGGACGGGACAGCAAAAGGCGGCGGGGCACTCTCTGCCGTGGCCGAGACCAAGAGCGGGATCGTCTTCATCGGGCAGGGAGAGACGATCGATGACCTCGACCGGTTCGATGCCGACGGGTTCATCTCCCGGCTCCTCGGTATGGGGGACATGCGGGCGCTCGTCGAGAAGGCACAGGGCGCAATCGACGCGGACGAGGTCGACGTCAACGCCATGATGCGGGGGAAGTTTACCCTCCGCGACATGTACAAACAGCTGGAGGCGCTCAACAAGATGGGGCCTCTCAAACAGATCATGAACATGCTCCCGCTCGGCAACATGGAGCTCCCCTCTGATGTCTACGATGTGACCAGCACCAAGATGGTCCGTTACCGGATTATCATGGACTCCATGACGAGCGCCGAACTTGATGATCCTTCCCGGATCAACAGCTCGCGGATGCAGCGGATCGCCCGCGGGGCAGGCGCGTCGCAGGACGAGGTGAGGGAACTTTTGAAATACTACAAGCTGATGCAGAGAACGCTCAAGGGGCTGCGGGGAGCCACCGGCAGCAAGTTCAACATGCAGCGCCTGCTGAAAAAGTTCTCGGGAATGCAGTAGATGACCTCAATTGCCGTCATCGGTCATACCGCGACAACCGATCCATCCTTCAGCCTGAACGATCTCGCGGGGGGGGCGGGACGCATGGATGTCCTGTGCCGGTGCGTGAACGCATCCCTCTTTCTCTCGCATAACCTTCGCAGGGATACGGAGTGCACGCTGGTACTCCAGGGAAAGCCTGAAAATATGAAGACGATCCGGTTTTCCGGAAGTTCCGTCAGATCGTTGAATCCCGATGAGAAGAGCCCGGCAGCGCTGATAAAAAAAGCCCTTGCCATCCCCTGCGGATCCGAGTTCCGTGAAGCAGCACCGGGTGTTGCCGTCAGGAACGCCGGCCTGTCCCGGCTTCTCGCGGAGGGCGGGTATGCCATCCTCGACGAACACGGCACAGACATCCGCAAGGCAGGTGCCCTTCCCCCTGCATTTCTCCTCTCGGACCATCTCAGTTTCACCCCCGATGAGGAGGCGCTGTTCGCAGGGTGCCCGCGGTTCTCGGTCGGCCCCTCCGTGCTTCACGCCGACCATGCCGTGATCATACTCCTGAACGAGCTTGACCGGAGGGCTGCCGGATGGAGCTGACGGAACTCGCCGGGAAAATACTCGCGTATGGCCCCTGCTGCGATCACTGCCTTGGAAGGTTCTTCGGCAAGAGCGGGCATGGCCTTGCGAACGACCAGCGCGGCATCGCGCTGCGCATCGCCCGTTCTGTTGCGGAGAACGCCCCGTACGAACCGTTTTCCGGAACCTGCTGGATCTGCGGCAATTTCTTTGAGAAGGTACCGGTATTTGCAGGACGGATCGCCGATGCTCTCGGGCAGGTCGAATACGGAACATTCCTTGTCGGATGCCGCGTGCCGCCGCTCATCGCCGAGAGCGAGGAGATGGTCATCTCCGATCTCTCCCTCCCGCGGGCCGAACTGTTCAAGTCTGAAGTGAACCGCGAGGTGGGAAAGGCGGTCTCTGCTCGTACCGGCAAGTCTGTCGATTTCAGGACACCGGATGTCATCGTGCTCATCGATCTCCTGCAGGATGCCATCGAGGTCCAGGTCAATCCTGTCTTCGTGTATGGCAGGTACCGGAAGCTGGAGCGCGGCATCCCCCAGACCCACTGGGACTGCCGGGCGTGCCGGGGGGCCGGGTGCGAGAAATGCAACTTCACCGGGAAGCAGTACCAGGATTCCGTCGAAGAACTTATCGGAAGGCCGACAGTTGAACTCTTCCATGCCGGTGGTGCCGTCCTCCATGGGGCGGGGAGGGAGGATATCGATGCCCGCATGATCGGGACGGGTCGCCCGTTTATTCTTGAGATTGTCGCGCCAAAGCGACGCTCGATCAGCATCCGCGACCTTGAATCCGCCATCAACACATCCGCTGCCGGGCGGGTCGAAGTCGAACTGGATCGCTGGAGCGAACGCTCCGAAGTGGAAACCCTTAAATCGAACAAGGCGCATAAAAAATACAGGATCGTAGTTGAGGCTGACGGTGCACCATCAGCAGATGCGTTCGTAACGGCCGTAAATTCCCTGTCCGGCGCCAAAATCTGCCAGCGCACGCCGGAGAGGGTCGCACACAGGCGCGCTGACAAAATCCGCGAACGCAGGGTCCTTACTATCGCATGCACCGGGGAAGAAGCCGGCAGATTTATTGTTGAGGTTACCGGTGAAGCCGGCCTGTACATCAAGGAACTGGTATCCGGGGATAACGGGAGAACACGCCCGAGCCTTTCCGAGGCCTTGGGAAGCCCCGCCCGGGTCGTCAGCCTCGATGTCGTGCTGGTCGAAGAGAGAGAAGGTGAATAACCATGGCACATCACAATGGACCAAGAAAAAAGACACGCTATAAGTTCAAGAAGGAACTCCGCCGCCGCGGGCTTCCCCCGGTAACGTCGGTTATCCAGAAGTTTGAGGTCGGGCAGAACGTCCACATCGTCTGCGAGCCGAGCATCCAGAAAGGGATGCCGCACCGGAGGTTCCACGGCAAGACCGGGACCGTCCTTGGTCAGCGTGGCCGGGCATGGGTCTTAGCGATCCGTGACGGCAACTCCGAGAAAGTTGTCATCGCACGACCGCAGCACCTGAAAGCCCAAAAGTAAATCCCCTATTACGGGTATATCCATAATCTGGTGAATGGCATGAAAGTCAAGGGTATCACGAGCGAAGAGAAGGTTACGCTCTCCCAGGTTCGCGAGATCCTGCAGGGTGTCGAAGCACAGCGGATTGAATCGGGAAAAGAAATGTCATATGAATTCCGCCGGAGCCTCGAACATGCCAACACGCTCTCCAAAACGACTCCGGAAAAATCGGTCGCCCTCGTCCAGGAACTTTCCAAGCTGGAGAAGATGAAACCCGAGATAGCGTACCGGATCGCCAATATCATGCCGAAGACCCGCGACGAGCTCAGGGCGATTTATGCCAAGGAACGCTTCACACTTTCCCCCGAAGAACTCGATGCCATCCTGAAAATCGTCGCAGACCATTTCTGAGGTGCGCGGATGAAGGCAGAGAAGAAAGAGGTGAATGCGGTGGTACTCGATGTGCTCCTGAAAGGGCACCCGGACGATCCCCGCCCCCCGTTCAAACGCGAACCCATCGTGCAGGCGATAGGACTGGAACAGTTCAAGCTGCTCGAACTTGTCCCCAAGCCGGAGGTGACGATCGAACTCCACGAGCAGGTCTATATCGGGGATGCCGAGCGGCAGAAGATCGAGCGGGTCAAGCGGCGGATCGGCTACGATGAGCTCACCCAGACTGCGAAAGGCGAGCTACCCTATATCATCGATTCGATCGTGAAAGACCGGGAGAAGGATTTTGTCCAGTTCTTCAACACGGCTGTACCGATCACACCTAAAATGCACATGCTCCACCTCCTTCCCGGTATCGGCAGGAAGCTGATGTGGGAGATCCTTGATGCACGGGCCAGGAAGCCGTTCGAGAGCTTCTCCGAGATCGCTGCCCGGATCAAGTCGCTCCCCCACCCGGAGAAGATGATCCATGCCCGGATTATGGAGGAGCTCCAGAACAAGGACGTGAAGTACCACGTCTTTACGACCCGATGAAAGCGCATCACGACCAGCACTTCCTTATTGACGGAAATGCGATCGGACGGATCGCGGATATTGTCCCGCTCGAAGGAAAAACCGTGCTGGAGATCGGGCCGGGAAACGGTGCGCTGACACGGGCGCTCCTCTCGCGGGGTGCGACTGTCCACGCGATCGAGCTGGACGGCGGCCTCTGCGGGGAACTTTGCACGATCTTTTCCGAAGAGATCGCTTCCGGCAGGTTGACGATTACCCGTGGCGATGCCAGCCGGTGCGATCTCCCGCCGTTCTCTGTCGTCGTCTCGAACCTTCCGTACTCCATCTCCTCGAAGATAACCTTCCGCCTCCTTGATACGGGTTTTGAGACGGCAGTCCTGATGTACCAGAGCGAGTTTGCGGACAGGATGGTCGCCCCGGCAGGGACCAAGGACTGCGGCAGGCTCTCGATCATGGTCCAGACCTATGCCGCGGTCCGGCAGTGTTTCACGCTCCCTCCCAACTGCTTCTCGCCAAAACCGCAGGTGCATTCGACGGTTGTCTGGCTGACCCCCCGCCCCCCGCTCTTCCCCATCAGTGACCGGAAGCGGTATGCCGATATTGTCCGGGCACTCTTCGTTCACCGGAGAAAGACGGTGCGTAACTGCCTGAAGGGATCGGGGGATCTGCTCGATCCCGCATGGGTAGCCCGGGCCCTTCCGGTGCTCTCCGAAGAGATCCTGAAGAGCCGGCCGGAAGAGCTATACCTGGAAGATTTCGCGACGATTGCCAATATACCCTGATTGCTTTTTTCTATCCTGTTCCCGGTGCCCGCCCCGGAGTTCTAACGGGAGGTTCCGGCACAACATTCGTAAGAGCCAGGAGGTGCTGTCCGGTTTATGGCGGGGAAATCCTGCGAATAATCGTCATTTTCATGAGAATAAACTGCCGGCAGGTTTACAAAAAAGAGGTTTAATCTCTTCCTCTGCCCCCGGCAGATCCCATCCTCATCGGAAAAAACGAAAGAACCAAAGAACCATTCCCCCGGACATCGGATGCTGAGGGAGTACCCGCCAGGTTGTCGCGGAATCAATCCCATCATCGGATCGGGAACGCCGGACCCGGCACTTCCTTTTCGCGTGCCGGATCCCTGCACGGACAATTCCCAGAGATCCTCTGACCGGGTGGAAGGGGAGGGGGAGGTATGTTGCCGGGCAGACCGCACCAGGGTATCGGGCTCACGACCGGAGGGTATCCCTGTCGCCTGAACGCAAAAGAGTCGTTATCGCGAACATCTGCCCATTCATTGCACGAGAGAGAATCGCTCCCTTTCCCCCCGATCCTGATCACCAGGGAGACGGGATGAGAAAGGTGGAGATGGCACTGTGGCGGTAAATGCAGGACGGGCACGGCGCCACCGCAGGGGCCGGGCTTTACGGCGGGTTGAGTGTTACCCACGCCGGACAACAGGCCGCAGGGATACTGCATCCGGGAAAGAACGAAAACGAGAATACTGGAGAAATAGAGGTTAGAGATCCGGCCCGGCAACGGCGTCGGGTTTCTGCAGGATCTGGATGTCGGCGATATTGTGCTGGCGGAGGGCGAGCTTCTTTGCCTTGAAGATATTCTTCCCCTCTTTTCCGATCGCAATCCCACGGTCATCGTCGCGGATATCGACCGTCACGGTCTGCTGCTCGGGTTCCCCTTCGAACTTCATCCCGACAACCTGGGCAGGGAGAAAACAGTTTTTGATAAACTGCTCCGGGTTGCTGTTGTATTCCACGACCTCGATCTTCTTGCCCATCACTTCGGACGCTTTCTTAATGCTTGCACCTTTCTTCCCGATAGCAAGCCCCATGTCACCGGGATTGACGACAAAGATAAGCCGCCCGTTGCGTTCATCGATGACGCAATCGCGGCTCCCCGCGCCGGTGAGGCTCTCGAACTGCGAGATCAGGCGCATACAGTCTTCGGTCAGTTTGACTTCCGGCATATCATGCCCTCTTGAGGGTAAGGATGTCAGACTCGCCGGCATCGACGACGGCAAGCGTGCTTACCATGAAGGGTTTACCGCAGGCTTTCCCGAGAGCGACACTCGATCCGTCAAAAGTGTGGATGAAGATATCCTTCTCGGCAGCAAGCTGTTTCCTGAATTGTTCCGGGCAGTTCTGCGCAACGACAACAATCTGCGCCTTGCCTTCCTTGATGCATTGTTCGGTTTTGTTCTGGCCAAGGATGACGTTTCCCGTCTTGATGGCCCTGCGCAATGAAGCATTAAAATCCATTTCCAATTCACCTGATAGGAATTTCTTAATTCTTAGGTTTTACCGCAATCAGTTTAACGTCGCCGGTCCCCAGCTGGATTGGCTGGCCCACGATGACGTTCTCCGTTACCCCGCTCAATTCATCTGTCTCGTTTGCCATGGCGGCATCGAGCAGGTGGTTGACGGTCACCTCAAAGGCAGCGCGCGAGAGTACGCTCTCCTTTTCACCGGCGATCCCGTGCCTTCCGATCTGCTTGACTTCCCCGTCCATGCACATCATATCGGCGACCAGCATGATATGCCGGACGTCGACAAGGATACCCTGTTCCCCGAGGGTCGAGAGCGCCTCGAAGATGATGGCATTCCGTGCTGCTTCGACGCCGAGCACCGATGCGATCTCGCTGATGTTGTTCGTCCGGGTCCGGGTCGTGTCGACGCCGGTAACATCGAAGACATCCTTAAGGTTGGAGCCTTCAGTATAAAGGATATACTCCCCGGTCTCTTTCCTGACGACGACCCGCTCGATATCATCGATACCCTGGACGATCACGTTGCGGACATGCTCGGCAAGCTGGAAGAGATTCTGGTAGCTCTCGGGATCCTTCGGGGTGAAGGTGATCCTCGCGTTCTCTTCGTCGATCTCGTGCTCGAAATCCCGGTAGTGCCGCTTGTCCCGGATCTTCTTGGGCGCGTTCTCCATGATCTCGCCAGGCGGGATCTTGCGTTTCTCGCATACCTTGACGTTGATGGAGACGACGACCTGCATATTCTCGATATCGGTCGTGATATCCCCGAATTCGTGGAGCGGGGCTGCCTCGATCTTCCAGCTGACCTCCCGCGCCTTGTCCCGGTCATTGGCGAACTCGGGTTCGAGGTAGATCGTCATCGTAGGAGTGCTGGGCTCTTTCCGCGCGTCCATGATCTCGATTAACCGCGGCAGACCGAGCGTGACGTTGATCTCAGCCACGCCGGCATAGTGGAACGTCCGCATCGTCATCTGGGTGCCTGGTTCCCCGATGGACTGGGCTGCGATGATGCCAACCGCCTCGCAGGCTTCGATCCGCGTTGACTGGTACTCGCGGACGACACGGTCAAAGATCTGGTTGAACTTGTCGTCTGAAATGTCCCTTCCGTCAAGGAAGGTCCGGAGCTGGTCCTTGGTCTTCTCCGGAAGGTCTGCGGCAGCGACTTTCTTCTCGAATTTTGGTGCGAGCATCAGACTTCCTCCTTGAGGATGGCTTCAACAATACCCTTCACGTCGACAGGGTCCCCAAAAGCGCTCTTGGTTGGGTCAGTACCGTCTTCCCCGTACCTGAACTGGATGATCCGGCCGCCGGTCGTGCGCACGGTCCCGTCATATGCGACTTTTAAGTCCTGCAGCGCGTTGATCATTCTGCGCTGGAGGTACCCGCTCTGGGACGTCCGGACCGCAGTATCGACAAGACCTTCGCGACCGCCGATCGCGTGGAAGAAGAACTCGGTCGGATTGAGGCCTCCCTTGTAGCTGTGCTTGATGAAACCGTGGGCATCGGAGCCCCGGTCGCCTTTCCGGAAGTGGGGGAGAGTACGGTCGTCGTACCCACGGACGATGCGTTCCCCACGGACCGACTGCTGGCCGATGCAACCTGCCATCTGGGTAAGGTTCAGCATCGAGCCACGCGCCCCGGAGACCGCCATGACGACCGCGCTGTTGGTAAGGCCGAGGTGCCTGCCCGCAATCTGACCGGTCTGGTCACGGGCTTTCCCGAGCACCTGCATGATCTGCATCTCGAGCGTTTCTTCCACGGTACGGCCGGGCATCGGTTCGAGCTGACCGTCTTCGTATATCTTGATCCTGCGCTCGACATCCAGGGCAGCATTGTTGAGAACATCATCGATCTGCCCGTACTCGGTCTTGGAGAGGTCCTCGTCATCGATACCAAACGAGAAGCCGTCCAGCATGATGGCGCGGATGGAGAGCTTGGTTAAGTCGTCGATGAAGTCGGCAGCGCGGCGCATCCCGTACTGCCGGATGATACGGTTCACGATCTGGCCGTCGAAAGCACCGATTGCCTTCTTGTCGATCGTGCCGGCCTCGAGCTTGCCGTCAATGATCCGGACATAGGCATCCCTGTCGCAGAGTTCCTTTTTGCAGGTCTGACAGTTCTGGCAGGAACTTGCGTGGAAGACCATGTTCAGCTCCGACGGAAGGATCTGGGAGAAGACCTGTTTATTGGTCCACAGTTCTCCTGCTTCGGTCTTGACGGGCTTCGGGAGGTGTTCAATGTCCGTGAACCGGAGGAGGTAGAGGACTTCCTCCTTGGTGAAATGACGGAGGCCATGCGTCAGCATGAAGATGCCCGAGACATGGTCGTGGATACCCCCGATGATCGGCCCGCCGAACCGGGGCGAGAGGATGTTCTCCTCGACCGAGATGAGGATCTGTGCCTCGGCACGCGCCTCCTCGGTCTGCGGGATATGGAGGTTCATCTCGTCGCCGTCAAAGTCGGCGTTGTACGGGGGGCAGACCGCCGGGTTGAGCCGGAAGGTCCTTCCCTCCATGACCTTGACCCGGTGCGCCATGATGCTCATGCGGTGCAGGGACGGTTGCCGGTTAAAGAGGATGACATCCCCGTCGCGTATCTGGCGTTCGACCGTGTAGCCCGGCTCGATCATGTCGGCTACTGTCTCGAGGTTGTCGGCACCGAGCCGCAGGCGCCGGTTGTCCGGCCGGATGACGTAGTTCGCGCCGCAGGGATCGCCAACTTTCGCCCGCACGGGGCCGGTCCGGACGATCTGTTTCAGCTCCTCGATGTTGTAGGGGGTGACGCGCACCGGGATGGTCATCTCGTTTGCAACGGCCCGGGGGATCCCGACTTCCGTGACGCTGATATTGGGGTCGGGGGAGATGACGGTACGGGACGAGAAGTTGACACGCTTGCCCGAGAGCGAGCCACGGAACCGCCCATCCTTGCCTTTCAGCCGCTGGGAGAGGGTTTTAAGCGGCCTGCCGCTGCGGTGACGGGCAGGGGGGCAGCCGGCCACCTCGTTGTCAAGGTAGGTCGTGACATGGTACTGCAGGAGTTCCCAGAGGTCTTCGATGATCAGCTGGGGGGCCCCTGCGTCCTGGTTCTCCTTGAACCGCTGGTTGATACGGATGATATCCACGAGCTTGTGGGTGAGGTCGTCTTCCGACCGCTGCCCGTTCTCGAGGATGATGGAGGGGCGCATCGTGACCGGCGGGACCGGGAGCACGGTAAGAACCGTCCATTCCGGCCGGGCAACCTTAGGGTTGATCCCGAGCGGGACGAGGTCCTCATCCGGGATCTTCTCCAGCCGTGCACGGATATCTGCAGCGGTCAGCTTATGCTCGACCTTCCTCCCGTCTTCGACCATGACTTCGGAGAAGGTCGTCGGCTTCTCGAAGTTGATCTTGAGCTGCTGGGCACCGCAGTGCGGGCAGACGCGCTCCTTCTTGACATCCTTCTCCGAGATCTGGTCGCCGGTGAGGTCGTCCTCGGTACCGATGACCTTCTCGACCTCGTCCGGCGAGAGCAGAACGCGGCCGCAGGACCGGCAGGTCACGCGCAGGAGTTTCCGGATCAGGCGCGTGTACCCGACATGGATGACGGGTTTTGCGAGCTCGATGTGCCCGAAATGGCCGGGGCACTCGCTCGCCTTCTGGTCGCAGGTCTTGCACCGGAGCCCTGGGTCGATGACCCCGAGGTTGAGGTCCATCAGTCCCTGCGGGTACGGGAAGCCGTCATCGTCATACGTGTCCGCCCAGATGATCTTCCGGACGCTCATCTCGCGGATTTCTTTGGGGGATAATAAACCGAATTCGATTTTTCCGATTCGTTTTGGGCTTGGCATGGCAGGACCTCCTTACACCACGTCCTCAAGCCTGAGGCGCGGCGCTATTCCCATGCTCTTCATCTCGTCCAGCAGGAGCTTGAACGCGTAACTCATCTCAACAGGGTAGATGTCTGTTTCGTTCCCGCAGGCAAGGCAACGGGTCATATTCCGTTTCCGGTCGAGCATGGCGACCATGCCGCAACGGGCGCAGACATACTCCTGGACCTTGTCGGACTCATCGAGCAGGCGTTCCTTTAACGCCATCGCTGCGCCGTGGCCGATCATGACATCCCGCTCCATCTCACCGAACCGGAGACCGCCCTCCCGCGCCCTGCCTTCCGTCGGCTGGCGGGTGAGGACCTGCACCGGCCCGCGGGAACGGGCATGCATCTTGGAACTGACCATGTGGTACAGTTTCTGGTAGTAGATGACGCCGATGTAGATATCGGCCTTGAAGGGTTTTCCGGTAATCCCGTCATACATGACCTCGCGGCCGGTGTGGGAGAATCCGAGTTTCTTGAGGGACTGGCGGATCGAGCCTTCCACCTGGCTGCCGAATGCCGTCCCGTTGATCCGGTGGCCTTCGAGTGCCCCGACTTTCCCGCCCAGCATCTCCAGCATGTGCCCGATCGTCATCCGGCTCGGGATTGCATGCGGGTTGATGACGAGGTCGGGGGTCATGCCGCTCTCGGTGAACGGCATGTCGTCCTGCCGGGTGATCAGGCCGACAACCCCCTTCTGCCCGTGGCGTGACGCAAACTTATCGCCAACTTCAGGGACGCGGAGATCGCGTGTCCTGACTTTCACGAGCCGTGAACTGTTCTCGCCCTCGGTGATGATGACCGTGTCAACGATCCCGTGCTCGTTGCTGCGCATGGTGACCGAGGTGTCGCGCCGCTTCTCGACCGCGATCAGGTCGCTCGTGGGCTCTTCGAGGAAACGTGGCGGAGATGTTTTCCCGATCAGGACATCCTTCTCCATCACGATGGTCTCGGGATTGATTACCCCGTCCTCGTCGAGGTTCTTGTACGCTTCAGCGCCATGTGCACCGGAGACGTCTTCGTCCGGGATCTGGATGCGGTCGATCTGCCCGCCGGGATACCTGCGCTCTTCGCCCTCGTAGGTGCGGAAGAAGTGTGAGCGGCCGAGCCCCCGGTCGATCGAGGCCTTGTTGAAAATGAGCGCATCTTCAATGTTATACCCCTCGTAACTCAGGATGGCGACCACGAAATTCTGCCCAGCGGGCCTGTCGTCAGAACCGATCAGTTCCGAGGTCTGGGTGTGGGTTAAGGGCTTCTGGACATAGTGGAGCAGGTGACCCCGTGTGTCGGGGCGCAGTTTCATGTTCGACGCGCCGAACCCGAGAGCCTGCTTGACCATCCCCGCGCCCATCGTGACACGCGGGCTCGCATTGTGCTCCGGGAAGGGGACGTGCGCCGCCCCGATACCGAGAATCAGCGACGGGTCGATCTCAAGGTGGGTGTGCTGGGGGGTGGCATCCGCCGGGTTCATGGCGATGTAGAGGTCTTCCTCTTCTTCGGCATCGATGAACTCGATCATCCCGTGGCGGATGAAATGGTCGAAGCCGATCTCTTTTTTGGCGAGCTTTTCAAGGTCATCAGAGGAGATCAGGGGCTTTCCGTCCTTCAGGACGACGAGCGGGCGCCGTGCCCGGCCGCGGTCGGTCAGGATCACGACATCCCCGTTGTATTCCTTGTGAGAGACGTTGATCTCGGTTGAGATCGTACCCTGCCGGCGCATCGCGCGGATCTCCGCAACGACTTCTGCAGGCTTGTCGACAAGCCCGATCAGGGCGCCGTCAACAAAGACACGTGACTTCTTGGTCATCTGACCTCACCCCGGATCTTCTCGACGCCGAGCGAATACAAAGCCCGCATGACATCTTCCTCATTGTCGACGCCTTTGCTGATCTCGACCATCTGGGCGAAGTTCTTGACAAGACCGCAGTTCGGCCCTTCAGGGGTCTCGCTCGGGCAGATCCGGCCCCACTGGGTCGGGTGCAGGTCACGGGCCTCGAAGTGAGGCTGGGACCGGGACAGCGGGGAGATAACGCGACGCAGGTGCGAGAGCACGCTCATGTGATCGACCCGGTCGAGGAGCTGGGAAACACCGGTCCTCCCGCCAACCCAGTTGCCGGTCGCGAGGGGATGAAGGAGCCGCTCGGTCAGGACATCGGCCCGGACTGCTGTCGCGATGGAGAGATCGCGGTGGCGCATGCTCGCGCGCTCGAGCTGGTACTTGATGTCCCGGGTCAGCCGGTTTAAGGAGATACGGAAGAGGTCTTCCATGAGGTCGCCGGCAAGCTTCAGCCGCTTGTTGGAGTAGTGATCCTTGTCATCAATCCGCCGCTTGTTCAGCACAAGGTCGAAACAGGCCTCCGCCATCCTCCCGAGGAAATGGGCTTTTGCGAGCCGCTCGCTCTGGATCGCCTCGAGATACCCCTCGTCGCCTTCCTTCAGGCTGCCGTGCTGGTAATTGAGGTGGGGCAGGAGGTAGTTGTCGAGGACAAACTCCGCGCGCTTGCGCTGGTAGTCCTTGGTCTGGTTGGGCGCAAGCTTCTTGCCCACGTACATGATGCCCCCGTCGACCGAGTCGCACTCGCTCTCTTCGAGGTTCTGCATCATGAAGGTCAGAATCTCCTCGTCTGTCGAGACCGCGTTGACGACTTCCTGATCGTTGGTCATGCCCAGCGCCCGCATGAGGTCGACGAATTTCAGGTGGCCGGCCACGGACGGGAACGAGACCTCGAGAAGGTTCTTCTTGTTCCGCTCCACGACGACGAGTGCCCGGTATCCCCGGAACTGCGAGAAGACCTTTGCGACGTAAATCCGCTCGTTGTACCGCTCGGTGAACTCGGTCATGATCTTGTTTGAAGCGAGATCCTCGAGTGTCATCAGGACACGCTCGGTACCGTTTACGATGAAATACCCGCCGGCGTCGAACGCATCTTCCCCGTGCGTGATGCGCTCCGCATCGTTCATGCCGTACAGGTTGCAGGAGATCGAACCGACCATGATCGGCAGCTGGCCGATGGTGGTGATGACGGGTTCCTGCCGGTCTTCCCCGTGGACGAGCGTCAAGTCAAGCTGGATGGGTGCCGCGTACGTCAGGTTCCGGAGCCGTGCTTCGCTGGGGAAGAGGTCGCCCTGGGAACCGTCAGCCTCCCGGACAAGGGGTTTTTTCACCTCGATTTTACCCAGCTCCACCCAGACAGGATCATTGTTCCTGCCCCGGTTCTCGATGTCGGTCTCGATGACGCGCTGTTCGTCCACAACCTTCTGGAGGTTATGGGTTAAGAAATAATTAAAGGAGTCAAGCTGGTGGCGCGCAACATGCTCCCGTGAAAAATATGCCCTCGATAAGATACTTCTATCAATCAGATGGATCAACTCCGAATTACTTCTTCGGCCTTCGGATCACAAGACGGTACGATTCCGCCTTTCCTGCAGTGTGACTTTTCCGGACAATCCGGATAACATCGTCAACCTTTGCCCCGACCACTTTTACTGCCGGATCATCATGGAAAATTTTTGGCAATTGCTCGGTTGTAATGTTGTAAGAAGAAAGCAGAGCCTTCGTCTCGTCCTCCTTCATAATAGTATGTTCAGGCACCATAACGTGGTTCAGGACGTTCAGTTTGGTGCTCAATGGAAAACCCCCGTTGCGATCATGATTCCTCTCATCAGATGCGTTCCCTGGAAAAATCCCACGATTCTGTCGTGGCAACGGGCCCGGAGGGATTTGAACCCCCGACCACCTGGTTAAAAGCCAGGCGCTCTGCCGGACTGAGCTACGAGCCCCCAAGGTAAGATGTACAGCATTATTACAATGCCGGTCGACTATATATATGTATTCTTAATACGACAGAGATGCCGGGTTTTCGACCCGGAACACCGGCATCACGTCACGGTTTCAAAGCGTGTCCTGATTGACCGCAGCCTTTCCGTGTCAGCCGCGACTTTCTCTTCGAGCCGGCCTATTGCAGCCCGGTCTTCTTCCGGAACCTCCTTGCCGGGATTGTCCATGCCGGTGTGCGCTTTCAGGACAGTAAGCATCCGGATATCCACGTCAACACTCCTGCGTAACGCCCGGTATTCATCCATCAGGGCTGCGTCGAGCCCGGCCTCCCCTGCGCGCCGAAGCTCTTCCTCCATCTCCCTCTGGCGGGAAAAGACGCGGCCGATGGCATCGAGGAGTTGCCCCGGGTTGATCGGCTTGGGCACGAAGTCGTCGATGCACATGCTGTGTTCTCCAGCCTCTTCCGGGGAAATTTTCTTTGCGGAGAACATCAGGACGGGAATCTCTTTCGTTTTCGGGTTGCTGCGGATTTCTTCCAGGGTCTCCCAGCCGTCCTTTGGCTCCATCATGATATCCAGCAGGATCAGGTCGGGCAGCAATCTCTCCAGCTCGCGAAGACATTCATCTCCGTCGTGCGCGATGACAGGGCGGTACTCCTTCCGCTTCAGGAGTGCAGCAAGCCCATCGACAATATACGGGCTGTCGTCCACGATCATGATCGTCTCGTTCACAGGATATTCCTCAGAATTTTAAGAGAGGCCGCTCCAGGGTTGACGGGATCCTGAACGGCAATTTCCCACCGCCGCATCCCGGAAATGACCGCTCATTGGTCAGCTGGAGGGGGTTGTCGGGAGGGTCCCGGAGAGTTCTTCCCGGATCTGCTGGAGACGCCCTTCCTGGAACTTGATATTGGTCTCCATGCTCTTGATGGCACGGGTGATCTCGTCGGAGACGCGGAGTTTGGTATCATTGATGTTATACGTCGTTTCCAGTACCTTCAGGAGGCGCCGGTTCACATCGATACTCTTGCTGAGCCGGGCATATTCGCTGATCATCTGCGAGTCGAAACCGGACTGCCGCGCCACATCGACATCGGATTTTATTGCCTGCCGGCGGTTGAGAACATGTTCGATTGCATCGTACAGCTCGCGGTGGGTGATGGGCTTTAAGACGTAATCCTCGATGTAAATCCCGTATTCCTGTGCCTCGGCAGGGGTCAGCTGCTTGGCGGTCAGCATGAGAACCGGGATATCCTTGGTCTGGGGATTTTCCTTGATCCGCTCGAGGGTCTCCCACCCGTCCATGGGCTCCATCATGATGTCCAGCAGGATAAGGTCCGGGGTGACCGTTTTAAGAATCTCCAGGCATTCTTCTCCCCCATATGCTGCAACCGTCCGGTAACCGCCCCTCTCAAGCATGGTGACAAACACGTCCACGATGAACGGACTGTCATCAACAACCATAATAGTAAACATTACATCGCCTCTCCGATCGTCCTCGATATTGTCGCAAGCTGGTCGTGCACCCGTGCCGGATCCGCACTCTTCTGAAGGACTGCCGCGACGAGAAATTTGTCCCCGGCCCCCATGACCATGATCACCGCATCTGAACCACGGATGGTTACCGAATCCGTCACCGGCATTCGAATGAGGTTTGCCACGGACTCGGCAGACGCAAGGATGGTTGCCGATAACGCCCCGAACCACGGCTCGTTCAGCGGCCGGTCAAAATACCTGCCTGCGACGATACCGTCGCGCGAGATAACAGCGCAGGCCGAAATACCATCGACCGACCGGATCTTCTCGATGAAACCGGAAATTTTGTCTTTCAGCATGGGAACGGCACCTGAGTTATCGGAACACCCTTTCGTACTTGATAATATCGGTGATTACTTTAAATATCTATCTTTTTTATTTACGACGGAGATTTTGATTTATTCGGAAATTCGGGTATTTTTTACCAATAATTTGAAAAACGGAACGCATAACTGCTGTGATTCTGCAGACACTCTCTCGGAACTATCCGGAGGGATTCCGGACCCTTGCATTCAGGGCAATTGGGGAAACACGGGCAATTCTCCCGTCGATCTGAAATGAAGAGCATTATTATATTAGTTCAACCGAATTTTTTTATCAGGTTACTA
>JAKLEQ010000014.1:0-6111 GCA_022711635.1 Methanoregula sp. | reverse complement strand
CATATCCGGTCCGGGCCCACGGGAATAATGCCGGCTGCCACGGGGGGAGGACCACGAAAGGGAGAAGACCATGGCGTATGAAAATTTTATCCTTGTCATTTTCGGGCTGGCCATCTTTTTTCAGCAGTTCATCATGTATGTCATGTACGTCCGGATCAAACAGCTCCTCCGCGAGCTGAACTCGATCGAGGACAAGATCAAATTCACGGACACGGAACTCGACAACCTGATACAGCGGGTGGAGGAGTACAAGCGTTCCAACTACGGGGACGAGTGGGAGCGATAGCCCCCGGGTACGAACGGGCACCCGTACGGTAAGGTAGATAAGCCATCCGGGCATATAGTATGAGAGCGGGGCCATAGGGTAGCCTGGCCATCCTAGGAGACTGGGGGTC
This sequence comes from Methanoregula sp., assembly GCA_022711635.1. Taxonomy (GTDB): domain Archaea; phylum Halobacteriota; class Methanomicrobia; order Methanomicrobiales; family Methanospirillaceae; genus MVRE01. Next base: position 5,716 of record JAKLEQ010000014.1, on the reverse strand, counting down.
TTCTGACTCGCGTTCAAATCGCGATGGCCCCATCGTTTTTCCCATACTCCGGGGATATGCCATGAAGCTGACCAAGACCTGCGAGTCATGCCTTCTCTCCCGCGTGGATCTCGAATGTTCGCTCGCCGGTGCCTCCAGGGATATGGCGACCCAAATCCATGAAGAGTGCGGGCAGATCCTTTCCGACTTATGGAACTCGGAGCTCCTCCACCCCCAGATCGCAAGCGTAATCCACCGCCATGCCTGCCGGCGGGTGGGGACCCCCGATCCCTTCCGTGCACTCAAGGAAGAAGGCAACCGGCAGGCGCTTGCAGTCTGCCGCCGGAAAAGAGCGGATCTCGCCTCGTTCCGCGACCGTGTGCTTGCGAGCGTTATCGCCAACACGTTCGACTACGGGGTCGACGAACACACGGTCACCGGGGATTTTTCCTCGTTTTTCGATGCCGAGTTCCCCCGGGGTTTTGCGGCAGACGACACGGACCGTATTCTTGCCCTCTGTAAAAACGTCGTCTACCTGACCGATAACTGCGGGGAGATCGTCTTCGACCGGCTGGTCGTCGAATTCTTAAAAGATCAGGGATCTCGCATAACGCTCGCTGTCCGCGACGCCCCGATCCTCAACGATGCGACCCTTGCTGATGCCCGTGCCCTCGGATTCGACCATATCGTGGACAACCTGACCACGACCGGCGGTGGCGCCGAGATCGGGCTCGACCTGTACAAGATGCCTGCTGACCTCGCGGATGCTCTCGGGAACTGCTCCATCATCATATCGAAGGGGATGGCAAATTACGAATCGCTCTCGATGTACCGCGATCTCCCCCCGGTCGCGTACCTTATGGCGGTCAAGTGCAGGCCGGTCGCCGATGACGTAGGATTCCCTGTCGGATCCCGGATTGCCCTCCTCCGGGAATGATGACGGGAGACCGTAGGACCCCTCCCACCCCTGCGGATGGTCCCCGTCCAATACTCTTTTCTTGGCAGCCATCGATTGAGTTTCTATGGTTCTTCTGGAAGGGGTAGCCCTCGGGTGGCTCCTGATCCTCGCCGGCGCCGTGCTCCTCCTTGTGGAGGTTCACAGCCCCGGCTTTTTCGCCACCGTGCCGGCCACCGTGATGATCGCGCTCGGCATCCTTCTCCTGCTCGGCGTTGATATCTACAACTCGGGCTGGGGGGCGATTGTCGGGGTCACCGTTGCGATCGTTGCCGGCGGGATCACGGTCTACCTGTACAGCAGGATGACGCCTGACGAGAGTCCCACGACCGTCAGCCGGGATTCGCTCATCGGCCGTGAAGGAATCGTCACGAAGGCTGTCGATCACAAAACCCTGAACGGGAAGGTGAACGTCTCCAGCGCAGAATGGAGCGCCCATTCGACGGGTGCGACAATCCCTGCCGGGAAGAAAGTGAAAGTCGTGGACTCCGAAGGCGTCCACATCGTTGTAGAAGAGGTGTAGGTCTTGCCCTTTGTTGAAACACTGATTACCGTATTCCTGATCCTTGTCATCATCGCGATCTTCGCCCGCGGCGTCGTGATCATCCAGCCGTACGAACAGGGCCTGCAGATCCGGCTCGGGAAATATGTCGGTCGCATGAACCCGGGATTCCGCTGGATCGTACCGTTCATCTCCGAAGTGATCAAGCTCGACCTGCGTACACAGGTGATGGACGTCCCCAGCCAGGAAGTGATCACGAAAGACAACTCCCCGACAAACGTGGACGCAATCGTCTACGTGCGGGTGATTGACCCGGAGAAGGCGTACTTCGAGGTCTCCAACTACCGGATGGCGACAGTCGCCCTTGCCCAGACGAGCCTGCGTGGCATCATCGGGGACATGGAACTCGACGAGGTCCTGTACAACCGGGACATCATCAACACGAAACTCCGGGACATCCTCGACCGTGAGACCGACCAGTGGGGGGTCAAGGTGGAGCGGGTCGAGATCAAGGAAGTCGACCCGGTCGAGGCGGTCAAGAACGCCATGACCGAACAGACTGCAGCGGAGCGTGCACGGCGTGCGGCGATCCTGCGTGCAGACGGCGAAAAGCGGTCTGCCATCCTGAAAGCCGAAGGCCTCCGGCAGTCCATGATCCTCGAAGCCGAGGGGGAGCGCCAGAGCAAAGTTCTCCGTGCAGAGGGAGAGCGGTTGTCCCGTATCCTGCAGGCACAGGGGGAGGCACAGGGGCTCCGCATCCTCTCGGTCGGCGCGGCTCCTCTCGACAAGCGGGCGATCACCGTCCTCTCGCTGGATGCCCTCAAGACCATGGCGAGCGGGCAGGCAACCAAGATCATCTTCCCGTTCGAGGTCTCCCAGCTGATCCGGCAGGGGGCAAAATTCCTCGGTGCAACGGAAGAGACGGCAGAAGAGGTCTCCGGTCGCCCGACAATGGACGAGAGTATCCTCGGCGATATCCCGAAACGCGAAGCGGTCGATGCGATCTTAAAGGAGATCCAGGATGCGGTCCCGCATGTTTCCGAGGACGAACTCAAGGACACGAGCAAGCGCAGGATTGCCATGGAGAAAGGGAAAGAATCCGCGGAATAACCAGCCGATACGTGTTCAGGACAATCATCTCTCGTTTTTTGTTCCCGGCATCCTGCCGGAGTGTCGTGTCATATCGATTCTCCGGCGTCTCTTTTTGATCAGTTCTGCAGTCCGGGCATTCTCTTTTTAAAAAGTTCCCGCAGCAGTGAGCCCCGCTCCCGCGCGAATCCCATGAGAGAACAGGAGACTAAAAAGAGAACGATATGGCGTGGTCCGGGCTGCCGTCAGAGGTGGAGGAGATAGGGCAGCAGGATCAGGGATGCCAGCATGAGGAGCATCAAGGAACTGATCGTTCCGACGACCTGGCCCGAATAGCGGAGCAATCCGCGCCGGTCCAGCAACCGGTCCACGCCCTCTTTCAATATGTATCCTCCATCGAGCGGGATCATCGGGAGGGCATTGAAGATTCCGACATTGATGTTGATCCAGCCGCACCAGAAGAGGAGGTGGATGACTCCCCAGAACCCCTCGAACGGGACGGTGTAGTACTGGGTATCGGTCGAATCGAACGCGAGGAGCCGGAGGTACTGGGTCCCGGAAGACGAGTCGAACGGGATGATCATGAACTGAAGGACGCCGAGGGGCGAGAGCATGGACCCCACCGCCTTCTGAATCGTTGCCCCGTCATAGTACTGCACGCCCATGAATCCGCCCGTTCGGTTATACCCCGACGGCCATGCGGCAAGTGTCAGGGGATAGTCTGTCGTAACCCCATCTTTGTTCACCGAGAGCACCGCGGTCTCGCCGGGCTTTGTGGTATTGAGGACCGTTGCGACGTCGTCGCGGGTTGCAACAGCGATTCCATTCACCGCAGTGACAACAGAATCCCGGGGGATTCCTGCCGCATCAGCCGGGTAATCCTGGTAAATGCCGTAGATTACCGGGCTTCCGGAAGGGACTGCCGCCCCGATCAGGAGGACGAGGAGGACAAAGCAGATCCCCCCGACGACAAGGTTGTTCGCGATCCCGGCACCGAACATCCGGATCTTGGGCATCCCCTTCGTCTTTTCCAGCTCCGGCTCATCCGGTTCGACAAAGAATCCGATCGGGATCACGGCAACGAGGACCCCCATGCCCCGGACGGTGATGTTCTCGACGCGACAGAGGATCCCGTGCCCGAACTCGTGGACCGCGATCGTGATGATGAAGGCGAGCCAGACGGCAACCGTCGAAGGGACATACTCATTGATGCCGGGGAGGAGCAGGATGTTCTGCGGCTCGTAGATCCCGGTCGGTTCCGGCTGGAGGATGAGGGTATACCGCACCGAGAGGATGAGCATGACGGAGATGAAGACCGAGACGACGATAACCATCGCGACGCCGAATGTCCCGTACAGGCGCAGAAAGGTCCGGAGAACCGTAAACCGGTCGAAGAATTTTACCCGGACCGTGCGAATCGCCATGATCGGGCCATAGAACGTGATGGTATCGGCAAAGATCTTCTTTGCGTGGATAACATACGCTATCACGGCATAGGCAACGATAAGACCGATGAAGACCGGTATCCAGTCCATTCCAGTACAATAGTACCGGAACGATGATAAAACCGCCCGCCGTTCCAGGGCAGGCCCCTGGCCAATTTGGCAGGATACTCTTCGGGAGATCTCTTCGCCTCAGGCATGATTGCAGTCTGCAGGCAACCGCAAATGCATTCCGCAAGGGAAAGGCCCGTCAGAAGAGCCGGGTCTGGAACAGGTCGTCCATTAAGAACGTCACCGTCTTCCAGCTCTTCCGTGCGATCGGAGGAGGGTGGCGGTGATCCCGGATATATGCGGAAAGGTATGCGATGGTGTCGGGGTCCGAGGGATATCCGCTCCCGACGGAGCCGTATGCAGCTGCGATCTTCCCGATCTCAGCATCCCGCACGACTTTCGCTACAATGCTTGCAGCGGAGACGATAGGATACGTGGCATCCGCTTTGTGCTCGGAGATGATCCTGCAGGGCTTCTTTAGGTGGGACTTCACCATCTGCGCATATCGCTTTTCGCTGACATCGCAGGCATCAACGTATGCCGTGACCGGCTGCAGGGTACGGATGACGGCTGCGTGAGCCCTCGCCACGCACTCGTTCATAGTCATACCCCGGGCATCGATCCTGTCGGCAGGGATGATAAGGGTCGCTGTCCTGCACCGTTCGGTGATGGTATCGTACAGGATCGTCCGCTGGCGGGGGGTCAGGAGCTTCGAATCCTTCACCGGAACATCGAAGAGTATGTCTTCTGTCTCTGCTGCTACCGCTGCAACCACCATCGGACCAAGGACAGAACCTTTACCGGCTTCGTCGACCCCGCAGATCACAGTACAGCTATACTTACGCAAATTATTTCAAGGACATTGAAGGTAACCGGTAAGCAGGCATGTATATTATCATCGTGGGTCTTGGCGGGATCGGGAGAAGCCTGGTCGCGCAGGCAGTCGAGCACAGCAACAATGTCGTTGTCATTGACCAGAACGAGGCGCGCTGCAGCGAGATCCTCGAGCACCACGATGTCCTTGCCATCACCGGCAACGCTACCGACAGGTCTGTCCTCGAAGAGGCAGGGATCGACCGGGCCGACGCCCTGGTCGCAACAACCGGTGATGACGCCGTCAACCTCATGGCCTGCTGGCTTGCGAAACGGTTCCGGGTACCCCGGGTCGTTGCCATCGTCAACCAGTCTGCCCATTCGGACTTTTTTAAGGAGGTCGGGGTCAATATCTCCGAGAACCCGGACGAGCTCGTCGCCTCGCGCCTGTACTATCGCGCGGAAAATCCCCAGCTCCAGCAGCTTGCCCAGATCCCGGGCGGGACGATCTTCGAGATTGTCGCCGAGAAAGGCGCCCCCATCATCGGCCACGAGATCCGGGAACTCAAGGTCAAGGACTTCGTCTTTATCGCGATCCGACGGGCAGACGGCGAACTGATCATCCCCTCCGGTGCCGTCAGCATCCGGGAAGGAGATATTTTTACGGTATTTACCAAAAAAGAGGCAGAAGAAGACTGCCTTCGTTTGCTGAACAAACAGTTAAAACCGTCCTCAGCGTAGGGAGGCGGCAAGTGCCCCGAGTTCCAGCAGGAGCTTCGGGTTTGCCTTTGTTATCTCCTTGATCAAAGAGAGGGTCGAGAACTCCTTGAGGTCGACCTTTGCAACCGAGTGGATGATATCGTTGAGTTTCTCGTCCGGCTGGCG
>JAKLEQ010000139.1 GCA_022711635.1 Methanoregula sp. | reverse complement strand
AAGGACGGCACCCAGACCTCGACCGAGCGCCGCGTCCAGAAGTGGCGCAAGGCCCAGGACCCGCCCGGCGAGGCAAAGGCAGACTGGCAGATCTTCTGCGAGCTTGCAAAGCACATGGGCTACGAGAAGCAGTTCCCGTACAAGAGTGCCGAGGAGATCTTCAACGAAATTGCCAAGGTCACCCCGTCATACGGCGGCATGAGCTACGCGAGGCTCGAGAAGCCCGAGGCACTCTGCTGGCCCTGCCCGACCGCAGACCACCCGGGGACCCCGATCCTGCACAAGGAGAAGTTCACCCACCCGGACGGGCTCGGCATCTTTACCCCGATCGAGTGGAAACCCCCGGCAGAAGTCCCGGACAAGGACTACCCGCTCATCATGACCACCGGCCGCTGCATCTGGCAGTGGCACACCGGGACGATGACCCGGCGCTCCGAGGATCTCGAGCGCGAGGAGCCCACCGGCTGGGTCGAGATCAACCCCGAGGACGCGAAAGCCCTCGGCGTCGCAGACAAGGAGATGGTCAGGGCGGTCACCCGCCGCGGCCAGATCGAAATCGGCGCCCGTGTCACGAAGAACATCAAGAAAGGCGTCGTCTTCATGCCGTTCCACTACAAGGAATGCGCGGCGAACGTGCTGACCAACAACGCGCTCGACCCGACTGCGGCCATCCCTGAGTTCAAGGCCTGTGCTGTAAGGATCGAGAAGATCAAGGGGGCCTGAAGATGGCAAAGAAAGGCGATATGCTCTACGCATGGACCAATGACGCGGATATCAAGAAGCATGCGGAACTCGGCGGTGCAGTCACCGCGCTCTGGAAACACGCCCTCGATTCCAAGGTCGTGGACGCGGTCCTTGTCGTGAAGAAGGGCACCGATCTCTACGATGCCCAGCCGGCGCTCATTACCAAATCTGCGGATCTCAAGGACACGGCAGGCTCACTCCACTGCGGGACACTCCTTCTCGCGAAACTCATCCACAAGTTCCTCGATGGCGCCGAACACATGAAGCTCGGGGTTACGGTCAAGGGCTGCGACATGATGGGGATGTACGAGCTCGCGAAGCGCAAGCAGATCAACCTTGACAACGTCATCATGATCGGGGTCAACTGCGGTGGGTCCGTCAGCCCGGTTACAGCCCGGAAAATGATTGCCGACAAATTCGGTGTCGACCCGGACAAGGTCCACAAGGAAGAGATCGATAAAGGCCAGTTCATCATCGAATATGAGGGAGGCCATAAGGGCATCTCCGTTGATGAACTCGAAGAGCAGGGATACGGCCGCAGGACCAACTGCCGCCGCTGCAAGCTGAAGATCCCGCGGCAGGCAGACCTTGCATGCGGGAACTGGGGCGTTATCGGCGACAAGGCAGGCAAGGCAACCTTCATCGAGGTCTGCTCCGAGAAGGGCGCGAACCTCGTCTCCGGTGCAATCAAGGCCGGCCTCCTCGCCACCGAGGCAGCGAACCCCAAGGGGCTCGAGATCCGTGCCAAGGTCGAGAACGCGATGATGAAGCTCGGCGACAAGTGGCGCCAGAAGGACTTCGCAGGCCTTGGGGAGGGGAAGGACCGGCTCAAGAAGATCATGGCCGAGACTTCCCGGTGCATCAAGTGCTACTCATGCATCAGCGCGTGCCCGATCTGCTACTGCGTGGACTGCACGACAAAGAATCCGGCCTATGTCACACCCGGGCAGCTCCCGCCGAACTTCATGTTTCACCTGATCCGGTTTGCCCACATCGCGGACTCCTGCGTCAACTGCGGCCAGTGCCAGGAACTCTGCCCGGCCGAGATCCCGAACGCCCTCTTCATGCACGCCCAGCAGGTCGAGCTGGAGAAGATGTTCGGGCACACGCCGGGGATCAGCATGGAACTCCCGCTCCTTGCACTCGTCGAGGAGAAGGAGGAGCGCGCCCGGCTCGCCAACACCGGAAGCGATATGATCTACGAGAACGTCTTCAATCCTGTTGCGAAGAAATAAAACATTTTTTTGCGGAAGATCCCTCACCAGGATACAATAATTCCGCAATTATTTTTTTTAAAAAATACGCAGGACCCCTAACGATCCTCACCTTGATGATCCTCACCTTAATGAGCCTCAGGCAGGGGATGGTTCCTTTGGATCTGCGTCCATAGTTGCCGGGTAAATTCCTTTACGTTTGCGGGTGCCACAAGTACTCATCAGAGAGATCAAAGAGGAGTATGTGCATCGTATGACCCGGTTCCTGAATGTCATTGCGGTCTCCGCGGCGGTAGAGGTTGCGAGGAAGATCGCCCCGCCCCCACAACCGGAGACTGTCCCCCTCGACCTTGCCTCCGGCCGAATCCTCGCAGCACCGGTCCGATCCGACACCGATATCCCCGGCTTCGACCGGTCGGTTGTCGACGGGTATGCAGTCCGGGCCGCGGATACGGTCGGATCCAGCGAGGCCATGCCGGCAATGCTCCGCTGTGTCGGCCGGGTCGCGATGGGCGAGGTGACCGTCGCCCTGCGGGCAGGGCCGGGGGAGTGCGCCTACGTCCCGACGGGAGGCATCCTCCCGGACAGCGCAGATGCCGTTGTCATGGTTGAGAACGCGGAACCCGCCGGCGATATGATTCTTGTCAAAAAAGTCGTATCGTTCGGCGAGAATGTCCTGCGCCACGACGAGGACTACCGGAAAGGGGACGTCGTGCTCCCGGCAGGCCGGCGCCTCTCCCCGCAGGACACCGGTGTTCTCGCGGCCGCTGGGTGCGGATCGGTGCCGGTGACCCGGAAGCCGGTCGTCGGGATCATCTCGACCGGCAACGAGCTGGTGCCGTTGCCGAAGGTGCCGAAGAAGGGGCAGGTCCG
>JAKLEQ010000138.1 GCA_022711635.1 Methanoregula sp. | reverse complement strand
TAGGGCTTTTTTGTATCAACCGGTATTTTTTCAAGAACTGCGTCGAGCTCTGCCTGCGTCTCCGGCATAATACCGCTGTTATACTGGAGGATGTACGTGGCAATGCTCGTGGAGGCCGTCAGCTCCGGGTGGCGAGACAGTTCATAATCCTGGAACTTTTTCATCCAGATCACGGTTTCGAGGTCCGTTACCCGTGAGCCCTGGACAAGGAAGTCCGCACTGCTGGTAGCACCGATAATGCGGGTGACTTTATCGATATTGATCTTGGCCGGCATGTCCGAGGGAACAAAGGCTTTCTCATCGGACTGGACCGGAATGGTCGGGTCGATCTGGAACCCGATCAGGGCAATGAGACCGGCCACGAGCAGGACAGGGATAGGATTCCTGGCAATTTTCACCGATATATCCGTGAGAAACTGGCCGTAGGAGAACGCTGTTCTGGAATTTTTTTTCGGGGGGCTGATGATCGTATCGCATGCCTCCGTCCCGACGGCATAGCACTGACCGGTCTGCTGCGGCTTAGGCTGGTACTTCAGCAGGAGGGCGAGGGTCGGCATTCCAAGGCAGGACGCCCAGAAGCAGGTGTTGATACCAATGATAGCGACAAGACCGAAAGACCGGATCATCGGGAGAGTCGAGACAAACATGGCAAGGAATCCCATGCTGGTTGCCAGCATCGCGTACAGGACGGCAGGACCGGTCCGGGTCACCGTCATGAAGACCGCATCCTCGAGTGATCCCTTACGCGCCTCCTCGTCGAACCGGGCATGGAACTGGATCGCGTAGTCGATCCCAAGGCCGATCAGGACCGGGAATGCCCCGATCACCGCCATGTTCAGCTGGATCCCGGCAATACCCATCAGGCCAAGGGAGGTGACGAGACCGATCGCCACAAGGAGGACCGGCATGAACCGGTGGCGGACGTAGGAGAAGAGGACCCCCATCGTGATGACCATCAGGATGAGAGCCCCGCCAATGAGGATCCCCATGTTGCTTGAAAGGCCTTCGCTCATCTGCTGGCTGAATGCAGGCGAACCGGAAGTCTCGACTTTTACCCCCGGCGGGGGGGTGGACTTGTCCACAACTGATTGCAGGTTTGCAAGAACACCCTTCTGCACCTTCTCCGACAATCCCGGGGTAAGCGAGATCTGGACGAGGGTCAGGACATTGGAAGGTGCCAGCTTGTCGCGGGTACTCTGGGGAAGGGAGCTGACAATACGGTCAGTACCTGCCCTGGAAGAAGGGAGAGTCCCCCCGTTGTAACTTTTCAGTACATCAACGATACTCAGTGCACTCTTGATATTCTGCTGCTGCCGGAATCCCGTTTCAAGATTATCGATGTACTCCAGGACATCTGGACTCAATGGATCGGCAGACTCGATGATGAGGATGACCGTGGAATCCGATCCAAAGTCCGCAACATATTTCGACTGGATGGCTCCGGCAGGGGTGTCCTTGTCCATATAGGTCTCCCACCCTGTCTGCATGGTAAGCAGGGTCGTGCCATAGAGACCAATACAGAACAGGGCAAAGACCAGGGCGGCAACCAGTTTCGGCCGTGCGATGATTGTCTTTGCAATTCCCTCAAATAGTTCCTTGATCATTCACTTCTCCCAAGACCTGCCGTGTCCCGGAGATGGGTCGGCTGTCCGTCATGCAATAGGTAGTTTCCATGGATGTGAGTCATGACGGCTCACTTCCTGCTCTTTCTGCGCTGGTATGCCAGCAGCCCGATGCCGGAGGCAATAACCACAATTATGATCCCGATAACAACGGTGAGGATCGAAATTCCTGCAATGGAACCTGTCTGAGCCGGGAGAATCTGCAGGGTTACGCCAATCGTGTCCGACTCCTGGCTGTTTCCGAAGGTATCACGGTAACGGAGTGTGGAATCGAAGGTGTAATCCTTCGGATCCGCAGATCCGCCTGCCTCTACCTCATACCGGGCGGTTGCAGACTCCCCGGGGGGGATATCCCCGAGATATGCCATATTATCGTTGAAGGTAACATCCCCGTGAGGGTTGATCTTCGACTGGGTTGCAAATGCGGTCGAGCTCCCATCATTCCGGTACCGGACCTCTATCGTGCCCGTTGATCCTGCTGCCACGGACGGAACTGGGGATATCAGGGTAAACCGTATCTTTGCATTCACCGGGACGCCGATAGTCTCCGGCCGGGTTGTGACAACAACTCCTTCCCGGTTCGTGTAGGATATCAGAATATCCACGGGGTAAGTCTGATTTATTGCAGTATTTGATGCTGCGATCTTGTACCTGCACTCAGTAATGCCACCGCTCGGGAAATCCCCGACATAAACCGTGCCATCGGTCGGTATGACAGCACTGCTTCCGCTTCGGACCAGCTTAACCGAGGCCATGGTCCCGTTTTCAGGACCCCGGTTCCTGATTTTGAGGGCCAGGTAGGCTTCGGTTCCGGCACTCAACGGGTCTGCTGTCGCTTCAATGACCTCAATCTTCATTTCGGGTTTGATTCGTATGGTGACGGGAACCGTATCGTTTGCCGTGTTATAGGTGTATTCATACACATCCGCCTGTTGTTGGGGAATTACCCTGAGATAGGTATACGAAATCAGAAGGGGAAGCCGGTATTCCCCGTCTGTTGCATTCGCGGAGATTTTCAGCTGAATCTGTACCGGGATGCCGGTTCCGCCAGCCGGTATCGCCCCGAACATCTGCGGATCAGTCCTGATCAGGATTGCATCATTTTTTGAAGAAAGCCCGATAGTCACAAATTTTGCGGTTGTCGGGAGATCCTCCGCCTCGATCGTACCCTTATCCAGCTGTTTCATTGCATTGAGACCATTGTTCTTCACAAGGAGGGTGATGGTT
>JAKLEQ010000137.1 GCA_022711635.1 Methanoregula sp. | reverse complement strand
GAACATGATCGACAACTCGCGCCGCCACGGGGAGCGGGTCCGGCACATCTCCCTCTCTTCGCAGCGGCCGGGACCTGACAACCTCATCATCGTGTACGAAGACGATGGTGTCGGCGTGCCCGAAGGCGATAAGGAGCGGATCTTCGAGAAGGGATTCGGGAAACATACGGGTCTTGGCCTCTTCCTTTCCCGGGAGATCCTCGCCATCACCGGGCTCTCAATCCAGGAGTGCGGGGTCTATGGCAGGGGTGCACGGTTCGAGATCCTTGTCCCGAAGGGGAAGTACCGGTTCGTGAACCCGGCCCCCGGTTCACGGTAATCCCTCGTATTTTTGAAGGTTTTATCGTCCAGCATGTGCAGCGTACGATGTTTTTTAACCAATTAATGCGCATATGAGTAATAATTATGAGTTCCTGAAAACTGCTCGGCCCGGATGGTTCCGGTACGGAGACGGTTTTTAGAGAATGAACGGAGTGCTGACATGCCGAAACAAAAAAAGACGGAAGGCCCCGTAAAGAAGAAAGCGGCCGGTATCCAGGAGAAGGAGAATGTTCACGAAGGACCGGTCCCCGGCCCTGCGCCGTTGCCCCCCAAGGCAGCGATCGATGTCCGGCACGTGGTCCTCGTCCTGTCAGGTAAAGGAGGCGTCGGGAAATCGACCGTCTCCGTCAACCTTGCCTATGCTCTTGCCAATGCAGGGAAACAGGTCGGGCTGTTAGACCTCGACATCCATGGCCCGAACATCCCCAAGATGCTCGGCATCGAGAACGAGCGGCCGGCAGTCCTGGACAAGGCCATCGAACCGGTCCACGTGACCGGGAATCTGTCCGTGATGTCCATGGCGTTCCTGCTGCCGGATACGAGCACCCCGGTCATCTGGCGCGGACCGATGAAGATGGGAGCGATCCAGCAGTTCCTCTCCGAAGTGAACTGGGGGTCGCTCGATTACCTCGTCGTCGACCTGCCCGCCCGGCACCGGTGACGAGGCGCTCTCGATCGTGCAGCTTGCCCCCAATGTGAAAGGGGCGGTGATCGTGACCACCCCGCAGGACGTCGCCGTCCTCGATGCCGTAAAAGCTGCAAAGTTCATCGGGAAACTCGAACTGCCGGTCCTCGGTATCATCGAGAACATGAGCGGGATGGTCTGCCCCCACTGCGGAAAAGCGGTCGACCTGTTCGGGACCGGCGGAGGGAAGAAGGCGGCGGACGACCTCCATGTCCCGTTCCTCGGTGCAATCCCCCTCGACCCTGCGATGGTGAGGGCCGGAGACGAGGGCAGGCCGTTCATCCTGCTGCATTCCGGCTCGGCGACATGGGTTGCCGTCAATGCCGTCATGGAGAGCCTTGTGAAGATTATTGAGAGATGATGCAGGTTTTTGACCTTTCTTGGGAGCGGACGAGAGTATGAACATCTGCATCACCGCGCAGGGACCGGATCTTTCGAGCCGGTTCGAACCGCATTTTGCCCGGGCCCCGTATTTCGTCTTCTACGATTCATCGACCGGCCGCACCGACGCGATCCGGAACGGCTACATCGTCAACGATACGAAGATCGGCCAGAATGTCGTGAAACTGCTCGTGTCCCATTCAGTCAGTGCCGTTATCACGGGACATGCCGGGGAGAACGCCCAAAAACTCCTGGAGAGTTCCGAAATCGCGCTGCATACCTGGAAGGGCGAAGGTTCCGCCCGCGAGGTTATCATGGCAGTGATGCCGGATGCGCTGAAGGCGCCGCACCGACGGACCGGCAGGGGAACGGGGGCCCGGGTTCCGAAAGGGGACTGAGGGCTCCTAATAAGGATCCAAAGGCCGGAAAACCAATGGCAAACTATACCGGAATTCCCGAGATGCTGGAGACATTTATGGCCGAATCGGGGAGTTCCGGGTGCTGGATCACGGTCGGGCAGCTGCGGCAGCGGTTTGGCTTCCCCCGCGGGCGGTGCACGGGCGTCTCCCGGTTCCTGCGCCGCCTCCATGAAGGCACGTACCGGAATTTTCCCTATGTCGTGCAGAGCATCGAGCGCGACCCCTCCTGCGGATCGCCGGAGATAGGGGTTCTGAGGTACCGCGTGAGGAGACGCGGGAATATTCCGGATTTTTCAGAAACTGCCTGCCGGAGGGAAGAGTGCCGTGCCGCGGAATAGCGACGTGCCGGAACTGCTGGAGACATTCATGGATCAATGCGGGGAGACCGAACGGTGGATAACGGTCTCCGAGATCCGGGAGTATTTCGATCTCGACACGGTCTCCGGGCCGGCAATCTCCGGATTTCTCAGCAAGATCCATCGCGGCACGTTCTTCGCCTGTCCCTACCGGGTGGAGAGGATCGAGCGCCTGGTCGTGGAAACGCCACACCGGAGAACGATCAAGCGGTATCTCGTCAGGCGGCGACCGTTCTCTTCAAAGAAGCATTCTCCCGGGAAAGACGTGCCGGGTTTATAATGTTCCTCTCACCGGAAGGAATCTTCACCGGTACAACCGCACTTGAAATCGTCGACTCCGTTCATGAGGGGGGCCGGTAACCATCGATGGCGCGAATGAGGATGCGAAAGATCATCGTTTCCGAATGTCCGGCAGACTTTGCACGATCCAACGCTTTAAATGATTTATGCGCATATGAGTAATTAACGTACGAAACCAGTACGATTGGTGAACACATGCCAGAAGAGACAAACCACAATTCCATTCCGGAGAACGACGACGAACTGCACACCTGCGCGTGTGGAGAACAGCACCGGCATCGCCCCGGCTCAAAGAGCCACCGGGAAGAATGCACGTCCCCCCTGAAATTTGGCGATACCTGCTGCTGCGGGTCCGGAAAAGCCGGTGAAGAAGCGCGGCACCGCTGCGG
>JAKLEQ010000136.1 GCA_022711635.1 Methanoregula sp. | reverse complement strand
CGGTCCACTTTCTTGCGGAACGATGACCGGTCGGGAAGGAGCTCGTCATTCATCCGGTCGTTTTTGGTCCCGGCGGCTTTCATGACCATGTTGTAGCGTTCGATCGAGACGTACTTCCACGTGCTGGCGGGACGGGCGTCACCGCTCTGTTCTGACTGCGTCATTTTCGGTATATAAAATTTTTACCGGGTGTTTTAAGGTGTTTGTGGTGAAAAAAAGGGGAAAAACAGACCCGGGACGCCAGCCGGCCCATTTTTTGATGAAAAGATCCCGGACGCGGAGAAGGAGCCGGAGTGGTGTCACCGATGGCAACTTTCGGGGGCCGGGCTCATGGCGCAAAATGTCGCAGTGGTCAACCTCCAAAGGAAATCTGAAAAATTTTAAGCAACTTCAGTTTCTCTTCTTCTCCATCCTCAGCACATTCTCCCCGTCCACGTACTCGTACGACACCGTATCCATCACCTTCCGGATCAGGAAGATCCCCATCCCCCCGACAACCCGGTCCTCCAGGGCCGCAGTCACGTCCGGCTCCTTGATCGACAGCGGATCGAACGGGGGAGCATGGTCCCGGATCCCGATCCGGACCGTACCGTCCTCAACCGAACACGAGATGACGATCGTCCCCGGCTTCCCTGCATACCCGTGCATGATGATGTTGGTGACCGCTTCATCGATCGCGAGCTGGATGTCGGGCAGGATCTCCGGGTTGACACCGACGTCAAGGAGGAACCCTTCGAGCCCTTCGGCAATCACCGGGATGTTTTTGATCTCGGCATCGATCGTGAACGAGAATGTCCGTGCCATCTCACACCCCGCGGATGACCATGAGCGTGATGTCGTCGGCCTGCGGCTGATCGCCGGAAAAGGCTGCGATGGCGTCGAGGATGGCGGAGAGGATATCGGATGAGGGCCGGGCCGCGTTCTCAACGATAATTTTCCGGAGCCGGTCCTCCCCGAACATCTCCTGCGCTGCGTTGATCGCCTCGGTCACGCCGTCCGTGTACAGGACGACGACGTCGCCTTGTGCGATCCTGAGCGTCTTCTGGGTATACAGCACGTCCTCCATTGCCCCGAGAACGATGCCGGTCGCCGCGAGCTCCTCCGTGGATTTGTCGGCGGCGTGGACGACCATGGGCGGGTTGTGGCCGGCGTTCACGTAGGTCAGCACCCGGGACTCTTCGTCAATGATCCCGTAGAATGCGGTGACGAACATCCCCGCCTTAGAATCGGCGGCGATGATATTGTTCGCATCCTTGATCGCATCCGCCGGCTCGGGGTGCCAGAGGGCATTGACCCGGATCACGATCCGGGAGAGGGCCATGAAGAGCGCGGCGGGGATGCCCTTCCCAGAAACGTCAGCGATCAGGATGCCGACCCGTCCCTTTTTAAGGCGCATGATCTCGAACGGGATGACATCGAAGAAGTCCCCGCCGACCTCTTTTGCCATCACGCTCTTTGCCGCGATGTCGAACCCGGGTACCGGCGGGATCTTCTCGGGAAGGAAGCTCTGCTGGATCTCGGCAGCGATGGCGAGCTCCGTGTTCTTCCGCTCGATCTCCCGGACGAGCGTGTCCCGCTCCGCCTGTACCCTGCGCTCGTTGATGAGGTTAACGATGATGACCGCAAAAATGAGCATGCCAAGGGCATTGGCAAACATCATCGGGATTGTCGCGTTCTCAACAACCCTGATCGCGTCGGCAAGGGGCCGGCAGATGAGGAGGGCCAGCACCATGTGGAGCGCTTCCATCTCGATGGCAAAGAGGACGGCGATTTTAATCCCGACAAACTTCTTGTTATTGAACCACCAGATGATCCCGCCCAGCAGCCCTGCGAGGACGGTCGCGAACGAGCACGAGACCATCGTGAATCCGCCCAGCGTCATCCGGTGTGACGCCCCGATCAGCCCGGCACCCAGCCCTACGAGCGGCCCGCAGGTCAGGCCCGCGACCATCGGTCCGAGGTCGCGCACGTTGATGATCGCGCCCAGCACCTCGATATTGCTGATCGTCCCGTAGATCGAGACGAGCCCGAAGGCGACGGCGAGGACCGCCTGCGTCTTTACGGACGGGTGTCCCTTAAGGACCTCGGCGAAGTACCGGCTGCGGCTGATGAGGTACGCGGCGACGATGATCACGCAGCTCATCTCGAGCAGGGTTAACGATGTCGCGACGATCGGGATATCCATCGCTACCGGATTGCACCCCTTGGTACATAAGGCACGCGTTCTGCTTGCCGGAGCATTGGAGTTAAGAGGAACCAGATGCAAAAGTATACCCAGCAACAGGACGGTGAGAGGATGGAGATTGCAACCGAGAAGAAGGAGAAAGGAGCAGTCGTGCGGCCGAGTGGCAGGATCGATACGGCAGCAGCACCGGCGCTCGAGCAGGAACTTTCGAAGCTCATCGGCGAAGGGACGCGGAAGATTACGCTGGATTTCAAAAACGTCCCGTATATCAGCAGCGGGGGGCTGCGTGTCCTCCTCGCGACCGCAAAGAAGCTCCGCGGAGACGGCGATTCGTTCTCCCTCTGCAGCCTCAACCCCGAAGTCACCAAGATCCTAACCCTTGCCGGCTTCAACACGATCTTTTCCATCTACCCCTCTGAGAGGGAAGCCCTTGCCACGTGGTGACGAACCGATCGCCCACGGGTGCTGGCATGAGATCCCCGGCGTGGAAGGGGCCCGGATCTGGCCGTTCCTCCGCAAGGTCGACAACGTCTCCTCGAACACGTACCTCGTGCGGTCCGGGAGCCTGACGCTCGTCATCGATCCCGGGGCACTTCCGGACCAGGCGCGGGAGATCGCCGCGGCACTCTCCCCGACCGCGGAGATCGCCCCGCGCTCCATCCTCGTTATCCTCACCCATGCCCATGTCGACCATTTCCGGTCGCTGATCGATTACCCGTACTTCCGCAACAACCCGAGCCTCTGCGTCGCCGTCCATGAGACCGGTGCGCGTGCGGTTGCAACTGCGGATACGAAC
>JAKLEQ010000135.1 GCA_022711635.1 Methanoregula sp. | reverse complement strand
GGTAGAGCACCTTCATATCAGATGTCAGCTCAGTTACCGGGCCTTTATAGTAGAGGGCTCCCAGTTTACTCCTGAACGGGTCCCAGACCCGCTGGCCCCGCAGCATCCGTTCGCCATACACTCCCCCTTCTCCTCTCGAGACCAGAACTCCGTCGATCCAAATCATTCGACGTTCCCCACTGTATCGATCCGAGTTTGTGCTTCCTCAAGAAATTCAGGCACAGGTTCACCCCGGTACCAATCGAGCTTCGCCGCAATCGCCAGCTTGGCAGCGAGTACCCGAGCGACCTTCCCCCGTATTTCAGCCGGTGCATTGTGGACACGTCGGTGCTGAAAAATAATCCCGTGTTTTGGAGGGGGGGTGTTCCCGCGAAGATGGGAGAAGATTGCTGTCCGGGCTCCCAGTACCTGGATTGAACTTCCGGGAAGCCGTGCGAGGGACGAGATCCCTCCGGCATGGTACATGAGCCGTGCGGCGACGAGTCCGCCAATAAGGGCACTGCAATTGGGCATGATATCGTTTGCGGTATCTGACACCTCCCGCGCCAGAGCAATGCGGGTATCGGATAGTCTCCCGATATCTGACGCGATACGGGAAAGCGACCCCGGGCTTTTCCGATGAACTGTCCTGACGATGGTTCGCGATGGGGTCCGGCGATACTTCCGAGAGAAGGATGGTTGCGTCACCTGGTACCAATCCACAACCCGCCCGGTCAGGAGGTTGATGACATTATCTATTTCGTCAAGTGTTCGGACCATCTGGATAAGGGCTATATCCTTCCCCCGGTATTCTTCCTCGATCCTGCGTTCTGCAAGAAGGATGCATACTTCCCGGATTCGCCGGATATAATCTTCGCGATTGCTGCATACGCCGCAATCTACGGCAGTTCTCCAGTCCGGCGGCAGGTAGCTTTTTAGGTCGGTCCGAATATCACGGATATGGGTGGCGACTGCGAGAGCATCCCCCCTGAACGGCCTGCACGAACCGTCCACAATATCCCCGAACCAGTAGGACTGCATCATAAAATTCTCTACGGTTGCTGCTATAAACCAGTAGGCTCCCTTGTCAGAAACCGGCGATTCCCAGCGAGAATAAA
Source organism: Methanoregula sp. (assembly GCA_022711635.1). Lineage (GTDB taxonomy): Archaea > Halobacteriota > Methanomicrobia > Methanomicrobiales > Methanospirillaceae > MVRE01. The sequence continues at coordinate 1,926 of JAKLEQ010000135.1, read as the reverse complement.
ATCACCGGAATCATAACCGCGCCCATGCAGTACATCCTCGGAACATTCACGAGAGGCGGGACGAAGCCAATCATCGTTGCCAGTAGGAGAACAAGGCCACCGAATGGGCCGGTGATGACGATGCATGTACCGATGACAAAGAGTATGACAAGTCCGTTCAGCCACTTTCCATGAATCCCCCCCAGATACCTTGCTGAAGTTGAGAAAGAAATCGTGATGAGATACGCGGCGCATGCAGCAAGTACTCCTGCAACGAATAGCCCGGTAGGAGACGGGATCGGGATTGAAGACAGGGCGACCATGACCCCATTCCTCATTCTCGAAATTGCAAAGAGTGCCGCGAGCCCAATGAATGCGTTGGAGGTATTTGCAGCGCTTGTCGCGAGGATATACATCCGCCGATCTTTTGTGTACCCGATGACGGAAGCCAGCACCCCGTTAGCAGTCGCATTCGAAAGACCGGGAAGCCAGCCAACCGCGAGCCCGGCAGCAGTCCCAAGAAGAGAACCCCGGATAATGGATCCCCCCTCAAGACCGATTCCGCGGTAATGTTGGGACGGTATCTTTCCCTGAGATGCAGTCGCTAGCACAGAGATCCCGAAGAGCCCGGAGAGGAGCGGCATGAGGATGGCGCTCTCTCCCCCGATACCATGCCAGCTGAGATATCCGTACTGCAGCGAGAAGATACCGAGGATACCGGAAGCAAGGAACAACGCAAGAGCCCAGCCCGGAGCCTCGCTCGTTACGATCATGTAACCGATTACCGCAATAATGACGATCCCGATACCCCAATCGATGAACGGCTGAATTGAAGGAAGGAAGAGATAACAGAGGACTGAAAGGGGAACCGCGATAAGAATTGCACATGCGCTCCCAAGCGCGGCGATCCTGACTGCCTCCTCCCCGTTTCCTTCGAGACAGAGCGCATGCGCTGGCAGCACGGAAAGCGAGGTATCGGCATCAGGGACGCCGAGAAACGTGCTGGGAATGCTGTCGACAAAGGTGTGGGTGATGAGCGCCGCAAAAAGTGCCGCGCCAAGAGCGATTGGTCCGATCAGGGCAAGGAGTGCCCCTTGTACGGCAATCAGGACGCCGGCGAGGGTGTTTGCATGAATGCCAGGAAGAAGTCCGCTTACCGTCCCAAGAATGACACCGAGAGCCACACCAATAAGGATCTCTATCATTTCACAATGATCCGGAGCAACAGGGAATAAATGAACCGAAATGCAAACCGTCATTACCTCTCCCGAAAAATGATTCTCAAATGAAGATCGCCATCACCCGGCTTGCCGGAAAGGAAGCACGCGACGCATCCCGGTGCAAACGATATGGCCATCTGTGTTATAGCGTCCATCCCCTCAACTCCGAGATCCGCGATGATGCCGTGGCCGATTTTATTTCGGCGGTTGAACGGAACGAATTCGACTGCCTCTTTTTTACAAGCGCACTGCCTGCTTCACTTCTTGCTCCCCGTCTGAGGAATTTGCCCAGGGTGATTGCGATTGGGCCCCAGACTGCAGCGATCCTGAAAGAGTATGGAGTTCAGTGCGAAACTCTGGAACACTATTATTCGCGGGAATTCGTCCCTTATCTCGGGGACTGGATTATGGGAAAGCGGGTTGGGATCCCCCGTGCGGATGTACCCAATCCTTCGCTGCTTGAGGCCATCCGGACGGCAGGAGGCGCTGTCCGGGAATTCCGGTGCTACGGGCTTGAACCTACCAATGAGCCACTCGATCTTGAGGATGCCGATGCCCTCCTCTTCACGAGCGCCATGTCCTTTGAAAAGGCGATCTGGTCACAAAAACCCGATCTCCTGATCATGGCCATCGGTGATATCACCGCAGATGCTATGAGAAGGAGAGGTGTATCACCAGTAATCGTCGGCGACGGCTCACTTGAAGGGACACTGGAAACACTGAACTT
>JAKLEQ010000134.1 GCA_022711635.1 Methanoregula sp. | reverse complement strand
ATCGCGAGCACGGTATCGACCCGGACCGGCTGCATCGCGATGGCGAGACGGAAGTCGCCGTTATCCACGAGGGCCATCAGGTCGCGGATGGGGCGGGCGCCGCCGAGGTACTGGAGCCGGGCGTCCCCCCGCGGGTCCGAGATACCGAGCATCCCCCCGAGGATATGCTCCTGCAGGATGGCTACATCGAGGGTCTCCAGCGCGGTCTTTTTCGGATCGATCGGCCGGGTGCATTCGTACCATGCTCCCTCGAGATAGACATGGATGATATGGAACAGGTGGGGTTTTCGGACCCTGGGAACGAGCTGGAATCCGTTCCCGTCGGCAGGGCCATAGGGTTCAACCGCGAAGATCTTCTTAAGGTCGGAAAGGAACGTCTCCGTTGTATACCCGCCGATGTCGGTGAGGAGCCGGCTGTACCCGTGGATCCTGACGCAGTCATGGGCAAAGAGGACCCCGAGGAACCGATCCATCCCTTCATGCCCGCCTTCCCCCGCGTGCCGGTCGGCGACATTCACCGCGGATTTTGCCCGGTGGTGGCCGTCGGCAATGTACAGGTACGGGATGGTCGAGAACCGGTCCACAAGATGGAGTACGTCATCCGGGTCGAGCCGGAATATCTGGTGCACGGTGCCATTCTCCGCGTGCACTTCTGCAACAGGGGCAGTTCCCCCCCGTATGAGCGACTCCAGCCGCGCAGCGATCCCGGCCTCGTCCCGGTAGAGGAGAACGACGGGGCCGTTATGGGTTTTTGTCGCTTCGATATGCCGGGTGCGGTCTTCCTCTTTATCGTACCGCGTCTGTTCATGCCGCCGGATCCGGCGGGTGCGGTAGTCTTCCACATCAAGGCAGCACGCAATGCCGAGAAATATCTCGCGGTCCTGCTGGACCCGGTAAAGGTACAGCGTCGGGGAAGGATCCTTCTCCATGCACCCGCGTTCCATGAGTGCGCGGAAGTTATCTGCTGCCCTCCGGTACACACGCTCGTCGTTTGCCGGCATGCCGGGGAGCTCCGCATCGGAACGGCTGACGCGCAGGAAACTCTGCGGGTCTTTCGCAATGATCGCCCGGGCCTCATCCGCCGTCACAACATCGTACGGCACTGCCGCTATCTCCTGTGCCGCCTCTCCCTTCGGGCGCACTGCGGAAAAGGGGTACACTGCTACCATACACCACCGCTCCCGTCCGACACCATCGTATCGCGCTCTTAGGGTTTCGCGCTGCACCCTATTAGTCTGATCTCTTCGCTTCTCCTATGGCTGCCCCCCTGCCCCGTGCACAAACCATATCTGGTCGTCCGCTCCACCCTGAAGGTGAAAAATTCGGGGATGAGAGAGAACGTGATCCGCTCCGGTGACATGACATCGTACCAGCCGGTCCAGGTGCGGCGGGCGATGCCGTCCGATATTCCGGCGATCTTTGCCATCGAGCGGCAGCTCTTTGTCGATCCGTGGGAACAGGCGGTCTTTCTCGAAGCCCTGACGTATTTCCCCACGACATACTTCGTCGCGACCTTTGAGGGCGCCATCGCCGGATTCATCGTCGGCGCACTCGAAGATACCGGTGAGAACGTCTACGGTCACCTCTGCAACTTCGGGGTCGACCCCGCCTTCCAGCACCGCGGGATTGGCCGGCTGCTCGTGCAGAGAGCCGAGCACCAGTTCGCCTTCGAGCTTGCGAGCGCCGTCCAGCTCGAGGTCCGGCTCTCGAACACCCCCGCGCAGAAATTTTACCGGAAGCTCGGGTACCGGGAAGTCTTCCGGATCGCCGGCTATTATTCAAACAGCGAGGACGCCGTCGTGATGATGAAGTGGTTCCGGTTCTAGGGAGTAGTGCCGGTGCGGTTTTTCCAGCAATGAGAGGATCCTGTCCATGGGTATATTCTGGTCGGACAATGGTCGGATCCAGGGGATGAGATATCTCAATCTGCAATAAACTCCGATGAACTGTTTACGAAGAAGAGTGGTACCAGTGAAATATTCGGGTAAATTATCGATCTAACCCTGAAATTTTTTGATGATACCCTGACAGCATTTTTTTCGACACTCCAGGGGGCTTTACCTTCGGTTCGCCCCCCGCCGTTAGGGCGCCCCCCAGATTGCGATAACGACGTATTGCCAATAACCAGTTCCGTCCTATCGCACTGCGCCCCATCCCCCAATGGGGGGACTGTGATGAGGGTCACCAGACCCGAATCAGGAGAAGAACGAATTTCTTCGATCCGTGGCGCAAGAGGGGGGCTTCAAACCGTCTTCTCTCACACGGGTCTCTCCGGTACTTCAAAGGGGGAACCACTCGAAGAACCTTGATATGTTCTTCCTGGAGTCCACGGGGAGTACCCCTTGACCCCCATAATTTTTTTCATTTTCCTTTCACCAATCTGCGCACCGCGCGACATGGCGAGTATCCGCTACCGTATCAGCGATGACGGATTCGAGACAGCGTCAGGCTTCGGATGTTGAGCGGTCATCATACCGCGAAACCGAGAAGCCATCAGGCTTCGAAGGCGTCGTGCCGGGCGGACCCTCTCGTATTACCCGGAGAAATCAGGTTCTGATTCAAAGAATTATCGAAAAAAGTGATTACCCTCTCCCGAGCTGCTGGTGGGCACGGGCAAGGTGCTGGGCGGCGAGGGCGCCGAGGAGCGAGAGTTCACCGGCAAGCACCCCGCATGCGATGATCTCGGCGAGCCGCTTCGCATTGGTCCCCGGCGGGTTGCCGCCGCCGGCAACGCCCAGGAGCCGTAAGCATTCCTGCTGGGTGTCGACCCCGGTGCCTCCCCCGACAGTGCCGACCGGCAGGGAGGGGAGCGTCACCGAGACGTAGACCCCTGTCGGGGTCGGGTCGACGGTGGTGATGCAGGTGCTCCCGTCGATTGCGTGCGCAGCATCCTGCCCGCAGGCGATGAACATCGCAGCGACGATGTTTGCGGCATGGGCATTGTAGCCGAGCGCGCCGGCACGTGCGGAGCCGACAAGGTTCTTCCGGTAGTTGACCTCGAAGAACGAGGCCGCATCGGTCTTGAAGACCGAGGAGATGAGGTCATGGGAGAGTGCGATGCCGGCAACCGCGCTCCTCCCGCGCCCGAGGATCGTGTTGATGG
>JAKLEQ010000133.1 GCA_022711635.1 Methanoregula sp. | reverse complement strand
TGCAATAAAAAGAACGGGAGCAGCTGCAAGGCACCCGATGACATACCCTGCGAGCGGATAGATCCAGGAGTGGCGGGCGAACGCCAGAAAATCCTGCGGTTTGCCGAGCGGGAGGATGGTGGTGAACTGCAGGAGGGAAATGAGGGCGTTCATAGGCATTCGCTGTACAGGCGCGAGGTGCAGCCGGCAATCAGGCCTGCAACCGCATCGTCCAGGAACGGTCCGAGGCGGGCAAGGATGCCGGGCTTCTTCTGGTCATACCGCGTGAACTCGAAGCGGGCATAGGTCCCGCCGATGCATTCGGCGATCGCCATCCCGAGGATCTCATCGCTCAGAAGAAAGACCGGGTCGTCTGCTATCTCCGAATCTTTCCGCCTGGTAAAGAGCTCGTCCTCGAGCAGGATCGCCCCCAGGAGGAGCGAGGCAACATTGGGATCGTCAAGATACTTACGGATCTTCTTTTTGATCTCAACTGCCGCCTGCCCGTCGGGCATGCCGTGGGAGACATAGAGCCCCATGGCAGCGGTGACCATATCATCGATCGTGATACCCCGGTCAGCAAGCCGCCTCTCGATCTCAAACATGTACCCAGTGTTGGGTGCAGGGCAGTATTATACCGTTTCTAAAAAAAACAGCCCGAAAGAACCCGTGCAAAAACCCTGGACGCGTCCGGGGGTGCTGCACATGCCGCTCTGGCGCCCCCATCGCGAGGTTACCGTAGGACAGGCAGAGAGAAATTGCGGATGTTCCTGGGCCGGAATGCGGAGCGGTCACACGGCGCTCCCGCAGCCACCAGTGCCAGGGCCGGACAAGGGGAAGATCCGGTCTCCAGAAAGGGATCCTGAAGGAAAAAGGGTTCTGCAAAGCGAAAAGCAGCTCCGGCAGAAATCCTTGCATTATCCGCCATTCCGCAGGTTTTTTCCCGGTAAACGATCGATATATTCAAACTGGACACGCGCCATAGATTGTATGCGCTGATACCTATGGAGTTTCTGTCGGAAAAACCGGACTTCGCTTTTACATCGCCCCTCTTTGCCGGCATCCTCGCAAACACCCTTCTTTCTACGGTGCCGGGCGTTTCCGGAGCCGGCCCCGGCCCGGAAAAGACGCTCCTGACCCCAAACCTTGACGCGGAACTGATAACGAACGGCGTGATCACGAGCCACCCGTTCAGCCCGAACACGCCGACCGGCTGTCCTACCCCCGCAACGATCACGCGGGCGATGATGGTGCTGACCGGTCTGAAACCACTCTTCATCAACGCCGGACTCCGCCACACCCCGGTAATCCCCTGCCTTGATGCCTACGGGGAGGTGGCCGGTGACCCGCGGAACGGGGATGCCCTGCCCGGGGCAGCCCGCCTGTTTTCCCAGGGTGAACGGATGGGATTTTTCCTCTCCGGCTGCTGTGACCTCCTTGTTCTCGGCGAATGCGTTCCCGGCGGGACAACGACCGCGCTCTGCCTCCTCCGGGCGCTGGGGTACGACGCCTCGGTGAGCAGCAGTTTTGCAGACAATCCCGTTACGATAAAGGAGGAGATCTGCCGGCGGGTTCTCGAGCGGGTGGAAGCGGGCAGCTCACAGGATCCGCTCGACCTTGTCCGTTCCCTGGGCGATCCCATGATGCCGGTGGCTGCCGGTATCGCAAAGACCTACACCGGCACCCTCGTCTTTGCCGGGGGCACGCAGATGCTGGCAGTCAGTGCACTCATCAAAGCGCTGGGCCAGCCCCTCCACCCGGTCGTGACTACGTCCTATGTACGGGATGACCCGACCGCGAACGTGCAGGCGCTTGCGGGGAAGATCGGTGTCCGTGTCACGTACGTGGACCCCGGCTTCCAGGATCTCGGCCATGCCGGGCTCGCCCGGTACTGCATCGGGGAGGTCAAGGAAGGGATGGGTGCCGGGGGCGCGATGTATCTTGCAAACCTCATGGGATATGCACCGGACCGGATCCGTGAAGCGATTCTCTCTGCTGTTTCCGCATCCGCTTGAACAATCTTATAGCCTGGCGCACAAAACCTGAGGTACCCATGCTTCCCATCTGTGTGATCAACAACTTCGGGCAGTTCAACCACCTCATCCACCGGGCACTGCGGGACCTGGACATCGAGGTTATTATGCTCCCCAACTCCACTCCCGCAGCCCGGGTCGGGGAGGAGTGCCGCGGGATTATCCTCGGGGGAGGACCCGCGCTCGAGCGGGCCGGCAACTGTGCCGGGTACCTGGACCTCGGTCTTCCCGTGCTCGGGATCTGCCTCGGCCTCCATATCATGGCGACAAAATTCGGGGGAAGCGTGCATCCCGGGCACAGCGGCGGGTACGGCCCGGTTGAAGTCGAGATCTGTGAACAGGACGAGATCCTCAAAGGATACCCGGACACCGTGAATGTCTGGGCTTCCCATGCGGATGAAGTCACAAGGGTCCCGGACGGATTCGTCCTCCTTGCCCGCTCCGGCATCTGCGGCGCGGAAGCAATTGCAATGCCCGACCGTCACTTCTACGGCCTCCAGTGGCACCCGGAGGTCAGCCATACCTTCGAAGGCAGCCGGGTTTTCGAAAACTTCGATCGCATAACCCGCGAATCCTGATAAATGCCGGGCATTCCATGCACCGGGGTGTTCCCTGGCTGGGGGCGGGGCGCTTTGCGACAGGATTGGCCTCTTTTCTTATGGAGTATCAAAAAAAACCTTCTGAGTGATGATCGTACCGGGGCGTTGTTGAGGAAAGAAATGACTTCCCCGGAGCGGCTCTTAACAAGTATATATATCGGGAAATGTCATGGTTCCTTATGATGAACAGCATGGGAAAGATATGGCTGGTGCTGGCGGTCCTCCTCCTCCCGGCAGGGGTGATGGCTGCTGCCCCGATCAGCACCATTATCCAGGGAAACACGGTCTTTTTAGGCGAAGAGGGACTTGATGTTACCCAGGCCCTGAACGGTGCGTATTACGGACAGGCCTGCGGGGCCTACGTGGACCAGGCGAATTTGACCGGTACGCCACACCTGACGCAGATCGGCTGGTGGGCATCTGCAGCAAACATCTACAATACCGCACCGTCAAGGACACTCGACCTCGGTTCACGCTCTGCCTCGATGATGATCGCACCCTCGGACTTTGTCGGGTATACCGGCAACTGGTACCTGCTTGAG
>JAKLEQ010000132.1 GCA_022711635.1 Methanoregula sp. | reverse complement strand
CCGAAGGGGCTGTTGTCCATACCGGTGCAGGGGACGGGAGTCCGGCCGGGACCAGGATCCGGGCCGCGATCCGGTTCGGGGTCCCGCTGGCGATTGGGAGGTCACGCGGGCCAGCACAGGATCGCCCTGCGTTCTTCATCTTCTCCCGTTTCAAAGGCGAACATTGGGTGGAATGGACGCCGGAGAACTGCCCGTATTACCCGTGCCATTTCGAAGATCAGCGGTGCGATTTCTGCTACTGCCCGCTCTACCCCTGCGGTGATGAATCACTTGGCCAGTGGTCTGAGAGTTCGAATGGCGGCAGGGTCTGGAACTGTGCAGCCTGCAGGTTCATCCACGAACCGGCAGTCACGGAGTACCTGAAAAAAAACCCGGAAGCACCGCTCGCCGAACTGAAACGTGTTGAGAAGAACGCCGTATGCTCCGGACCGCGCTGATCCCCCCGCCAATCTGGTGGACGAACGCTTTTTTTAAAAAGGGATTATTTTTCCAAGGTTCCTGCCAGGCAGGAACAGAAAAAGTCTAGTTCTCCCTGATGCCGAGGGCCTTTAAAAGTTCGGGGAGCGGGATCCCGTGAGCCTCTGCCGCCTCGCGGATGGTCTCGCCGCGTGCGATTGCGCACCCGACACACCCCATGCCGAACTTGAAGAGCGCCTCGGATGCATCGGGCTTTGCCTTTAAGAGATCGTAGATCGTGCTGTCTGCTGTCAATTCTGCCATACCTCAGATAGTCTTCCTGTCCTGACTTAAACCTGACCATCGGACCATTTCACTTTCACTGTGCATGCTTCACAATATATAGGCATGATGAGATCCGAATCTTAGCCGGAGATGTATGAGCATGGATTTTTCCGAGACAGCAGAAAGAATCTCCAGGAAAATGGTTCAGAAAGGTCAGGATGCGTCCGCGATCGACAGGAAGAAGATCGAGACCAAGTTAAAACGCCTGGTTGAAGAGTTCGGCGTCCAGCCTTCAGAGGCGGAACGCAGTGTCACCAACGAGCTCGCAAAAGAGCTCAATATCCCCGTTGCAGGGACCGGCGGCAGTGCCGGCGGAACGGGAGCGCGGGAGGAGAAACCGGTCGCCGCGATGGCACCCGGCGACTGGGTCACTTTTGAGGGGAAGGTCGTCTCCCTCCTCTCCCCACCGTCACCCGCGATCGCCCAGAGCGGGATCATCGCGGACACCACCGGTGCGATCCGGTTCGTCGTGTGGGCGAAGGCCAATGCCCCGAAGATGAGTGAGGGAGGATGGTACCGGATCGAATCCGCGGTTGTTGACGAGTTCAAGGGAATTCCCAACCTGAAGGTCCACTCCGGCACAACCATCAAGCCGGTTCTTGAAGACCGGGCACTCTCGCCCGCCGTTATCAGGGTCAGCGACCTGAAGCCCGGCATCGGGAGTGTCCGGGCAAAAGTCCTGCAGGAGTGGGAGCCGAGCCATGACCGGATGCTGCAGTCGGGAGTTCTCGGCGATGAATCCGGAACGATCAAGTTCGTGATCTGGAAGGAGGCCGGGAAAGAGAAGCTTGAGGTCGGGTCCGTTTACACGATCTGGTATGCTTCTGTCGACGAATTCAACGGCCGGCTCTCGCTCAACCTGAGCACGGCTACCGCCATGAAGGAAGACGGGGACATTGCCGTTTCCGGAGGGGATGTCGAGGCCCGGGGCGTATTCGTGCACATTGCACCCGGCTCCGGGCTCATCAAACGTTGTCCGGTGGAGGGATGCAACCGTGCCCTTTCGCGCCAGAACTACTGCCCGGTCCACGAGATTCAGCCAAAGTTCGTGTACGACCTCCGGATAAAGGGTTGGCTGGACGATGGAAAGAGGACATATAACACTCTCCTCCAGCGGGATGCCGTGGAAGCACTGACCGGAATCACCCTTGATGCTGCAATCCAGATCGCCGAGAATAATCCGCTCGGTATGGACGAGGTCTTCCTCCAGATGAGGGATAAGGTTCTCGGCCGGTATGTCCTTTGCCGGGGCCGGGAGATCGATAACCGGCTGCTCGCCCGTTCCTGCGAATGGATGAAGATGGAGAACGGGGAACATGCAGCGCTCCTCAATCGCGCCGGGGGTGCAGCATGAGCGGCGGCGGGGCAGGCCAGCAGGGCGGACGAAGGGACAGCGGGAGTTTCGAGCGGGAGCCAGCGCGCCGTATCTTTGCTTCCGAACTCCGGGAATGCCGGTACCAGTTCCGGGAAGGCGACGACGAGAAGAGCCCCACGTTTGTCCTCCTCCCCACCGGTGAGCGGTGCAACCGGGTCTTTGTCGTTGGCACGCTTACCGAGAAGCAGCGGCAGGGCGACCAGAACATCTTCTATCGTGGGCGCGTTGTCGATCCGACCGGCACGTTCTTCGTGATGGCGGGGAGCTACCAGCCCGAAGCGATGCAGCAGCTTGCCCGGATCGAGACGCCTGCCTTTGTTGCAGTCATCGGAAAACCGAGTCTTTACCAGACCCCGGACGGGGCATACCTTGTCTCTGTCCGTGTCGAATCCATCACCATCGTCGATAAGGAGACCCGGGAGCTCTGGATCCTGGACGCAGCGAAAGCAACGCTCGACCGTCTCGATGCGGCTGCCGGCGGGGCATCGCCGGACGCTGTAAAAGCCAAAGAGCAGTATGCGACTCTGGATCCGGCGGTCTTCCGGAAGATGACGTATGATGCTCTCGCACAGGTGAAGATTTGACTTTTCTTATTTTTCTGGATTTTAAAAACCGTCCCGGCAATCCGGCAGGCCTGGACAATACGCCGGGCGCGGAAGAATCGACAACCCCCGGCGTAAAATCCCCTGCATTATGAGAGGATACCTTAAAGTGCGACCAGTACCAATGTAAAAGGGAATCCTGCCAGGGTGGGGTAGTTGGTTATCCTAGAGGACTGTGGATCCTCCGACCCGGGTTCGAATCTCGGCCCTGGCCTTCTCTTTTCAGGAGCACGATCCGGAGCGATCGTATTTACAGGAATCCCCCTTCCGGAAAAGATTCTGGTAGTGTCACGGTTAACCAGACAGTTCCCGAAGATCAAAACCCAGGTACGTTGTTATCACCCGGGCAAGGGAGGGATCGGGGCATGACTGCCCGTACCGGCTCAGCCAGACCGCCTTCATGCCACACGCTGTCGCGGGGACGATATCCACTGCCCAGGAGTCACCGATATAGACCGCACGCGCCGGATCGGACCCGGCAACCGCAAGAGCGTTCTCAAATATCCTCCGGTCCGGTTTCTGGTACCCGGCCACTTCAGAAATAATGAGGATGTCAATGAAGG
>JAKLEQ010000131.1 GCA_022711635.1 Methanoregula sp. | reverse complement strand
ATTGACGACCCGCGCATCGGCAAGGTCAAGATCCTGCGCCCGCAGGAGATCCCGACGTATGTCGAGAAGGGGTACTTCGACATCGGCATCTCCGGCCTCGACTGGGTCAAAGAGACCGGGTCCGATGTCGTCGAGGTCGCGCAGCTCACCTACAGCAAGACCGGGGAGGGAAATGTCAGGATCGTGATCGCGGTCCACCGCGACGAACCGGTCGATTCCGTTGCCATGATCCGCCCCGGCAGCAGGGTTACGACAGAATATCCCTCCCTCACGCGCCGGTTCTTCGAGGAACAGAAGATCCCGGTCCAGCTCTTCCCCTCGTACGGTGCATCGGAAGCGAAGGTCCCGGACCTCATGGATGTCGTTGTCGACCTGACGGAGACGGGGACAACGCTCCGGAAGAACGGCCTGAAGATCATCGGGCAGATCATGGAGTCCTATACGGTTATCATCGCCAACAGGTCGAGCTATGCGGACCCGCAGAAGCGCAGGGAGATCGACGAGATCACGACGCTCCTCTTCGGGGTCATCGCAGCGCGAAACAAGGTCCTTTTAACGATGAACGTCCCGTCAGCGTCCATGGAGAAGATCATCGCCGCGCTGCCCGCGATGAAGAAACCGACCGTCTCCCGGCTGCACGGGATCGAGTATTACAGCATCCAGACGGTCGTGCCCAAGAGCGCGGTCAACCAGCTGATCCCGAGGCTCAAGGGATGCGGGGCAGAGGATATCCTCGAGATACCGATCGCCAAGATCGTGCCGTAATTCCCTGCTCCTTTACATATTTTTTTCCAATCCGGGGAGCGGTGCATGGGGGATAAAAATAAAAAATTCACCAATATTTATATCCGTTTCACACCCATTCACCTTTAAGGAAGATTATGCGAAGGTCTGCAATCATCGGAATTCTTGCCGCGCTCTTTATTGTCTGGCTGGTCGTGGTCGCATATCTTGCCATGGCAGGTACGGCACCCGTGCCGGCGAAAACGGTCACCGCGAAACCGGTCCGGCAACCGGTCGACCTGGGATTTATACCGCGAATCCCTTCGGATCCTGCCCGGTTCAGCCTCTCCGAAGTCAGCGAACTGGCTGCACTCTACCCGCTCGAGCAGCAGAACGGGAGCGTTGAGAAGGATATTTACTATATCGCGGGAAAGAACGTGGATCCGGAGGGGAATGCGGCGACGTGGATCTACGGGATTAAGAACGCCACCGGCGTTTTCTTCCTCGTGTATGACGCACAGGGCTGGGAGCTGGTCCCGGCAGCCGACCGGTTCCCCGCGCAGAAGATCGATACCGGCACCCTCTACAATGTGAGCAGCATCTTTGCCGAGAACCACGACGTGCTGGCGTCCCCCTCAATCGCAGGCCGCGAGATCGAGATCACGGCGAACACCGCCCGTATCCTCGTACGGGAAGGGGCGGGAACGAAGAGCTATGCATTCGATTCTCTTACGGGAGCACTGATACCGGCCCATGAAGAATGATCACGCATACCTCTCGATCGACTTTCTTGCGGGTTTTACCATCTTCATGATCGCGTTCATCTGGGTCGCGACCATGATCCCGGGCCTCTTTGTCAATGTGCGGAGCACCCAGATCGATTACGACGCGGTTGCGTACCGGACCGGGGTTATCCTCACGGAAGATCCCGGATGGCAGGTTGACGGGACATCGGACTGGGAGGTCATCGATGATGCCCGGGTCCCCGAGGAGGTCAGGCGGATCGGGTGGGCGATATCCAAGGAGAACCCGGGGGTCTTGTCCGCCGTCAAGATGAACCGGTCGTTCTGCTCGACCGCGTTTACCTACCCGGAATCTTACCAGGACAAGATAATCTTCGGTGATATGCCGTACCGGTTCAACATCTCGGTGCTGACGAACGGGACATACTACCAGTCGGTGGGGGACGTCCGGCCGAGCGGGGCGTACGGGTATATCCGCCGGGTCGCCAAGGTCAAGCAGATGAGCGACTCACAGGTCCCTGCGTACGCATTCATGTCGAAAGGTATCTCCCCTAAACACATGTTCTCGCCGGAGATGAACATTACCGATCTCCTCTTCAAGGAGCAGAACCTTGCGTACCAGATCAATCCGCGGCATGAGTCTACTGCAATCAATGTCACGAACATCAGCTGGGTGTACCGGAACCAGTCGAACCTTGATTATTTTGATGGCGGGACGGAAAAGCCGGTGGGATCAAGCAACCTGAAAGTCCATCTGCTCGATGTGAACCTCACCCGGCTGAATCCGTCAGAACCCCTCGTCGCAATTCCGCCGTTTGGCCATGAGGTCTATATCGACGGGAGCTCGACGCCGGTGATCCCGAGGCTGAGCTCTCCGGTCATTGTCCAGGAAAACGTCTCGATCGTCTTCAATTCCACTTTTTTTGCTGCTGAGGGCAAAACGACCACAGCATCGCGGGTTTTTGTCAACTTCACCTTTGGGTTGTGGAACACGACAAATTTGACATATGACGACGGATATTGCATCAATTCGACCTATGGCAACAACCTCTTCCGGTACGATTATGGCTCCCCGTGGGTCCGTGAACCCGTTCTTGAGCCTGCAATCCTTGAGGTGGCGGTATGGTAGACCATGCAGCCGGGCAGCTCTATACCATTGAGGGAATTGCCGCAGCGCTCATCATGATCGTTACCGTATGGATCGTTCTCGGGACAACGACCATGTATACCCCGGGCGACACCCACATCAGCGACATGCAGCTCGAGCAGCTTGGCACCGACGTACTCGCCATGATGGACACGCCGAATTCTACTCTCGAGAACAGGAACAATACGAGCAACCTGCAGCAGATGATCAAAAACAACTATTCGGCTTTTTCCAACCCGCCGGGGGATTACCGTAAAGGTCCCGAATTGTTCAACACCATGTTCCTCTCCTACGCAAACAGCATGACCAATGGCAGAGCCGACCATATCCAGTATTCTGCCACCGTCTATTACCGGAATGCGACGACACCGACCGGTAGCTACGAGTTCAGCAAGACCCACGACATTTCCCCCGGTGACCATGCCGTCCGGGTGACCCGCTGGGTGTTGATTGATAACACGATCACCGGCCCCACGGACTATCCGTCGGTGATCCCGGCTCCGGCGAATAACAATATCCTGGATCGGCGGTGGCAGGAAGTCCTCGTGGAGGTGCTCATATGGCGCGGCTGAACGATGAAGCCCAGTGGATCGTGCTGATGGGGTTTTTAATCAGCCTTGCGTTCTTCTTCCTCGCGATCCTTCTCAACCAGTCCGTCGTTGTCGGCCAGACGACTGCGGAGGGTGTGCTGGA
>JAKLEQ010000130.1 GCA_022711635.1 Methanoregula sp. | reverse complement strand
CCCGCATTGTGCCGCATAGACGAGATGGCAGGGGAAATTCTCAGCAGTACCGGCCGGAAGAGAATGAAGGAACGGGGACCGGATCTCCCATGAAGACCCTGGTGACGATCGGACGCGGCGGGACCGGCAAGACAAGCTTCGTTGCCCTCATGGCGAAATATTTTATCGAAGCCGGATCAACCCCGATACTCCTCGTTGACGCAGATCCCGACCAGAACCTCGCAGAGATGGTGGGGATCGACCTTGAGCATGAGGGGATCCGTACCATCTCCGATCTTGTGACCGATACGTTCATCAAAAAAGGCGGGACGACGATCGGGATCCCCCCTGCAGAGCGCATTGAGAATACCATCTGGCAGCAGGGGTTGTATGAAGGGCAGTCGTTCGATCTCATTGCAGTAGGAACCAAGTGGATTGAAGGCTGTTACTGCCTGCCGGACTCTGCACTGAAGCAGGCTCTGTCATCAATGAAAAGGAACTACCGGTTCGTCCTGATCGATTCTCCTGCCGGGGTCGAACATCTTAACCGGAAGATAGCCTCCGATGTCGATGACATTTTAGATATCATGGGCCCCTCGCATAAATCGCTCCAGCATGTCAGGAGGGCGGTCCGGATCATCCGCGAAGTCGGGATTGGTTTCCGGCGGTTCTTCCTGGTTGGGGGATGCCTGTTTCCCGAAAACCTGGAGGAGACCGCCATGCAGGAGACCGGTCAGGAATATCTTGGCAAAATTATATTCGATCAGCAGATCCAGGACAGGGTGATCTCAGGAAGCTCGCTCCTCGATATTCCTTCCGACAATCCTGCATATCGTTCGGTGGTACGGATTCTGGAACGTGCAGGATATGTCCGGGAAGGGCCCCAGCCGTGATCTCTCTTTTAAAAAGAGTCTCCTTTGGATAACCTTATGACTGCTCCTTGTCAAACGTAAGGTTTGAAGTCCGGTTGTGGGTTGGTTGAGGAAGAAAAATATCAATGTCCGGATTGGAGAACTGCAGTCAGATCTCGGCAATATCAGGGATCTCGAACTCTCGATTGGAAAGATCTCGGCAGAATCATGGAAAGAGCCGGAAGGTCCGACGCCGTATCCTTCCGTGACAGCACTGCGGGCATGGGACAGGACCCTCCTTACGCGGTACCCGCCGTTTTATCTTCCGTTCTGCGATCTCTGCTGTCTCTGTACGTACGGCAAGTGCGACCTGACCGGGAACAAACGCGGAGCCTGCGGGATCAACATGGCAGCCCAGCAGTCGCGGATCGTCCTCCTCGCTGCATGTGTTGGTGCTGCTACTCATACGAGCCATGCCCGGGATCTCGTCTCGCACGCGATCCGGAAGTTCGGGGCGGACCATCCCCTGGATGTCGGGGGGCATTCGGTCGAGGTGGAGGCGCCGGTGATCCGGCTCGTCTGCGGGATTAAACCGGAGAAACTTGGGGACCTGGAAACGGTCCTCGACTATCTTGAGAACCAGATCACCCAGCTCCTTTCGGCAGCACACACCGGCCAAGAGAGCGACAACCTTGACTTTGAGTCGAAGGTGCTGCACGCGGGCATGATCGATCAGGTTGGTATGGAAGTCGCTGATATCGCGCAGGTATCGGTGTTTAAATTTCCGAAAGCCGACCCGGATGCTCCGCTTGTAGAACTCGGGATGGGGACGGTTGACACCAAGAAACCCGTCATTCTCGTCATCGGCCATAACGTGCCACCGTCGGTTGCCATCATCGATTACCTGAAAGAGAAACGCCTTACCGGCGAGGTTGAAGTAACCGGGATCTGTTGCACGGCAATTGATGTCACGAGATACTCTCCCGGTGCGAAGATCATCGGTCCCATGTCCTGGCAGCTGCGGTACATCAGGAGCGGCATCCCCGATCTCATCGTCGTGGATGAACAATGCGTCAGGACCGATGTCCTGCCCGAAGCAACGCGGATCGGGATTCCGGTGATCGCAACATCGGAGAAGAACTGTCTCGGGCTCGAGGACCGGACCCAGGATCCTGCCGGTGAGATCGTTGCCGATCTCGCAAGCGGGACGGTTCCCGGCGTCCTGATCCTGGACCCTGACAAGGTCGGGGAGGTCGCAGTAAAATCCGTCCGACTGGTAGCTCCTGCACGTAAGAAACTCCGGGTGCTTACTGATCTCAAGGAGATTACCGAGCTGGCAAAGACCTGCACCCAGTGCAAGATGTGCCGGAGAGCCTGCCCCAATGACCTGCATATTCCGGAAGCGATGAAGGCTGCAGGAAAAGGCAAGGCAGATATGATCGCCGGAATGTACGATGAATGCGTCGGGTGTGCACGCTGCGAGCAGGCATGTCCCCAGAAGATCCCCATCCATACGCTGATCGTCTCCGCTGCCACCGAACAGATCCGGTCGGAGAGGTTCTTCATGAGGTCGGGAAGGGGGGCAATCCAGGATCTCGAGATCCGGAATGTCGGCGGTCCGATCGTTCTCGGGGAAATCCCGGGCATCGTAGCGTTCGTCGGCTGTTCGAATTACCCGAAAGGAGGCAAAGAGGTCGCCGAGATGTGCACGGAGTTTTCCCAGCGGAGGTATATTGTGTGCACTTCCGGGTGTACGGCAATGTCGGCCGGCATGCACCGGAACGGGGAGGGAAAGAGCCCGTACGAGATCAGTTCCGGCGCATTCGATGCGGGCGGGATCGTCAATGTCGGTTCCTGTGTGGCAAACGCCCATATCGCGGGAGCGGCGATCAAGATCGCGAGCATCTTTGCCCGGCGCAACCTCCGGGGCAACTACGCGGAGATCGCGGATTACGTGTATAACCGGGTAGGGGCTGTCGGCGTGGCATGGGGGGCGATGTCCCAGAAAGCCGCCGCAATCGCCAGCGGATTCTGGCGTCTCGGAATCCCCGTTGTCGTCGGGCCGCATGGGACAAAATACCGGAGGATGCTGCTGGGCAGGGCAGACCGGACCGGGGACTGGTATGTCAATGACCGCAGGACCGGGGAGAAAGTCTATGCCGGCCCTGTTCCCGAACACCTCTTTGTTGCTGCCGAGACTAAGGAGGAGGCGATGGTCATGGTGGCAAAACTCTGCATGCGGCCCAACGATACCAGCAAGGGACGCGCCATCAAGCTCACCCATTACATCGATCTCCACAAGAGATACTTCGGGTCGATCCCTACCGATATCCCGCTCTTTGTCCGCACAACTGCTGATATCCCGATCACCATGAAGAAGGAGATCCAGGAGATCCTGAAAAAGAATGACTGGAAAGAGACCGTTATTCCCGATCCCAGCATGCTTATGGCGCAGGTCAAGAAAAGAAAGGAGGCCTGAACGATGCCGGCTGCCGATGCCTGGCAGACTGCCGAGGTTGGCGGACCGAAAAAAGCTTCGGTTATCACCAAACCCGAGGTTGCTGACGCAATGATCAAACGGGCAAAACGCCCGGTCCTCATCATCGGCCATCTCGCTGCG
>JAKLEQ010000013.1:21062-32035 GCA_022711635.1 Methanoregula sp. | reverse complement strand
TTTTTTTCAAATCCTCACGCTTTTTCCCTCATAAATCCTCTTTCATCCATCTGCTGCGAAGGATATTGCAGAAGCCCTTTCATCCCCTCTTTTTTAAGAAAGCAGCGCCAACACTCCCAAGGTGAGACAGATGGAGAAAGTCACGCTCGGTCCAATGCCGTACATGAGTGTCATGCCAACGGTCCTCGTCGGCGCAAACGTTTCCGGAAAACCCAACTACATGACTGCCGCGTGGGCTACCGTCGCCTGTATGGCGCCGCCGATGGTCTGCGTCGCGCTGAACAAGAGCCGGCATACCCTGAAAGGGATCATCGAAAACGGGACTTTTTCCCTCAGCATCCCCTCGGAGAATCACGTCGTTGCAACCGACCATTGCGGGCTTGTCTCGGGAAACCAGACGGACAAGTCGAAGGTCTTTTCCTCGTTCTATGGCAAGCTGAAGACCGCTCCCATGGCGGGGGAGTGCCCGGTTGCCATCGAGTGCAGGCTCTTTCAGACCGTCGATTGCGGGAGCCACCTCCTTGTCGTAGGTGAGGTGGTGGAGATCCATGCGGACAGATCCTGCGTGACCGACGGGAAGCCGGACAATACAAAGATCCGCCCTATCATCTACTCGCAGGCGGCCTACTTCGCCTGCGGAAAGGAGATCGCAAAGGCATTCTCTGCCGGAAAAAAATACCCGGGGACCTGAACTTTTTTTATTTCGGCATACCCTTTCGTTCTTGTGGAGGGTCCGTTGTTCCTTTCCGACCCCGCACGGGGCCGGGAATCCTGCGCATCCTTTCCCGGTTTCTGAATCCGGAGAATGATAAACAGCATTTTAAAGTTTGGGCTAAATAACGGTAGGTTATGGAGCATCCAGCAAGAATCCTGTTGGCATTCAGCATACTTCTGGTCGTATGCATGATGGCTGCAGGCTGTTCGAACAATCAGGGTTCGCCGGGAGCCACCCCGACTGAAACAGGGGCGGTCGGTCCCCTCTTCTCGGAAGGGGATATCGTGCAGGTGACCTCCGGCAGCTCGACCACGGGGTACCTGATCCTCGGGTACGATGCCGGCACTGCCACATACACGCGTGCGGTCATCCATAAGAACACAAACGGGGCCTGGGGGTACCGGACGAGCGCTGCGACGAATACCATCAATCAGGAGGAACTGGAGAGGGTGTACAGCGTTGTCGGTCACGTCTCCGTCTCCGCGATCCCGACCTCGGCGCCGACGCCTGTTCCCACGACGAAGGTGACAACCAAGGCCACGACCGCGAAAGTGACGACAACCGCAACAACGGCGGTCGGGAAACCCAGCATCAAGAGCATCGATCCTGAAGAAGGCACAGCAGGGGAGACGGTTGAGGTGGAGATTTCCGGAACGAACTTCAAGGACGATGCGACGTGCAAGCTGACGATCTCGGGGGACAGTGTCACGTCAGATGATGTCTCCGTTGACTCCTCTACCCAGATGACCTGCACCTTCGATATCCCGTCCGATGCGACGGTCGGCACATGGAGCGTCGTTGTCACCAATCCCGATGGGAAGTCGGGCGAACTCACCAACTATTTCATCGTACACGAAGCGGAAGTGACCAACCCCACGGTAACAAAGATCTCGCCGACGTATGGGCTCCAGGGATCAGAGGTCGTACTGTCGATCACCGGAACCAACTTTGAAGATGATGCAGAAGTCACGCTCACGAAGTCCGGGGAGGATGATATCGACGCCAGCGATGTTACGGTCTCCTCCTCGACGAAGATATCGGCAACCTTCGAGATCCCGGACGATGCCAAGGTCGGGTCCTGGGCCGTTGTGGTCACCAATCCCGGCGACCTGACCGGCAAACTGTCTGCAGCATTCACGGTTCGTAAGAACGATTGACGTAATGCCTGAGAGAGGGCACCCCGGCACCCCCTCTTCTTTATCCTGAACCAGTGTTTTTACGGATTTTTCCGTAAGGGAATGGTCCTGTTTCGTGCATGAAGCCGCTTTTCTCCTGACGCCCGGAGGATCCCTTTTTTCCCCGCCATTATTCCGGCTTCCTGGAGGACTGGGTGTCCCGCCCCGCTGGGGAAAGGGTATTTTTCGATGAGGCAGCTTTTGTGCACCCACCGTTCAGGGAGCTCTCCTTCTCCCGTACAGGGATGTCATGAATCCTGCGAGGGCAAGGATTGCGATAACCGTAATGGCATCCGGCCCGGGCGAATACGTCGGCCTGGCAGTCGGTGTTGCCGTATGTACGGCACCACCCGGGGCCCGTGTCGTTTCGCGGGGGGCTGTCGTTGCGGTTGTTACGCCTGACGTCTTCACTGGTGTCATCAGTGTAGTGGCAGCGGTCGCCGGATCAGCGACAAGATACATCACTGTATCGCCTTTATCCGGCACCGGTATGCCGTTTTCGTCCAGTTCACGGACACTGACAATGATTCTTTCCTGATCCCGGGTATCCGGCGCCGTACCCCGGATTGTCACGATCAGGTTGAGGTCCGCGTCCGCGTAGCTCAGGGTCCCTCCGTCGATCCGGTACTCAGGACCCGTCCTTGCGCCGAGGGGTGTCGTGACCGGGTCGCGGTTCCTGCCGATGTTGACGAGCGTTGCGCTCCATGTCGCGCCGGCCAGCTCCGTCGTCATGAAAAGCGTGTGCCCGGCATCGAAGGTCCGGCCGTCCGCTTCCATCGCAGGATCGAAGCGGACCATGCAGCTGACGGTAACGAGCGATACGGGAGCGACCGTCCCCCCCTCAGGGTTCACGGTCATGTCCTGGACGGTCCAGGCCAGCGCCGCCGGGACAAAGAGAAGGAGGCTGAGGATCGCGAGTACACAGGGGAGGACGGTCCGTATGATCCGGGGATTCCGGGGACGGGCAGGGGAGGTGGTGATGACGGATGGTTCGGGGGCCTGGTTCATTTCACAAACTTCCTGCCTGCGCTGTATGCTTTCCCGGCTACCGCGCCCATACCGTAGTACTCCTTCCGCAGGGCATCGAAGCCGAGCGGCTGGATGGCGGCAAGATCAGGGGTACCATCAGGACCGATGACCCGTTCGTCGACCTTTACGTCAAGGATCCGGCCGATGAACTGGACGTGAGATCCGCAATCAGTACGGCTGATAATACGACATTCGAGCGCGACCGGGAACTCACGGATGAACGGGGCATCCACGAGCGTCGAACGCACGGGGGTTAAGCCGGTTAATGCGAACTTGTCGGCCTCATCCCCCGATACGATACCCAGGAGATCCGTCTCGGCGACGTATTCAACGGGCGGGATGCTGACGGAAAACTCCCGCTTCTCCATCAGGTTGCGGTACGTAGCGTGTGACGGGCGGACCGACACGGCGACAGCGGGAGGGTCCGACGAGCAGATGCCGCCCCACGCTGCGACCATGGCGTCAGGGTTCCCGGCATGGTCGTACGTGCCGATGACGAGGACCGGCATCGGGTAAACGGCCGGCACCGCACCGAGCGATCGTTTCATGCCATAGAGTTCAGGCCCGGACGGGTTAAACGTGATCGTTTCTTCCGGTAATGCCGGCGCTGAGAGCCGGATTTTTTTTTAAAAACAGATGCTGCTTCTAAGGGAACTTCAGCACGCGCCGGATAATGCTTTTGTCACGGTTGTGCAGAGGTCCTGCTTTCGGATCGGTTTGAGCATGTACTCGTAGTACATGGCTGCGTACGTCTCCCGTTCGTCGCCAAACTGCGGTTTTCCCGTGATGATGATGACCGGGATATCCTGCGTCTGCGGGTTTTTCTTGATGGATTTCAGGGTCGTCCAGCCGTCCATGGGCTGCATCATGAGGTCAAGCAGGATTACGTCGGGATGGATCACCTGCAGCAGCTTGAGCGCCTGGATGCCGCCTTCCGCCGCAACGGTGGTATGGCCTTCGCTTCCCAGGAAAATCTTGAATACTTCCGCAACATCAGGGTCGTCGTCGACAATCAGGATCGTGGACATATTCCGGGCCACCCGAACACTCGTGAACCAGTATTGGGCGCATCCCCAACATAAGGTTTCTCTGTCGCCCCGTGCAGGAGATGGGGGTCAGAGCCAACGGTACGGGCATTGGCCGGCAGCGCCGGGTCACTTCCTCCGTAGGATCGCGCAGCCGGCGATACCTGCCATTATCGCAAGGAGAACCGTTGTTCCGGCATTGCCTGCCTGCGTTGCAGATGGGGCAGGTGTCGACGGGAGGAGTGTCAGGGAGATATTCACGGTCTGTCCGGCAGGGACGGAGACTTCCTGTTCCGTGGTCCGGTACCCCTCCTGATGAGCAACGACCGTGTGATTCCCGACAGCAATGTCCTGCAGGGTAAGGGGGGATATGCCAGCGTCCCTGCCATCGATCTGGATCCGGGCGGCATTCGGGCTGGTAACGATCCGCAATCCCCCGGTCTGCGGCGCGAGGGTTACATTCATCACCGTTGTGCTGCCGGCCTCGACCGTGACCGACCGTGTCGAAGGCTTGTAGCTGAAGTGCGAGATGGTCACGATGTAAGGCCCAGGGGAGAGATCCCTCAGGGTAAGGGGGGTCATGCCCCGGTACTGACCGCCGACAACGACCGATGAATTTTCCGGTATGGCATGGATCTCCAGCGAGCCGGGGACGACCGCCGCAGGGACGCTGACATACGGGCGGGAGAATGTCACCGTTATCGTCGCATAGTCATGCCCCGCAAGTTCTGCACGGCCGACCGGTGCATCGACGACCCAGACGGTATAGGACCCGGCATCCAGCGGGATCGCATGCGTGTCCCAGTCGTAGCTCCAGCTGCCGTCGACATCCACGCCGACCCGGGTCATTCCCCCTCCGGCCGCGATGTTGTTTGGGGCAGCGCCCTCCATTGGCAGGTTCGGGCCGGTGACGAAGAGGTAAACATTGCTGCTCCCATACGAGATGCCGGAGAGGTGCACATCAGAACCGAGGGTCGTATGGATCGCGGCGGAAGAGATCCCGGGGAGGATGCAGAGCGCAAGGAGGATACAGCACCCGGCCCGGACGATGCTGAAAAAGCCGGACAGACGCCGGTATCTTCCCCTGCGCACGGCGGTTTCCGACCTGTCTCCCAGTACCCCTGAAAAAAACACTCCCGTTTCCCTGTCTCTCATCACCGGTATTCCTCCTATTCCAGAGTGCGCCGGTAGGTCATAATACCGAGCGTGATCGCAAGTATTGAAAAGACAAGCAGGGCGGTAAGGTCGGGCATAATGACCGAAAGCCCCTGCCCCCGGAGAATGATGCTCCTTAAGGCGTGCACGGAGTACCACTCGGGATTGATGACCGTGATCCACCGCAGCCAGTCCGGCATCCCGATGGTCGGGTAGAACGCTCCCGACGTCATGAAGAGGATGAGGTTGAAGAATGCCGTCGTGGAGGCGTACTCCTGCTGGTTGTTGAACCGGGAGGCGATCGAGACCATGAGGCTGGTTACCCCCACGCTCGCGATCAGGATGACGACGATGGCGAGGAAGAAGTCCTCGGCGCTCTGGATCATCACGCCGGTGATCAGCACGCCGACCATGAAGATGATGAAACCGGAGAGGAATGCCCGCACGGTCCCGCTCATGATCATCCCCAGGATGATGCTCGTGCGCTTGACCGGAGTCACCAGATATCCCTCGTGGATCCCCATCTCCCGGTCTTTGATGAGCGCGATCCCCCCACCCATCATTGTGGTCATGAAGATTGCCATGACGATGACGCCGACGCCGAAAAACTGGATGTAGGTGATGTCCCCGTAGATTTTGTTGACGAGAACAGAACTTGTCGCGTGGATCGCCTGGAGCGATCCGAGGACGCCCGCCTGGATCAGGGTCGGGGTCATATAATCCGAACTGTCGACATAGAGCCGGATCGCGTTGTCGGACGAGACTTCCGCGGGAAAGACAACGACACCGGAGATCTGTGCATTCTCCAGCGCCCGTTTGGCTTTTACCTCGCTCGTATATACGGTGACATCGAAGAGACGGGGGTCGTCCTTCTTCGCCGAATAATGCCGAAGCTCTTCGACGCCGTTTTTAAAGAGCGCTGTGTCATTGTACGGAGGGGTCTCCTGGACAACACCAATCGGGATATGGGTGATCGTCCCGCCCATCGCGTTCCCGAAGACCACGAGATACATGATCGGCATGACGAGGGTGAATACGATAACGAACGGGTTGCTGATGAACTTCTTGAAGTCGCGACGGAAGATCGCGACCGCGCCGCGGATCATCTCACCCTCCCGTGCCCGTTCTGCTGCGCCGCCTCGTTGTTCCCCTCGTCGAGCTTCCGGCCGGTCAGGTAGATGAAGACGTCCTCGAGCGAGGGAGACCGGACAGAGATCGAGGTCACGGGAATCCCGCTCCTCTCAAAGACTGAAAAGATAGCCGGGATCACCCGGCTCCCGTTCTTTGCAGTAATGATGAGTTTCTGTTTCTTCTGTTCGGCGCTCGTGATCCCCGGCAACGCAGCGATCAGTTCCGCGAGCGGGCCGGTATCCTTATCCGATCCGATCTCGATGATATCGCCCGTCGGGATAAGGAGTTTTAAATTGTCCATCGTGTCGAGCGAGATGAGTTTCCCCTTGTCCACGAAGGCGATACGGTTGCAGAGCCGCTCGGCTTCGTCCATGTAGTGCGTGGTTAAGATGATCGTCGTCTTTTCATCGTTTAAACGGGTGATCTGCTGCCAGACCTCCCGGCGGGATTCCGGGTCGAGCCCGATGGTCGGTTCGTCGAGGAAGAGGATCAGGGGGTGGTGGATGAATGCCCGGACGATCTCCAGTTTCCGCCGCATCCCCCCCGAGAAGGTCGCCACCGGCATCAGCGCCCGGTCGGAGAGCCCCGTCATTTCGAGGAGCTCCTGAATCCGCGCAGGGAGGATGCTGTCATCGACGTTGACCAGTTTTCCATAGAACTCGAGGTTGTCGTATGCCGTCAGTTCAACATCCAGCGTGCTGTTCTGCGGGCATACACCGATGATCCCCCGGATCTTCTCGGGGTCCCTGACGACATCGTAGGTATTGACGCAGGCAGTACCCGAGGTCGGGGCGAGCAGGGTTGTCAGGATACGGATCAGCGTGCTCTTCCCCGCCCCGTTGGGCCCGAGGAGACCGAAGATCTCCCCGCGCCTCACGTCGAACGTGACGTCATCAACCGCGGTAACTGTCCGGTTCCGTTCGGCAAAGACCTTTGAGATGTGGTCGATCCGGATGATACTCCCGCCGCTGGTAATGGCACACGTGTCGGTCGCGGGAGCGGGGAAGGGCGAACCGGCGGGATGGTGATCGCTGCTGTTCATGGTTTTTCATCATCCCCGGTTTTCTCCAGGAGGTATCTGACATCCCGCAGTGCGTTGCGGAGGATCCTGAGGTCGTCATCGCTGAGCCGTGCGAGGCGGTCCTTCGCGTCCTGCCTGAAGCGGGCATCTTTCGTCGCGAGACGGATTTTTCCCTTGCCGGTGATCCGGATCAGGACCACGCGCCGGTCACCGGGGTCCGCCTGCCGTTCCACCAGGCCCTCCCGGATCATGGCATCAATGAGCGCCGTCATGGATGGCTTGGAGATGGAGAGCAGCCTGCCGATCTCCGATATCTGCCGGACACCGTGGTGCGCGAGGAGGCGGAGCACCCGGTACTGCGCTGCCTTCCTGCCGGTGATCATGTGCGGGGGCCGGAAGACTATCGAATGGTAGAGCGGGATGAGGGAGAGGAGGGAGTCCGCTGCATGGTCGATGAGGTCCGGCTCCGGATCGGTTTCTGGTCTCATGGAATATCTGCCAATAGTTCAGATTGCAACTATTCTCTCATGAAGGTATCCCCCGTGGCAGGAATCGTTCCCGTTCAGGGCGGGAATGCTCGCCAAACGTCTCTCTTATCTGCTCCCGTGCCCCATCAGTGTGTGTGATGCGTGAGCCGCCGGTAAAAAAGACACTGTACTGGTGCGACCGGTGCAATGTCCCCCTCATCGCGAAGAGCTGCGGCTGCGGGGCGGAAGGGCGGCCGATCCCGCTCCTCCCCCCGTACGATGTCCGGCCGGCGCTCGCCGCAGACATGGCGCTCATACGGGAGCTCGTGAAGGAGCAGTTCGGGGATGTCCCGGTACCTTCGATCCTCCTTCTCAACAAGACCGGTGGTGTCGACCGGGCGGACCTTGTCATCGCCCACGGGAGACGGTTCGGCTGGCTCACCTTCGACCCTGTGGACCGTCGGTTCCGGTTCGACCTTGCACCGGAAGCCCTCCCCTTCGTCCTTGCCCGTGCTGACCGCGGGGTCGTCGATCTCGAGTCCCAGATCGGGCATGATGGCGCAAAGAGCAGGATTGGGGGCAAGAAATTCCCGCTCAGGGATACTATCCCCGACGGCACGTATATTGTCCGGTACCGGAACAAATCCGGCACCGCGACGGTATCCCGCGGGTTCATCCGTGTGAAAGAGGTTGCGTCCATAACGCCCCTGTCTCCGCCTGACCCCGGCTGGGCGGTAGCCGTTGAGCGGAACCGGTTCCACCTGAAAAACCTCGAGCGCGCCGCCATCCGGACGATCCGGCGCCATCTGAATGACCGCCCGACCGTGAACGTCTCGTTCTCCGGGGGAAAAGACTCGACAGCGGTTCTCAACCTCGCCCGGAAAGCGGGGGTGAAGAATGCGTTCTTTATCGATACCGGGCTCGAATTTCCCGAGACGGTGGAGTTCGTCCGGTCGCAGGGGGTCACCATCGTTCCCCCGGTCGCGGATTTCTGGCAGGCGGTGGTAAAAGCCGGCCCGCCGGGGAAGGACAACCGCTGGTGCTGCAAGCTCCTGAAATTGCGCCCGCTCAAACTCTATCTCGCGAAGATCGGTCCCTGCCTCACGGTGCAGGGCAACCGGTGGTACGAGTCGTGGAACCGGGCAGATCTCGATGAGACAAGCCAGAACCCGGACAATCCCCTCCAGCTGAACCTCTCCCCGATCCGGAACTGGCGGGCGCTCGAGGTCTTCCTCTATCTCTGGTGGCAGAAAATTGCAACCAACCCGCTCTATGACCGTGGGATCGAGCGGATCGGTTGCCACCTCTGCCCCTCGATGCTGGAGAGCGAGTATGACGAGCTGAAACGGCTCCACCCGGAGTATGCGGCGCGCTGGGATGCGTTTCTCGACACATGGGCGGAGAGGAAGGGGCTTCCCGGTGAATTTGCCCGGTGGGGGCTCTGGCGCTGGCGGGCGCTCCCCAAAAAGATGCGGGAGTTATGCGGCGCCCGCGGGATCGCGGTGGGAGGGGATTTTTCCGTTGCCCCGGTAGCACCCGCCCGGGCTGCAGAGAGAACAGAGACTGACGGTGATGCTATGGCAGGACAAGAGAGAATGCCGGACAACAGACCGGCACCAGCAGGAACAGCAGCAGGAATTATGGAATCTTCTCATGCGGCGGAAGCAGCGGGATCGCTCGAATATGTCCGGAAGGACTTCCCGATCTGCTCAGACCTCATCTACTTCGACAGCGCCGCGACAAGTTTCTCCCCCGAGCCTGTCGTGCAGGCGGTCGTCGAGTTCGAACACCATTACCGGGCAAACGTCGGGCGTGGCATCCACCGGCTCACCCGGATCGCTTCCCAGCGGTACTGGCATGCACACGAAAAGGTGGCGCGTTTTGTCGGGGGAGCCGATGGTATAACCGTCTTTACCAAGAACACCACCGAATCGATCAACATGGTCGCGCAGGGACTGGACTGGATGCCCGGCGACCGTGTTATCACCACCATCCTCGAACACCACTCCAACCTTCTGCCGTGGATGAACCTCGCCTCACGGGGCGTGAAACTCTCCGTTGTCGGGATCCGTCCCGATTTCACGCTCGACCTTGACGCCCTCAAAGCAGCGCTGGATGAGCCGGCCCGGCTGGTCGCTGTCACGTCCGCCTCGAACGTCCTCGGCGTCACCACGCCGGTCGAAAAGATTGCACGGCTCTGCCACGACCATGGTGCCCTTCTCCTCATCGACGCCGCACAGGCCGTCCCGCACATGCCGGTCGATCTCGCTGCGATCGGCTGCGACATTGCCGCGTTCTCCGGCCACAAGATGTGCGGTCCAACGGGCACCGGCGTCCTCTGGATGAAGGAGCCTATCCTCAGCCCGCCCGTTGTCGGCGGGGGGATGGTCGAGACAGTGACCGGTACCGGTTTTACTCCGGCCGACGGGTACCAGCAGTACGAAGCGGGGACGCCGAACATCAGCGGGGGGATAGGCCTCGGCGTTGCCGTGGACTACCTCACTGCCATCGGCATGGACCGGATCCGGGCGCACGAGGAAGGGCTCGCTACCCGGCTGATCGACGGGCTGTCTTCGATCGACCGGGTCAAGGTCTACGCCCCGCGTTCCCCGGAGGAGAGGATCGGTGTCGTTTCATTCGCGGTTGAGGGGATCCACCCGCACGAGGTTGCCCAGTTCCTCGACGATAACGCGGACATCATGGTCCGGTCCGGGCACCACTGCTGCCAGCCGCTCATGGACCGGCTCGGTCTCGCGGAGGGGACAGTCCGGGCGAGCCTCGCACTCTACTCGACGAAAGACGAGGTCGAGCTTTTGATCACCGCCGTCAGCGAGCTTGTACAGGGACAACGGTGAGAGAGGATCCGATGCAGCCTTCAGGTCCCGCAGGAACCGGCACATCACCCGATCCCCGGAAACGCTCATCGCTCCGGCAGGGAGTCCGTGTAAAAGTCGTGCAGAAGCAGGACCAGCGGACCGGCACGGTGACAGAGGGGACGGTTGCGGAGATCCTGACGAGCAGTCCGTTCCACCCGCACGGGATCAAGGTGAGGCTTTCCAGCGGAAAGGTCGGGAGGGTTGTCGCGGTCCTTACGGGCCCGGACGGGTGAGATCCTGCAGTCCTTTTTACGACAGCGCCGGACGTTTCTTTTAAAAACACCTAGGAAACCCGGAATTTCCCCGCCGGCACCTTTATTTCGAAGCGGGCTCCCTGCCCCGGGGTTCCCGTCTCGCGAATGGTGATGCCGGTAATCGA
>JAKLEQ010000013.1:0-20962 GCA_022711635.1 Methanoregula sp. | reverse complement strand
ATCTCCCGGATGAGGAAGAGCCCGAGACCGGTGTGTTTCCCATGCCCCTTGATGAAGATCTTCTCCTTTTCGTCTGAGGAGACGCCGACGCCATTGTCCTCGTATTCGAGGAGGAGGTCGGCGTCAACGCGCATGGAAAGGAGCCGGATCTCGGAGACATGCTCCCCGTGCCGGAGCGAGTTGTCGATCAGGTTGTGGAAGACCCGCTCGATGAGCGGATCGACGAAGATCTCGGTCCTTCCTACATCACACAGGAAGGTAAGCCCCGGCCTCCGGCTGCCTTCCGCGGCGTGCAGGAATGCTTCCCGGACATCCTGCCAGACGGGTTCCTTGAGGCCGATGTCCTGGTAGTCCCGGGTAAACTCCATCTGGAGCCGGATGATGTCGGTCGTCTTCTTCATGTTGTCGAGATAGCCGGAAACAGAGGTGTCCGAGGTCCTGAGCATCGCGAGGTCGAGATAGCCGGCGAGCGCTGTCAGCTGGTTAAGGATATCGTGGCGCGTGATATTCGAGAGCAGGATCAGTTTCCGGTTTGCCGCCTTGAGGGCATCCTCCGCATTCCGCTGGTCGGTGATATCGTGGAAGTTCCAGACCCTGCCGATGATCTTGTCGCCGATCTGCTGCGGGTGGACATAGAGCTCGAAAATCCGCCCGTTCCGGAAGACGAGTTCTGTTCCGACAACCTGCTCGGCTGAATTCGGCAGCGCTGCGATGGCCGACTGGAGGTTTTCCTGCCCCGACGGGAGCCGGGATGCCGTCACATCAGAAAAAGACGCCCCCTTCTCCCCGTTTTTCGGCAGGGTGTAGATCCGGAGGATGCCGGACGCCTTCCGGTTGTATGCCCGGATTATGCCCTGCAAATCGGTGACAACGATGGCATCTGCGGTCGATTCTATCGTGGCTTTCTGGAGGGAGTTGACTTTTTTAAGTTCGGTCGTCCGCTCCTCGACAAGGCGTTCAAGGTTATCCCGGTACTGGACAAGCTCCTCCTGTGCCAGTTTCTTCTGGTCAATGAACATGATGAGCGCGCCCAGGAGGAGGATGCCGAGGATACTGACAACAAACAGGGGGATGAGGGAGGGGAGGCTCGGGAGGACCGGCGCTCCTGCCGTGGAGTACATCGGGGGGACAGGGCCGTAGAGCGGGGCCGGGATTATTCCGGATTTTCCCGGAAGCCCCGGGAGCACGGTCGTGGCACCGGTACCGTTGATGAGAGCCGAGGCAAGGACCTCGAGCCCTGCAAGGGCAATGCCGAGAAGGAAGAGCTGGATTGCATACGGGCGCGGAAAACGGTCCCACGTGCGGGCGGCATTGAAAATAACACCGATGAGAAGCCCGCCGCAAATGGTCATCATATCCATGCTGTGGACCGTGCCGCCGGTCGCGACGCTCCCTGCCACAAGGACCGATGCGACAATGATCGCCGAGAAGATCCCCCCGATGAATCCGGCGAGGGGGACGAGGATGATATTGATGCCGATTACCTGGCGGCCGGTCTCTTCGAAGAGGAGGATGATGCCCGTGAATGCCGCGAACCCGAAGATAAGGCCGATGGCGAGCGAGAAGATGGTCTTGTTTCCCGAACGGATCTCTTCGGGGATAAAATTGTACAGGAGAATGAGAATTGCAAGGATGGCAACATTCTGTACGAGTGTCTCGAACAGGTCAAGGGAAAGAAAAGACATGTCCATAGAGTATCCGAAGAGGCCTGTGTCCCGTCTCCCCCGGGTCTCCTGCCCCGCGGGAAACCGATCGCACCTACGTCAGTCCCATGCTGAACTAACGGTTACACATAATCTGCACGTTCGGTTAAAAATCTGATGATTTGGTGGAACCGTGCCAGGAAAAACAAGGAGGGCAGGGCTTACTGCAACGATTCCCTTCGGGGAGATCCCCGGTTCCGGCAGGAGTGTTACTCCCGGATCATGGTAAGGCTCATCTTGAACCGGGTTACCGCGGAGAGAGCATGCGGCACGTTTGCGGGAAATATGATCGTGTCGCCCTCCTTCATGGTAAAGGTCTTCCCCGCAATCCAGACCTCGCACGTCCCTTCAAGGATCGTCACCGTCGCATCGTACGGTGCCGCATGCTCCGAGAGACCTTCGTTCTCATCGAACGAGAAGAGGGTGATGGTACCGGTTTTGCGCGAGATGATCATACGGCTCGCGACTGTCCCGTCCGCGTACGCGACGAGATCGGAAAGCCGGATGACCTTCCCTTTGAGTTCTTCGCGTTTTTTATCCGGTCTTTCTTCAGTTTTCAGGGATTCGTATTCGACCATAGAACACCAGTCTCTCATCCTGAAGTCTGCCGGGCGTGATGATAGGTGTTGCGCCTGTATTCAGGAGGGGGTAATCCCGATGACCTGAACGGGGCAGAGATCCGCAGCTTCCTGTGCACAGGTATCGAGAGATGCATGAGGAATACCTGTGGCGATGTCGCCGTCGGACCGGTATGGCTCGCGGATCCGGCTGAACGAGTCGTCCGGGTCCTGCTCGAAGAGGTCCGGACAGGTCTCCCAGCACGTCCCGCAACTGACGCAACTGCCGCGATCGATCACAACCTTCATCGTACCCGATCCTGTTCCCGCGACTTTAAAAAAGGTGCGATCGCGGTAGGTTCCCGCAGCGACGCAGCCCTGCACGGCCTGCGGCTGCACCAGATGCTCCCTCAGACGTATTATAACCTCAGAGCGATACATCCCAACCCATGGATAAGATTGCGATCACGACAAACATCTCTCTCCCCATGCCGGTCGTGCTCATCGGAACGCAGGCCGGTGGAAAGCCGAACTTCATGCCGGCCGGCTGGTGCACCCGTGCAAACGCGACACCCCCGATGATCGCCTGTGGGATCAATAAGGTCCACCACACCGCACAGGGAATTTCCGAGTGCAGGACGTTCTCGGTCAACATCCCCCCCGTGTCGCTCATGGAGAAGACCGATTACTGCGGGCTTGTCTCGGGCGATACTGTGGACAAGTCCGGGATCTTTTCCGTCTGCTACGGCAAGCTCGGGACGGCACCGATGATCCGCGAGTGCCCGGTCACCATGGAGTGCATGCTGGTTACCGCCATCGAGCTCCCGACTAACATCCTCTTTATCGGGGAGATTACGGGAGCATACGCGGACCCTGCGGTGGTCCGGAAGGGTTGTGCAGACGTATCTGCAATCGATCCGCTGATCCTGACGATGCCGGACAATACGTACAGGACGCTGGGGAAGGTGGCAGGAAAGGCGTGGAACGCGGGCCTTGCCCTGAAGAGACGTGGGGATAGCGGGGTTTCGTGAACCGGTCTTTTCCTTCCGCACGACACCGGACAGGGCATGTTCTCTGCGTTGCCGACAGGGGGGGGCTCTATGATGGTATCCTCATCCTCCCTGATCATCGCAATACTTTTCGCCCCAGCCCCGCAACACTGAGATCCGGCACGCGGGAACCTGCATGTATGCGCTTACCTTTGAAGAAGCCCTCCGCATATTCGCTGACGGTGGCCTTGGACCGGAGCAGGTCGCTTCTTCCCGCAGCGCTCATGGCAGCAACACCGTAACCCCGCCGGCCCGCGAACCGCTTTCCCTGCAGTACCTCAAAAAATTCAATGATCCGATCATCCGGATCCTACTCCTCGCGGCCGGTATCTCGGCAGCCGTCGCTGTCCTGAACCGCACCGGCATCCTCGACACCCTCGGCATCATTGCCGCAATCCTTCTTGCAACGACACTTTCATTTGTCAGCGAATACCGGTCGGGGAGGGAGTTCGACGTCCTCAACGCCCACCGCGACGAGATGCCGGTCAAGGTCTTCCGGAATGCGGGGGCGCTCACCGTCCCGGCCCGGGAGATCGTTGTCGGTGATGTCGTGCTCCTCGAAGCCGGCGATGCGGTACCGGCCGACGGGTGGGTTGTGGATGCTGACCTCCTTGCCGCGGATGAGTCTGCTTTTTCCGGCGAGAATGAGCCGGTTGTTAAGGAGAAGAGAGGACGTGTCCTGAAGGGTTCGTTCGTAACGGCAGGGAGGGGGACGATTGTTGCAGGTGCCGTCGGCGATGCCGCTGAGATCGGCGTGATCGCAGCATCCCTCGGCATCGACCACACGACACAGACCCCGCTGGAAGGGAAACTTACGGACCTCGCGCGGCTGATCAGCCGGTTCGGGTACGTGATGGCCGGACTGATCCTTGCTGTCCTCCTTCTCCATGGCGTGATGTCGGGGGAGGTTTCCCGTGCGGATTACGGAACGTTCTCTTCCCTCCTCGGTTACTTCATGCTTGCCGTCGTGATCATCGTGGTTGCGGTGCCGGAAGGTCTCCCGATGAGCGTCGCGCTCTCCCTCTCGCTCGCCATGCGGAGGATGACCCGGGCAAACTGCCTCGTCCGCCGCATGATAGCGTGCGAGACCATCGGTTCTGCGACAACCATCTGTACGGACAAGACCGGGACACTCACCAGGAACCAGATGGAGGTCGTCGTATCGTCGACCGGGGACCCGGAAGTCCCCCGGGGCATTCCGCAAACGCCTGCCGAGTGGGTGACCCTGAACGCTGCGGCGAACAGCACGGCGCACCTCGGCGAACGGGACGGCAGGATGGTGACGGTCGGGAACTTTACGGAGGGAGCGCTCCTCCGCTGGCTGCAGTCCTTTTCCCTCGATTACCGCAGGATCCGGGCGGAGACCGGCATCAAAAAACAGGTGCTCTTTGACGGGACGCGGAAGAGGATGTCCACGGTTGTGGTTGTGGGCGGGAAGCGTTACCTTCTCGTCAAGGGAGCGCCGGAGATCATCGCCGCCCGCTGCACGCCACAGCCGGATACCACACCGCTGTCGCAGTACGCATCCCGTGCGATGCGGGTACTCGCCTTCGCCCACCGCGAGGTGACGGACAGCGATGAGACCGAGGAAGGGCTGACCTGGGACGGGTACGTCGCGATCCGCGACGAGCTGCGGGACCGGATTGCGGACTCGGTTGCCCTCTGTCAGCGTGCCGGCATCCGGGTACGGATGGTGACCGGTGACAGCATGGAGACCGCGGAGGCAATTGCGCGAGAGACGGGCATCCTCCGGGAAGGGACCGTGATGACCGGCGCGGGGTTCCGCATGCTCGGTCCGGCCGAAAGGGCCGGTGCCGCCCGGGATCTTGACGTCCTCGCGCGGGCGGATCCCATGGACAAGCTCCTGCTCGTGCAGGCTCTCCAGGCCGGCGGGGACGTGGTCGCGGTCACCGGGGATGGTATCAACGATGCGCCGGCGCTGAAACATGCCGACGTCGGGCTCTCGATGGGGATCTCAGGGACGGAAGTCGCGCGGGAAGCCTCGGATATCATCCTCCTCGACGACTCGTTCGCAACGATAACCCGGGCAGTGCTCTGGGGCCGTGCCCTCTACGAGAATATCCAGCGGTTCCTGCTCTTCCAGCTCACCATCAACATCAGCGCGTGCATCCTCGCCTTCATCGTCCCGCTCCTCGGATATCCCGAGCCGTTCACCATCCTCCAGATCCTCTGGATCAATATCATCATGGACACCCTTGCCGCATTCGCGCTCTGCTCGGAGTCCCCGCATGCCGCACTCATGGACCGGCCGCCAATCCCCCGGGATGCCGGGATCATCACCCCGTTCATGTGGCTCTCGATTCTTCTTACCGGTACCTTCTTTGTCGGGGCGGGGCTCCTCCAGATCATAACGGGATGCTTCGGCGGGCAGACGGCGAATGAGACCGGGACGATCTTCTTCACTGCGTTTGTCGCTGCGCAGGTCTGGAACGGGATCAACTGCCGTGCGCTCGACGGCAGGATGCCGCCACTGCGGGCAAATCCGGTCTTTGCCGCCGTCATGGGGGTAATCGTTTTTGCCCAGTATCTCATCGTCCAGTACGGGGGGGCAGTCTTCCGGACCGTTCCTCTCCCCCTCTCGACCTGGATCTGGATTGTCATCCTTACCGCACCGGTCATCGTCCTCGGTTTCCTGATCCGGGTTATCGCACGGCGGAGCTCCATCTTCCATCGGGCTGCCGGGACCGTTCAGGCAAGTCCTAAAAATAATCCGTAAATAGCGAGCTGCAGGATTGTTATGGGGATCCCGGCTTTTGCGAAGGATAAGAACGTGATCGTCTCTCCCTTTTTTTCAGCGTTCTGGATAATGATAACATTGCTCGCTGCGCCAAGGATGGTCAGGTTCCCGGCAATCGTACTTCCTGCGGCGAGCGCAAGGAGCTGTGCAGTCGTGCCCCCGGAGCCGGCAATCAGCGGCTGGAAGAGGGCAACGAAGGGGACGTTCGAGATGAACTGGCTGACGATGATGCTCACGATGAGGATAACGGGGACGGAGGTGACATTGCCTCCCCCGAAGAAGGACTGGAAGAACCCGGTCTGCCATACGCTCTCCATCAGCACGAACATGGCGGCAAAGAAGACGAGGGTTTCCCAGTCGATGTTGCGCAGGATCGCGGCCCGGTTGTGCGAGAAGAGGATGACCGGCACGGCGCCGCAGACCGCGATCAGGGGGAGGCTGACGAAGGATCCGGAGCCGGCGACAGCGAGGGCGGCTTTCGCGAGGATGAGGCCGACAATGACGAGGAGCGAACACTGGCAGATTCTCATGCACCGGGTATCGCAGGTGATTGATGCACCATCAGACAGCGTTCGCGTCGCAAATTCTCCGGGGTAGATGAGCCGGAGCACGCAATATGCCGCGAGCAGGGAGAGCAGGGTCGGGATGGCGAGCCAGAACGCGAAGGTGACAAAGGGCGACGGCATCCCGCCTTCTGTTGCAACGAGGAGGTTCTGGGGATTTCCTATCGGGCTCATAACGCTCCCGGTCGTGATCGCGAACGCGAGCGCAAGCAAGAGCATCGTCGGGGAGATCCGGTGACGGGCTGCGAGGGCAAGGACGACCGGGGTGCCGATGATAGCGAGCGTATCGTTCATCAGGATCGCGGAGCTTGTCCCGAGGGCAAAGAGGACGAGGAGAACGACCTGAGACGGGTTCTTCGCGCGGTGAAAGATCCGGTGGGCGAGGCATTCGAGGTACCCTCCCGCCACAAGGGCTTCCCCGACGATGAACATCCCGAAGAGAAAGACCATGACATCGGTGTTGATAGACAAAAGTGCGTCCGAGGGCGAGATCTGGCCGGTGAGGAGGACGGCGAGCGCTCCCCCCAGCATGATCTGCCAGATCCTGAGCGTGAACCTCCCAACCTGCCGAACAGCGATCAGGATGAAGACGGCGGCAAGCACGAGTATTGCAATCTGCGTAAAGGGTACGTAGGGCACCGGATCCCATGAGCGTTTAGGTCAGTGGTACCGTTTCTTTCACCTGCGACTGATTCACAACCATCAAATAGATCAAGAACGTTATCCATTCTCCATGAAACCAGCCGTAGTGATTGTTTTTGCCCTCGTCGCTGCAGTCCTCGCAGCGGGGTGCACCGGTACCCAGAGCCCGCCGGCGACAACGACCGCCGTACCGACGACCGGGATTACCGCAGTCCCGACCACGGAAGTGCCCGCGACAACACCCTCAGGCTCCACGGTGCCGGGGCCAACCGAGACGATCCCGCCCAACCAGGCGGTTTCGATCACGGCTGAAAAGGCGGGGACGTATTCGACGACCATCATCACCTCGTTCGATGGCGGAAAGGGCAATAACTTTGTATCACGGATCGATGTCAAAGTCACCCGGCCGGACGGGTCCGTCGTCACCGGTTCCCTGCAGCCGATCGTGGGAAACACCCTTGAACTCGAGGGGACGAACGGTACGGACCGGGTCGAGGTCACGGTCTTCATGAAGGACGGGAAGGTCTACAAGGTCATCGATCAGGAGATGCCCTATAAGACCCGCGGGTGATCCGTTCACCCCTATCTTTTTTCGTTCAGCTCCATTTCTCACCTGATGACGTTTTTCCCAGCGGAACGCTCCCGGAACGTGGTTCTTCTGTAGCGGGCCCCCCCTTCCTTTTTTCTCCCTTATTTTTTTATGGGATGTCATCTTCGCGGAAGAAGATGCCGGGAGTCCAGGGAGGTTTCGCGTCTGAGGGGGAGGAAGGGAAGGGCCGTCAGATCTTCGATTTCGGTGACACAGAAAGTGGCTGGGATAAGGAAAGGATCACACCGGGGCAGAAAAAGAGCCTGAAGACAGTGTATCATGATGCCGGTATCGAACGATCAGGAACCAGACGATACCTCCAAAAAACCGTTCCGGTCCTGTGCCGTTACGGTCCTGTTTTCCAGTGCAGGAGGATCCCGTCTCCAATCCTCGTCGCCCGTACCAGGGTAAGCCGGGGGAGCCCGTCCGCGACCGTGAACCCCTCCCCGTCAGCAGGTGTGGGGGCACCAGCGCCGGCGATGATGCAGTTTCCGACGAAGGTCATGAACTCGTCAACGAGCCCTGCGGTAAAGAGGCCCCCGATCAGGGTACCACCTCCCTCGACCATGAGCCGGTGGATACCGAGGGTATCCAGCCGGTCGAGGAGTTCTGCAAGGTCGACGGCGTCGTCTCCTGTCACAATGACGGTTGCCATCTCCCTGAGCGCGGCGACCTTTTCTTGTGGAGCAGAATGACAGACGGCGACAATGCGTTGCCCTTCTCCCTTATGCAGGACGGCTGCCGAGAGGGGTATCCTCGCCCTGCTGTCGACCACGATCCGTACCGGGTGTTCGGGTTTTCCAAACGCGATCCGTTTTTTCCGGTTCTCCTCGGACTTCACCGTCAGGGACGGGTCGTCGGCAAGAACGGTCCCGATCCCGACCATGATGGCATCAGCTTCCGCCTTTAAGCGATCGACCCGCGTAAAATCCTCGGGACCCGAGATCTTCACCTGCCGCCGTTCCCGCGTCGAGATCTTGCCGTCGGCACTCATGGCGAGGTTCACGATGACGTGGGGTCGCATACAGTACCTTCTTCCCGCTCATTAAAGATACCAGCGATACTGCCGGTTAACCCCCGGCCACCGGCTCTTTTTCGCCCGGGGGATGGGAAAACGCCATGGCAGGGGAATGTATTAAGAGCGTTCCGGTCTCAATTCACACTGTCCATGGGGCAGGTACAGAATTTTCCGGAAATTCCGTTCTTTCCGCAGGACCGGTATACCCACACGGACATCGCCCGTCATATCGTGATTGGTTCGATCACGGTTACGATTTTTCTCATAACGTTCCTCGCAATGGCACGGAACAGCACCAATGTCTTCCCCCAGCTCTTCTACTTTCCCATCCTCTATACCTCATATTTCTACCCGCGCCGGGGGCTGGCCGTCGCCGGCAGCTGTGCCCTTGCCTACGGGGTGGTCGGCACGTACTTTCTCCTCCCGGATCTCCACGCTGTCCAGTTCGTGATCGGCCAGGCGATCCTTATCCTTGGCGTAGGGATCGCGGCATTGTTCCTGCTGAAAGACCGGGTGGCTCCCTTCACCGCCGCAGACGAGGCAGCGGCGGTCCGGAAGATGATCGACGGGGGGGAGAACGAGAAGGTGGAATTCAAGCTCGGGAGCCTCTGGAGCGCCGACCTCTCCGGCGAGGAGATCGCGGCAGCCGACTCCCCCGAGATCCGGAGGCACCGGAACAATGCATCCAGGTTCATCATCGCCCGCACCATCGCAGGCTTCCTGAACACGTCGGGCGGGGACCTCCTTATCGGGGTTAAGGAAGACCGCGTGAAAAACACCATCCATGTCCCCGGCATCGAGGAGGAGTACCGGAAACTGCATGCAAAGGACCGGAACCCCGACGGGTACCGCAGGATGCTCGTCGATACCATTATGAAGAAATACCTGCCCGGCACCGTCGATACCCTCGGGAGGACCGTCCATTTCTCCTTCCCGGTCATCCGGGAGAAGACGATCTGCCGCGTACAGATCGCTCCCTCGGATACCCCGGTCTTTGTCGATGCGGGGAACGAGGAGGTTTTCTTCATCCGGGTGGATGCGTCGACCCGGCCGGTTGCCGGAAAGGCGCTTGCGGCATACCTTCTCTCCCGGTTCGGTGGCAGGAGAAAGGCAGGATAAGCGGGGATTTCACCTTATTTCGCCCCGTTTTA
This sequence comes from Methanoregula sp., assembly GCA_022711635.1. GTDB lineage: Archaea > Halobacteriota > Methanomicrobia > Methanomicrobiales > Methanospirillaceae > MVRE01. The sequence goes on along the minus strand of JAKLEQ010000013.1, from coordinate 10,932 downwards.
AAAAACATTTGCATGGTATGAGGTTTTTTTAGGTTTTCTTATGATAATCCATAAATACCGGGGCGCCAGAATTGAGCAACAGAGGGATATGCTCCGGTTTTTTCCTTCCGGCACGCCCGTTTCGGGTCCGGATTATGCCCGTTTTGCGATCATCGCCCTTTTTTCCCTCATGATCGCGGCGTCCGCGGCGATTGAAATCCCCCGCAATCCTGCGACCGCGATCTCCCAGCTCTTCTACATCCCCATCCTGTACGCAGCGTTTTTCTATCCCCGCGCCGGCATGTATGTTGCAGGGATCATCGCGGTCACGTACGAGATTGTGGCAATGGGCCCGGTCTACCCCGACCTTGTTGGTGCAGCAGGGGTGATCGGGCAGGGCGTGACCTTCATCATTGTTGCTACTATCGTCGCATATCTCTCCGGGACGAACCGTTCGATCGAGGGTATCAACAGCCGGCTCAACGAGCAGATCCAGCGGGACAACGAACGACGGCGCGGGGTGATCATCACCGTTGCCCACGAGCTCCGTACCCCCCTTCAGCCCCTCATGGGATATCTCAACCTTATCCTCGCAGATCCCCGGGAGTTCGGGATCACGAAGGAGACGGAGACGATGCTGAACCGCTGCATGACAAGCGTCGAACGCGAACGGGCGATCATCAACCGGATGCTGGAGTTCTCGGTTCTTGAATCGGGAAAGATTACCCCGGTCTATTCCGTTTTTCCAGTCAGGGAGTGCATCGAGTCCGTGATCAGCGCGGGGGGGTATTCCACCTCTGCCGCGATCACCGTGGATATTCCCGACGGGCTGACGTTCGATGCCGATGCCGCACGGATCGGGGGGGCGATCGATTCCCTGCTCTCGAACGCGGTTGCGTATTCCCGGCCCCCGCGGCAGATCCGCATCTGGTACGCATCTCCTGACACTTCCCCCTGCCACGAACTCTCCATCCGGGACAACGGAATCGGGATCCCGGCAGACCTCCTCGGCACGATCTTCGAACCGTTCCAGCTCGCGGACTCGGCGACACTGTCCCGGAAATACGACCGGATCGGGCTCTCCCTCTCGATCGCGCAGAAGTATCTCCAGATGCATGGAGGGTATATCAGGGTAGAGAGCGTTGTCAATGAAGGGAGCACGTTTTCCCTCCTCCTCCCGAAAGACCGCACTGCAGGTGAGTGTCCGTGAAGAGCATCATGGTCGTTGAAGACGATCAGCCGATCATCGAGATGATGGAACTGATGCTCCACCGTCTCGGGTTCGAGCCCCTTACCTACATGGAGGGGCCCGCCGCCCTCGCCGAGGTGCAGAGGAGCCCACCCTCCCTCATCCTCCTCGATGTCATGATGACGCCGATGAACGGCTGGGAGTTCCTCGAACGCCTCCGGGCCAGTCCTGCGACAAAGAACCTTCCCGTCCTGCTCTTTACCGCACACCCCTCCGTCGAGTCAAAGGTAGCGGGGATGAACGATCCGAACCTCGGGATCCTCTTAAAACCAGTCACCCTTCCCGAGCTTGAAAAAGGGATCCGGCGTTTCCTGCCCCCGGACACCTGACGGGCCAGCCTAAAGACCGGCAGCACGGACCTGTTATCGGAACGGAGCAGGTCTTTTTCGCGCGGTGCACCTCCCTCGCATATTCCCGGCATGTTTAATACCGTCCCGTGCGAAAAGTTAGCACGACAACTGGAGAACGGTCCCATGCTCTGCGTCCGGGGAGTCACGAAACAGATCGGCGGGCTTCGTGCAGTCAGCGGGGTCGACCTCGATATCGGCGATAACGAGATCGTAGGGCTCGTCGGCCCGAACGGGGCGGGCAAGACTACGCTCCTTAACATGATCTCCGGCATCAGCACACCGACGGCGGGATCGATCACGTTCTGTGGCGAGGAGATTGGCGGGCTCTCCGCGGACCGTATCTGCCGGAAAGGGATCGCAAAGACCTTCCAGATCGCCGAATCCTTCCCGAACCTGTCTGCCCTGGAATGCACCATGGTGGGAGCGCTCTTCGGCAACCATGGTGCGGCCGGCATGGCACAGGCACGGGAGGAAGCGACTGCTATCCTTGTATCGGTGGGATTTCCCATGGAGAAGAAGGATACCGCGATCCGGAACCTCAACGTCGTCGAACTGAAAAGAGTGCAGCTCTCGCGGGCGCTCGCCTCGAAGCCGAAACTCCTGCTTCTCGACGAGCTGACGACCGGGCTCAACCCGAAGGAAAGCGGTGAGGCGGTCGACCTGATCCGGACAATCCGGGATATGGGGCGCTCCATTCTCATCATCGAGCATGTCATGAGCGTGATCATGGGAGTGTCGGACCGGATCGTCGTCCTCGACCATGGCGAGAAGATCGCCGAGGGATTCCCGTACGAGGTCGTGAACAACCAGCGCGTGATCGACACCTACCTTGGCGATCTCCACGCGTTCTGACGGGGTGATGACATCTGCTCTCGGTAACCGGCCTGGACGTCCTCCATGCAAACCTGCAGGTCATCTGGGACCTTTCTTTCCATGTCGATGAAGGCGAGCTTGTCACCCTGATCGGCCCCAACGGCGCGGGAAAGACCACAACCGTGGAGACGGTCGCCGGGCTGAACCGGAATGCATCGGGTTCCGTAACGTTCCTCGGGGAAGAGATCCTGCACCAGCCCCCGTACGGGATCTTCCGGAAGGGGCTCGCCCTCGTCCCCGAGAAGCGCGAGATCTTTGCAAAGATGCCGGTTGTCGAAAACCTCCTGCTGGGTGCCGGCGCCAATGCCGGGTACGAAAAAACGCTGGAACATGTTTACTCACTCTTTCCCATCCTCTCCGAGCGGAAGAACCAGCTGGCGGGGACTCTTTCGGGCGGGGAGCAGCAGATGCTCGCGATCGGGAGGGCGCTTATGTCGGAGCCAAAACTCCTTATCCTCGACGAGCCGTCGACCGGCCTCTCGCCCCTCCTTGTCGGGCAGGTCTTCCGGTCGCTGGAGCAGCTTGGCCGCGAGGGAATGACGATCCTTCTCCTCGAACAGAACGTCCGCCACGCCCTCGAGCTCTGCCACCGTGGCTATGTCCTGGAGAACGGGAGGATTGTAAAAGAGGGGAAAGCCCGCGACCTCCTCCACGACCCCCAGATCCAGAAAGCGTATCTCGGGTTCTGAGCCGGGGGGGATCTCCCGCGTTCCGCAGTACATCCCCCATTCCCGCACCCGTCCTCTGGGCATACCGGTATCAGAAAGCCCAGCCGGCTCTTCTCCTGTCCCGTCCCGATCGGGACTCAAGGTCCATGTGAGGACAGGATTGCAGACAGATAATCCGGGATCGTCCCGGCGTTATGGATGATTACCCGAAATACGTGAATGATCCGGAAATTTCCTGCCTGGTCCTCACTCTTCTAGTGCGCCCTTTCCCGGCACCTGCTTTTCGGAGCGCTTCTCCCGCCAGTCCTGCAGCCGTTTCGGCAGCCCGACGAGCCCGGTGGGCAGGAAGATGATGACGAGGATGAGGATGATCCCGACAATAACGTACCGCGAGAACGTGAACCCGGCCATCTTCAGTCCCTCCCAGACGATGGTAAGGACGACCGTCCCCACGACCGGCCCGGCGAGCGTCCCGAGCCCGCCGAAAATGACGTAGGTGACCGGCCAGAACGAGAGGTCGGTGCCGAAGATCTCTGGCGTGATGTACCCGATATGGTGGATCTGGAGTGCACCGGCCATGCCGGCGAGGTAGGCACTCATCCCGAAGGCGAGGAGCCGGTACCGGACCGGGTCGATACCGGATGCCCGGGCCTCCAGTTCATTCTCACGGATCGCGGAGAAGGCGAGCCCGATCTTCGACTTCATGATATACCAGATGAGGACGATTGTGCCGATGGTGAGTGCGAGGATCAGGTAATATTCGATAAGCTGATAGTACGGAATCGACGGCGAGAGGAGCCGGGGGGCCGCTATCCCGTCCCAACCACCGGTCACCGGCGCGAGGATACTGACCGTTATCGTCTGTACAATGATTGCAAACCCGAACGTGACCATTGCGAGGAACCATTCCCTGAGCCGCACGCAGGTAAGTCCGATCAGGACCCCGATGATTGCTGCAACCCCGGAACCGAGGAAGATCGCGAGTATGGGCACGAGCCCCAGCCACCCCGCAATCAGGGCGGAGGCATAAGCCCCGATCCCGAAGAATGCCGCATGGCCGAGGGAGCCCTGCCCGGAGTAGGCGAGAAGGTTCCATGCGGACGCAAAGATGACGAAGATGAGCATGAGGGTGACAAGATTGATCAGGAAGAGGTTGCTTATCACGATCGGAGCAATCGCTGCTGCCACGATGACAGCAATCGTCCCGTACCGGCTCAGCTGCTCACGGTCCATGACTCATTCTCCCCGTTCCCCGAACAGCCCGGTCGGCCGGATAACCAGAACAACGATGAGGATGACGAAGGATATCGCGTCTTTCCAGACTCCCCCGAGAAAATATGCCGCCCCGTTCTCCGCGACCCCGTAGAGCAGTCCGCCGACAATGGCGCCCGGGATGCTACCCAGCCCCCCGAGGATGATGATGGCGAAGGCTTTCACGGCGGGGATAGAACCCATGTAGGGATTGAAGACCTGCCCGGAGACGACCCAGAGGGTGCCTGCTGCTGCGGCAAGCGCACAACCGATCCCGAAGCTGAGAATGTCCATCCGTTCGACATTGACCCCGACAAGCATCGCCCCCTTCCGGTTCTGGCTGGCCGCCCGCATCTCCCGTCCGGTCCGGGTGCGGTTGAGGAAGAGGTAGAGCCCGCAGAGGATTGCCGCGGTGACGACCATGATGATGACGTAATCCAGCGGGACCGTGAGCGTCCCGACGGGGACAGTGATCCCTGCATACGGGCTTTTCACGCTCTGCCACTCGTCCCCCCAGATCATGGCTGCGGCGTTCTGGATGACGTAGATGAGGCCGATGGATAGGAAGATCTCGTTGAGCTTACCGGTTCCGAGAATGGGCCGGAAACAGAGCCGTTCCACGACCGCCCCGATCCCGATCAGCGCGAGCATGGAGAAGAGGATGATGACGTACGGATTGATGCCGGAGAAAAGGAACAGTGTCGCCGTGATGTACGCCCCGAGCATGAGAAATTCGCCGTGAGCGAAGTTCACGATCTTCATGACCCCGAAGATGAGGTTGAGGCCGGTCGCGAGCAGGATGTAGATGCATCCCGCATAGATCCCCCAGAAGAGTATCTGCAGCAGGATCCCGGCGTCCACCTTTGCTCCCCCGTCGTTTCTACCTAAACTGGATCCTGCAATAAAATAAAATGAGTGGAATTATGCGTTACCCGGTGTGTACCAGGATGGCAGGACAAACCCGGTTACCCGAAGGTTGTCGGGCCAGACGATGAACGGGCGGCATTCGCCGATCGTGGCATTGTAGGAGAGCTGCTCCATCCAGAGATCGAACTGTGACTCCCGGTAGTCCTTCGAGAATGAGATCGTCCCGCCTTTCATCGCCTCGATGATCTGCGGCATGTTCAAATCGACGAGCGCCTGCCGTACTTTTGCCTTATCGGTCGTCCCTGCGTTGGTGATCGCCTGCGTGGCGATATAGACTCCTTCGTAGGTCGAGGCCCCCATCATATCGGGATAGGTCCCCCACTTCGCGTAATAAGCGTTCTTGAAGGTATCCTGGGCCTGCGCGATAGTCCCGGCGGGTGCGGTATAGGGAGAGAACCGGCTCTCGATGATCGCGCCCTCGCCATACTGCCCGAGGTCCTTGTAGAACTGAGCATTGTCATTGTTCTCAACGTTCAGGTAGATGGTGTTCAGGCCGATGTCGCGACGTCCCTGCGTGATTGCCGGGGCTCCCTCGTTGGGGAAGGCTCCGAGATAGACTGCATCCGGGTTTGCGGCCTTGATCGCGGTCAGTGGCGTGCGGAAATCGCTCTCTCCCATCTTGAAACTCTGCTGGGAGACGAGCACGATATTGAGTTTTTCCTTTGTTATCGTATCGTTCACGGCGGTCTGCACTCCCTTGCCGAACGCCGTATCCTGGTAGAGGAGTGCGAGCCGGAAGGGCCGGTCGGCTGAGGCCCCCAGCTTCGCATTGACCGCAGGCCGGACGACCTGGTCGATGAATTTTGTCGTGTACTGCCCGTACGTGTCCGTTGTCGGGCAGTGGTGGAAGATGTAACTCGTGTCGATGTCCGCCCGGTGGGTGATGATCGGGCTCGATGCCCCGGTCACGACGAACGGGATCTTGTACTCGGCGACCGTCTGTTCGTAGGCCGAGGTCACCGCGCTCGAGTAGCCCCCGACAAGGATATCGACCTTGTCGCCGGTGATGAGCTGCGTTGCCGCTTTCTGGCCGCCCTGCTGGGTGGACTCGTCGTCTCCGACAATGAGCTTTAACGGGACCTTCGCGCCCCCTACCGACACCCCGCCTTTGGCATTGATCTCGTCTGCTGCGACCTGGGCGGACTGCCACATGTTCTTCCCGACATTGCTTGCCGGGCCGGTCAGCGAGGCGATGACGCCTACCTTGATCTCGGTCGGCTGGGTCGTGGTTGTCGCCTGCTGCTCGGCGCAGCCGGCAGAAAAGAGTGCAATCAGGACGATTGCGATGAGGATTATGGAGAGTTTATGCGTCCTATTCATGGAGATACCCCTGTGCTATGCAGTAGCATGGCATAGAATAGTTGGGGATACAGCTTATTAAAATTTGGAATTGGTACTGGGGTGGTGCTGCCAGGTATGGGCGCTGGCAGCGGGTTTCCCGGTATCCGGCCGAATCGGTACGAATACCCTGCTTTTCGCGGTCGGAAGGCAGGTTATTCGGCGGAAAAGAATACCGGGGATTTACGAGGCGGAGAAGAGTGCGGCCATCTCCGTGATATTCGCATCGGTCGTGAATACGACCAGGGTATCGCCGGGCAAAAGAACGGTCGTCCCCGGAGGTTTATCGATGGTAGCTGTGTCACGGCGGAAACCGAACTCACGGATGCCATACCGGTTCTCCAGGTCGAGCTCGTCGAGGGTCTTTCCCGCCGCCCATGACCCGGGTTCGACGCGGAACGTGCGGAAATGGAGGGCGTCGAATTCCCTCTCGGCATCCACGGCATCTGCGGCAGACTCCGCGCCTCCCTCGAACATCGCGTATCCCCACCTACGGAGTCTCTCTACGATCCGAATGACATCGGGTTCCGGCACGTGGTAATCCACAAGAACCCGCCCAAAGATCTCCTTCGCGGACTCGTACTCCTCGGAGACGACCTCGTTTGCGCCAAGGTCGATGAGATGGCGCGACTGGCGGTGGTGGCGCGTCCGTGCTACGATGTGAACGGAGGGCGACATGACCCGTGCATGGTGGACGATCCGGGGAACGGCTTCCTCTTCAGATACAACGACGATCAGTGTCCTTGCCGTCCGGATCCCCGCATGTTCGAGCACCTCTTCCTGAACGGCATCGCCGAAGATGAAGTTGCGGCGGCGGGCTGCCTTCTCTTTCCGGATGATCTCCGGTTTGAGCTCGATGACCACGTACGGAATGCCGACAATCTCCGCTGCTCGGGCGACGCTCATTCCGGTGAGGCCGTACCCGGCGATGATGATGTGGTTTTTCTGGAGTTCTTCTCCCCCGGCGGGCATACAGGACTCCGCCTGTTTTTTTGAAAAAGCCGGACTCCGGGACAACCGGTACAGGAAATCGACGACGGAAGGCGAGGCGTTCATGACAAAGGGGGTGAGCGCCATGGTTATGATCGCTGCCGCGAGGAATACCTGGTATACCTCGTTCGGGATCAGCGAGCTCTCGAGCCCGCTCTGTGCGAGCACGAAGGAGAACTCCCCGATCTGGCACAGGGCGAGGCCGGTAAAGACGGCCAGGCGCGCCTGCATCCCGAGGACTGCCGCGGAAAACGCCCCGGTCGCGAATTTAATTATGATGATGAAGGCGGTGATGAAGAGAACGGAAGGCAGGTCGTCGAACAGTACGGAGAACTCCAGCAGCATCCCGATGGAGAGGAAGAAGATGCTCGCAAAGATGTCACGGAACGGGATGACATGCGAGAGGGCGTCGATGTTGTACTCGGACCCCCCGATGATAAGCCCCGCAAGGAACGCCCCGAGCGTCAGGGAGAGACCTGCGGCGTTCGTGAGGTAAGCGATCAGGATGCAGATCCCGATGATCGTGATCATGAAGAGCTCGCGGTTCCTCCGTCCTGCGACCCGGTAGAGGAACGGGGGGATGACATACTTTGCAAGAAGGATAATGATCAGCAGGAGCCCGGCGACTTTTGCGACCTGGTACGGGAGGTTTTCGAGGTCGGGCCCTTCGCTGCTGACAAGGAGGGGAGTGATCAGGATCATCGGGATGATGGCAAGGTCCTGGAAGATCAGGACCCCGAGGAGGGTTCTCCCCTGGATCGTATCGACCTCCTTGCGCTCCTGGAGGATCTTCATGACAATCGCGGTGCTGGAGAGCGAGACAATGAACCCGAAGACCAGCGCCTCGCGCCACATAAGCCCGAGCAGCATGGAAAAGCCCATGATGGCGACGATTGTCGTGCATACCTGGGCGAGTCCGCCGATGATGACGGTTCTCCACTCCCGCAGCATCTGTTCGAATGAGAATTCTAGCCCGATGGTAAAGAGCAGCAGGATGATGCCGATCTCGCCGATATCCTCGATGGTTGCCTGGTCCGTGATGATGGCAAGCCCGTACGGTCCAACCAGCATGCCGATGACAAGGAAGAGCACGATGCTGGGGATGCCGAATCTGTCGCCGATGTACAACACCGCAATAACGAGGAGAACGACGAGCACGAGGGCGAACATCAGGTCCATGGCATTCCGAACCCCGGGTATCGGAGTCCCCGGTATTTTCAGATAAGGATACTGTCAAGCTCTGTATTATGGGTTCCCTGAAAATGGACGGAACGGTAACGGCCGGCCCGGAAGCATTCATGGGTTTTTTTGGGTGTAGCGGGGTTTTTCAGAGCGGCCAGCGGCAGGGATGCCTGTGCGACAGCAGGGCAGGGCAACGGTTGAACGCCGTCTCGCCCCAGATCCAGGGCTGATAGTTCCGGCACATCTCAGGTTTTACCGGGTGGATGCCGCAGATATAACGGGTCTTTTCAACCCGGCGTAGGAAGGGGCAGACCGTCACGTAGTTTCCGGTTACCGGGTCTCTCATCTCGGTAAAGATGACGTCCCCGAGATCCTCCGGCAGGAGCTGTGCGCAGGACACCGGTTCTCCCTTCTCCCGGAACGCAACAAACCAGGCGAGGATATCCTTCCTTTCCTGTTCCATCCACGTAAACAGGTTTGTGGGGGTCGGGGCTATACCCGGCCCGAAGATCCGGCAGCAGAGCCCGCACTGCCGGCAGGGTTCCGCCTCCGTGCCGGGCTCCTCTGATTCCATCCCCGGAGTATTCTTTCGGATCAAGGATAACGGTTGTGGAAAGATCCCGGGGACACTTGTACTTTCGATGACAGGTCCTGCGGCATTCTGTTGAAAAACCGCAGGTGACATTGAATCAGGCAATGACGGACGAGAGATAGTACAGGCCGAACCCCACAAGGAAGACCCCACATGCAGCAAGGATGATCCGGTACTCACGCTGCCCGAGGAAAAATTTCCCCTTATGGATGCCGGCCGCGACCAGCGTATACCACGAAAGGTCTGCACCCCAGTGCCCCGCGATGAACGCGAGCATGATGATGACACCTCCTTCCATCGCGCCGATCAAAAGAGCGCTGCCCGCCGTCAGCCACCAGATCCAGAAGTACGGGTTCCCGATGCTTGTCAGGAAGCCCGCGAGGACAGGGGCAGCGGTCGGGGCGTCGCCGGACGGGGTGTCGATACCTGCCGAACGGGCACCGTTCAGGGTGAGGAGACCGAAGGTGACGAGGGCAATCCCCCCGACTCCTGCCACGACAGCCGAGTACCCTGCCAGGACGACGGCGAGGCCGGCTGCGATCACGCCGACCATGACTATCTCGACTGCCATGTGGCCGAGCGTGACTTTCGGACCGGCAGTCCACCCCTCCCTGACCGATGCATTGATGGCGGCAACAAGCGTCGGGCCTGGGGCGAGGGCACCGGTCAAACCGACGAGGTATCCGAGGATGAGCATCCCGGGAACTCCGGTCACGGTTCAGTCCCCCTGACACCCTGTCCCGGAAAAGGGAAATAAACCGAACAATAGCTGCCGGTCGGGAACAGGAGCATGACGCATACCCGCAATAAGAGATGCCCCAGGCCTGATTTGAACAGGCGACAACCAGATCTTCAGTCTGGCGCTCTCCCAAGCTGAGCTACTGAGGCAGGGATAGAAATGTTGTCCTGTATTGGTTAAAAAGGCTGCGTAATGTGACCGCAATAAACGGTGCACTACCGCGGGTTTTTATTCCCGGCAGAGACAGTACTATCAGATGCCCGACCTGCCCCGCGACGTGAATGACGATACCGGCAACAGCTTCTATGACGCGATCCGGAACCGGTCTGCGCATGTCGTCCACGTAACCCACAACGACCTCGATGCTGTCGGGGCAGACGCCATCCACCGGATGAAGTACGGGAACGACGGCGTCTTTACGATCTGGAGCTCGGTCGGCAGGTTCTCCGGGCTCTTCTCGATGGTTGCCGCCTGCAGGGGAAACGGGGATCTTGTCTCCATCTCGGATATCGGGTACCGGAAGGGTGCGGAGAACACCGTCGCACGCGCCCGGCAGAACGGCTGGCGCGTTGAGTGGCGGGACCACCACCGCTGGGAGGAGGGGGAGATCGCCGCGGTCCGTGCGGCAGCCGACCTGCTCCGGATCGATACCGCCTCCTGCGCAACGGGGATTGTCGCCCGCGACCTTTTGCCCGAGCACCCTGTTGCCGCCGAGGTCGCACGGGTTGTCTGCGATTACGACCTCTGGAAGAACACCGACCCGCGCTCTGCGGTGCTCGGGCAGGTACTCCAGC
>JAKLEQ010000129.1 GCA_022711635.1 Methanoregula sp. | reverse complement strand
CCATCTCTCTTAACGATGCCCGCTCCCTGCTGGCAGCGGAGTTCTCCTTAAGGCCGCAGACAACCCGCGTCCCGCTCGAATGTTCGGCAGGAAGGATCACCGCAGAGCCCATCATCGTCCGGTACTCCGTGCCGGAGATCCATCTCGCGGCAATGGACGGGATTGCCGTCGTGAGCGATGACACCCGGGATGCGTCCGAACAGCACCCGGTCACGCTTCCAAGGGCAGTCCGGGTCAACACCGGCAACGTGGTCCCGCAGGGGTACGATGCGGTCATCATGATCGAGGATGTCTGGGCCGACGGCGACCGGTTCACGGTCCGGAAATCGGCTGCGCCCTGGCAGCACGTCCGTCCTGCGGGCGAGGACATCGCCGAGTCCGAGATGGCAATGCCCACCGGGCACCGGATCCGCTCCCACGAGCTCGGGGCGCTTGCTGCCTACGGGATCACGGAGGTTCCGGTCATCGCGGTCCGCGCCGGGCTCATCCCGACCGGCAGCGAACTCGTCCCCCATGGTACCCGCCCGATGCCCGGGCAGGTGGTGGAGAGCAACACGGTCATGGCTGCGGCAATGCTTGAAGAAGCTGGCGTCACCTGCACCCGGTACCCGATGGTGAAGGATGATCCTGCCCTCATCCGGGCTGCAGTTGCACAGGCCGTGAGGGAGAACGAGATCGTCATCATCTCCGCCGGGTCCTCTGCAGGGACCCGGGACTTCACCGCGGACGTGATCGCGGAGCTGGGGGACGTCCTCGTCCATGGGATCGCGATCAAGCCCGGCAAGCCGGCGATCATCGGGCGGATCGACGGAAAGCCGGTCATCGGGATGCCGGGCTACCCGCTCTCTGCGCTCACAGTAGTTCGGGAGGTCATGCCCCCGCTCCTCCGCCGGTACGGCCTGCAGGTCCCGTCACCGGATAGTATTCCGGCAACCATCTCCACCACGATCGCAAAGGACATCGGCTCCGACGAATTCGTTCTCTGCACGCTCGGAAAGATTGGCGGGCGCTGGGTCATCTCTCCCCAGTCCCGCGGCGCCGGAGTACAAATGAGCGCCGTCCGGGCGAATGCCTACCTGCAGGTCCCGGCCGAATCCGAGGGCTTCGAGGCAGGGGAGGAGGTTCCCGCCCGGCTCATGGTGCGCCGGGAAGACGCTGCGGCTGCCCTCCTCGTCACGGGAAGCCACGACCCGGTCATCGACTACCTCATGGACTTCCTCCGGCAGAAGGGAGTCCCCCTCCTCTCCACCCATGTCGGCAGCATGGGGGGCATCCTCGCGCTCGCAAAGGACCAGTGCCACGCAGCACCCACCCACCTCCTCGCTCCTGATGGTACGTACAACACGGAGTTCATCCGGCGCTACCTCCCCGGGACCGGCGTCGCCCTCATCACGGTCGCCGGCCGGCAGCAGGGGATCGCCTCCCGCGAAGGGTTGGGGCTCTCTGACCTCCCCGGCCACACCTTCATCAACCGGCAGAAAGGGTCCGGCACCCGGATCCTGCTGGACTACGAACTGAAAAAGGCCGGGATAGCCCCTTCCGCGATAGGGGGGTACGAGCGTGAAGCGACGACCCATATCGCGGTCGCCCTTGCCGTCAAAAGCGGCGAGGCGGATGCCGGGATGTGCGTCTACAGCGCCGCAAAAGCGCTCGGCCTCGCGTTCGTCCCCGTCGCACAGGAGCAGTACGAGATCGCCATCCGGATCGAGCACCTGCAGGATCCGCGGATTGCTGCCCTCATCGAAGCCATCCGGTCCGGCCGGTTTCGGGAGATCCTCGGTCAGCTCGGGGGATACGATGTCAGGAATACCGGATCGCAACAGATGATCCAACCCGAATAGTTCAATGTTTTTCATTACCTGCGCGCCCCGAAAAATGGGGGATGAACCGGCATGTAAGCGTGAACCGGGCCCGGGAAGAATCCTGATTCTGGCAGGTATATGTTCTATCTTTGGTTATTCTGTTAATTAGGTTAAACTTACGATTGAGGAAAAATTTTCAGTATATCCTTTGAGATTAACCATATGCAATTTTACAAAGATTTAATAAATCATCTGCATAACCGGACAATTACGACGTTAGAGTCGTGATGTCAATGGCGTTTTCTGTACATGTGAACATGGAGCGATGTACCGGTTGTGGCAACTGCGTCATCGCATGCCCGGTCGATGCGCTGGAACTGCATACGGTCGACCCGGTAACGAAAGAGAAGATTTACGCCGTCAAGCACGGGAAATCCGTCCACCTTGACGTGAACGCGGAACTCTGTGCTGGGTGCGGTGTCTGCGTGAATGCCTGCCCCTATGACGTTATCCGTCTCTCCGGCAAGGGAGAGATGATCCCGTCCGAGGCCTGAAAAAAAGGAGGACAACTATGGCAAAATCCCTACAACTCAACCTGATCTCGGGAAGGACCATCAACCAGGGCGTTGCGATTGAAGCGGGCAAGGAGAAACCCCTGTACCGTACTGCAGCCGGAATTATTGAGATGGACCCGTCAGACTTCAGGAAGCTCGGCGTCTGGAAGAACTCCAATGTCCGCGTCACCTCGGAATATGGCAGCGTTGTCGTGAAGGCGATGGAAACCTCACAGGGCCCCCACCCGGGGATCGGGTTCATTCCCATGGGCCCGTGGGCAAATGCAATCATTAATCCGGATACCTATTCGACCGGCATGCCGACCTTCAAAGGTGTACCGGTCACCGTGGAACCAGCACTGAACGAACCCATCCTCCTCGGGATCGAGCTCGTCCAGAAACTCTGCGGGGTGAAGGTAGCATGACCAGGAGAGTCACCGATGTCATCTGCCCGTTCTGCGGGACACTCTGCGACGACCTCGAGGTCGATGTCTCCGATGACGGGAAGCAGCTCCTCGAAGTCTACAATGCCTGCGTGATCGGAACCGAGAAGTTCCTCCACTCGCAGGCAAAGGACCGGGTCACCCGCCCGCGGATGCGCCAGGACGACGGGACCTGGAAAGAGGTCACCTACGACGATGCCGTCGAATACACTGCCCAGATGCTCGCAAAGGCAAAGAAACCGATGATGTTCGGCTGGTCGTCCACCAACTGCGAGGCCCAGAGCGTGGGCAACGAGATTGCCGAGATCGCGAAAGCCTGCTGTGACAATACAGCAGCGACCTGCCACGGTACTTCCCTGATCGCGGTACAGGATATTGGTCTCCCCTCATGCACTCTCGGGGAAGTCAAGAACCGTGCCGACCGGATCATCTTCTGGGGCTGCAACCCGGCCCACGCCCATCCCCGGCACATGTCCCGGTACTCCATCTTCCCCCGCGGGTTCTTCACCAGCAAGGGGCAGATGAGCCGCAAGCTGATCGTTGTCGATCCCCGCTGCACGGACACCGCGAAGATGGCGGACGTCCACCTGCAGGTCGAGCAGGGCAGGGACTACGAACTCTTAAATGCACTCCGTGTTGCCTTCAAGGGCGAATGGCTGCCCGATGTGGTCGCCGGTATCCCGAAGGAGAAGATCCGGGAAGCTGCCGACATGATGAAGAGCGGCCG
>JAKLEQ010000128.1 GCA_022711635.1 Methanoregula sp. | reverse complement strand
TTGTTTGATGTCCTTGAGGATCTCGCGGGGGTTTCCCCGGCACTTGATCATTCCTTCGCACATGACATGGCCTTTGTCAGTTTCAAGATAATCGAGGATATATCCGGTGTGAGTGATGACAAGCCCGCTCTTCTGCCGTTTGGCAAGATGTTTTTCCTTTTCCAGAAGAGATCCGATGGCTGTCCCGATTAATGAAATATTTTCAAGGTCGACCCCGCTCTCCGGCTCATCAAGCATGACAAAATCCGGGTTCTGGATCATCAGCTGCAGGACTTCGGATCGCTTGATCTCACCCCCGGAAAATCCCTTGTTGATGTCGCGTTCCAGGAACTTGTCCATATGGACTGATTCTGCAAGTTTCCCGACGTCCCTCTGTCTTCCACGGGATATCGCCGTGAGGAGTTTGCCCAGTTTGAGTCCTGATATTGTCGGGGGACGCTGGAAGAGCATCCCAATCCCCCGTTTTGCCCGCTCATGAGCATGCATTTTTGTCACATCCTCTCCCTTGAAAAGGATTCTCCCCTCCGTGATCGTGTAATTGGAAAAGCCCATAATTGTCATGAGGAGTGTAGTCTTTCCCGATCCGTTGGGCCCCAGCAGGACATGTGTCTCGCCTTCCCCGATGTGCAGGTTGATATCATGCAAGACCTCTTTTTCCCCGACCTTCACATGCAGGTCTTCGATGTGCAGCATAGGATAACCGCAGAAGTGTATGTCGATAGCAGGATTAAACGCTTTTCAACCTGCCATATCCTGAAAAATGTCGCGGATGGGAGTACATTTTACAGGTCGGGAGCATATGGTTATTATCATAACTGGGGATCCTTGTGCGGCCGGAGAAGGTGCGAGACAAACCCGAAAAGGAGAGGGTACGAAAAGGTACAAAAGAGGCGAAAAAACTGAATGATGTACCAGAACCTGTGGAGATCAGGCCGTTCATCAACCGGATCATCTGCGGGGATGCCGGGGGGATTCTCCATGAATTTCCCGACAATTCTATCGATCTTATCATAACCTCGCCCCCCTACAACTTCGGGCATGCATACGCGAATGATCCCTACGATGACACCCATGAATGGAATGAATATTTCAGCAGGCTGCAAGGGATCTGGGGTGAATGTGCGAGGGTGCTCAAACCAGGCGGCAGAATTGCGGTAAATGTCCAGCCTTTATTCTCTGATTACGTTCCAACCCACCATATTATCTCTGCACAGCTCCGCATGCTCGGCCTGTTATGGAAGGCGGAATTGTTGTGGGAGAAGAACAATTACAACGCGAAGTATACCGCGTGGGGGAGCTGGAAGTCCCCATCAATGCCATATATCAAATATACATGGGAGTTTATCGAAGTGTTTGACAAGGAGACGCACCGGAAGGCAGGCCGCCGCGAGAATATCGATATTACCGCCGAGGAATTTAAGGAATGGGTCATCGGGCGCTGGTCGTTTCCGCCTGAGATCCATATGAAGGATTATGGCCATCCTGCGATGTTCCCGGAAGAACTCCCCCGGAGACTTATCCGGCTCTTCTCCTACCAGAACGATATCGTCCTTGACCCGTTCAACGGGGCCGGGACAACGACACTTGTCGCGTCGAAATTGTCCAGGCGCTTCATCGGGATTGATATTTCAGAAGAATATTGCGGCATCGCCCGTTCCCGAATCGGATTCGCTGAAAAGCCCTGACAGCGATCCGACAGAATATTCTCACCATCACTTTTCCGGTCTGTAAATCGGATCTGAAAATGGAACTGATATTAAAACGGATGGGCTGTGACCCATTCATAGGTCCCTTTCCTGTCGTACTGATGGCCTGCTATAAAATTGTGGATTGCCGCAACCCGGTTCATTTCAGCAATAAGAAGATTAAATTCCCTGACCTGCCGGTTATAGGCAGGAATGTTTCCGTTCTCCGATAGATCCTTCAGGTCGGCCCTCATCTCGTCAGCGCGATGCGAAAGATTATTGAACCGGTTCCCCGTGCTTTCATACACCGTGTGGAGGGATGAAGTCTGTTCGCATGAATTGTACGTCATATTCCCGCTGCCGACCGGGATAACGAGGGGATCCGAGTTCAGGGTTACCCCTGCTCCAAGACCATCGGGAGACACTCCGATGAAGGACAGGTTCGTTGTCTCGATATAGGAATAGCCGGTATTGAGGTACCCGGACCCGTTGCAGGCGATCCCCACAGCCATATGGGACTCATTTGGGAATGAGAAAAGGGCGGTTTTAAATCCCTCCCTGGACAGGAGTGCTGCAAGGAGCAGGCTTTTATCATCGCAGTCTCCGGATTTTTCTGCGAAGGTCTCGATGGGGAATTTAGCAGGATTTTCCGGTGTCGTTTCATATGGGATTGATTGGACAAAAACTGCCATGAGGTCGGCGAATTCGTCGTCGGAAAGGGACATTTCAGACCTGATTGTCCGGAGCTGCTCCTGCAGGCCGGTATAGAATTGATCCTGGTTTGGATCGTCGATCATTGCCCGGTAACTCCGGGCCATCCATTCGGATTCCGGGACATTCCCAACGATCGTCACCTCCTTGTCTGCGGCTTTTGCCCCGGCGTATACCGTACCGTCAACAGCGAAGCAAAGGGAGATCGTTGCGTCTTCGAACGGAAAGGAGTAGGATGGAGATGGAGGATCTTCGGCCCCGGCAACCGGGGCGATATGGGGGACGATGACCGTATTGCCGTTCATGGGATTTCCGCTGCAGCCGGCGGAGAGGCAAAATGAAACCACGATGATCTGGATCAGCGCAAAGTGGAATGCGGAACTGATCCCCCGGAAAAACCTCAGACGCCTCGTCAAAGCGCCGCCTCCAAGTGAACGATTGAATCAATGACTTCGTCGGGCTTTATGGAGGTCTTCTCAAGATCGATATGGGAAAATTTTCCTGTTCGGACGAGGATCGCCCGCATTCCCGCGTTTTTTGCACCGGCAATATCGGTGATGATGTCGTCGCCAACCATCGCGACCTCGTTTGCCGGGAGCCCCAGGTCGTCAAGGGCCATGGTGAAGAAATGCCGGGATGGTTTCCCGATAACCGTGGCAGACCGGCCCGTGGCATATTCGAGCGCGGCGACAAAAGGGCCGGCCGACAGCATCAATCCTTCGGAAGCCATCCAGTACCGGTCCTTTTCAAGAGCGATGATCCCGGCACCGTCCCGTATGAGCCGGAACGCCCGGGTCAGGTTGTCGTACGTCATATTCTCTCCGGCATCCCCGATGATGACGTAATCAGCCGATTCTTGCCCGGGAGTCCATCTACCGTCTTGCGGAAAATCTTTTTCCACGTCACCGGTGGTCAGAAGCATGTATGTTTCCTTTCCCGATGCCTTCATGAAAGCAACTGCTGCCAGCGGAGGGGTAAAGATCGCGGTCTCCCTGATGGAAAATCCCATGTGCTGCAGTCTGCCGGCAATCGTCCTCCGGCATTTTCTGGTGGTGTTGGAGACGAACCGGAGCCGGTAACCACTCTCTCCCAGGAGGTCGATTGCCCGTTGTGCCCCGTCAATTGCGGAGTCGCCGGTATACAGGACACCATCGAGGTCGATCAGCAGACCTTTAATCGTCATTCTCCGAATCCTGTCAGTGTCCGGAATCGAACCGGACGACTATGCATATGTCTGGAGTGTTTGTGCATGAGCATTTTTATCACTTTCACTCCATGCGGTTATGTTTTTAACTGGCAATACCCGGACACACTATTCATAAC
>JAKLEQ010000127.1 GCA_022711635.1 Methanoregula sp. | reverse complement strand
CGGTATAACTCTTATACCCGTCATAGGCAATGGTGATTGAATGGCTGCCCGTGGGAATATTACCTTTATATGGCGTTTGGATGGGTGTATGGGAACAGGTCGGTGTCGGCCAACCGGTACAGTGGAGATAGGTCCACGGGGAACCATCGATACTGACAGAAGCACCATCCGGGGTGCTGTCGACGTCAAGGTCTCCTTTGTCTGTTGGAGTTCCAACAGTTGCAGAAACATCCGAACAATCGGTATATTTCGTCAGGGTAAAGATACCCGGGTTGACAGCAGGATTCGCGACAGCGGCACTACTCCCGATGTCAGCAGCCTGTTTTGCCGAGGCAGTACCTGCAAGCAGCAGGCAGATAAGGAATATGACTGCATAAAATTTCATAGCGATCAATACAATCGGGACAATTTTATGCTTTTCTGTATTGTCCGGGCCAAATGAAGAATACCTGGTGAGTCTCCCCGTAGGTCCTGGTGTGAGATCCGGAAGGAAAAAATGCCTAATACAATGTTATCATGAAGGGGTTTTATCGGTGTAATATCCTCCTTTGTTTCGATTCCGTTCCGGTAAAAAGTCCCCGAAATTCAGCCACCGTTCCCCTATGCAGAATGCAGGATGACGAAAAAAATAGAACAGGTATTTAGGTGCGATGGGACCGCGGGCGCTCACCGCCTCATCGGGGCTCGCCCCGTGGAACATGACTATTTCCAGGAATCGTGTGAAAAATTTTGTCTGGATTGGGGATCAGGGGGGCTCGCCCCCTTGGGATGTCTCCACCTGTGGGGGAGCGGGGGTCCCCCTCCTCTGTACCCCTGAGCAAAGGGCAGATGATTTCTATAAAGCAGTTACTCAATAATAATCGCCGGCTTGAACGGCAGGGCTGTCGCGGCCTTGGCAAGATCGCTCTCCCCGGCACCGGTGATATGGACCGGTACCCCGAACTCCTGCTCGAGGAAGGTTTTTGCTGTTTCGAAGATATCCTGCTCGCTGATGGGTTCCCTCACAAGGGGCTCGATCACGTGGGGAGGGAGGCGGTGGATCAGCGTGGTGATCTGCCGTGCGGCATCCGTAGCGGCTTTCCCGCGTTTGCGCATTGCCGGGTCTTTCATGATCTCCTTCACGACCGTGTTCTTGTCCGCCGCTGAGGCAACCGTCCGGAAGATTTCCTCCTTCCAGTCTGGTGCAAGGGCGATGGTGATCGCCTTCGGCTTGAGCTGGATCAGCTTGAGGATGGACTCGATGTCCTCGACCGTGCGGGCGAGGAGTTCTTCTGCGAGTTCCGCCTTTGCATTGACAAGTTTTGGATTGGCGACCGGCCATGGGGCAAATGAGACGAGCCCTTCCCCTGCCAGTTCCTTCCAGAGGTGTTCTGTGGTGAACGGTATAAACGGGGCAAGGAGCCGGACCCAGACCGAGCAGAGGGCATGGAGTTCCCTGCTGCCATCGCAGTCTTCCGGGAGCCGGCGGCGGTACCATTTCAGGTCGCTCTCGATCCCGAAATAGGCCTCCTGCAACGCCTGCCGCGTCTGGAAGTTATCGAGCGCCGTTGTTGTCCGTGCGATGTGGGCCTGGAGCCTGCTCGCGAGCCAGCGGTCGATGTCGTGAGGCTCACCGGAAGCATCCTTGGTCTCCATCACATTGTTGTAGAACCGCTCTATCTGCTTCCTTGTCGAGAGCACGAGCTCGTTCCTCCAGTCAAAGTCCTGCCATGGCTCGGCGCTTCCCATCAGGAACATCCGGACCGTGTCGGCTCCGAACTCTTTTACGGCATCTTCGAGCAGGAAGACATTGCCTTTCGATGAGGACATCTTGGCGCCATTCAGCAGGCCCATGCCGAAAACGACCATGCCCTTCGGGAGCTTATCGTTCTGCCTTTCAAAGACCGTGACATGATGGAAGAGCTGGAAGGTGAGGTGGTTTGAGATGAGGTCCTTTGCCGAGAACCGGAAGTCATACGGGTACCAGTACAGGAACTCCTGCCGCATGGCGTCGAGCTTCTTCTTCTCGGGAAGTTCATCGGATTTCTTCCCCAGGAAGATGTAATCGAAGACCTCGGGCGTGAGGAGTTTCGGGTCGATATCCCGGATCTTATGGGCTATGGTGTAATATGCCATATACACCGTCGAGTCCGAGAGCGGTTCGATCAGCTGCGTTTTGTCCCAAGGGAAGCGGGTGCCGAGGCCGACCCTGCGCGTGCAGGCCCAGTCCTTGAGCCATCCGACCGTGCGGTCAAATTCAACCCGGACCTCAGGGGGCACGAGTGCCATATCCTTTAAGTGGTCAGAGACCTGCTGCTTCCATTCGGGATCGCTGTATTTCAGGAACCACTGGTCGTGGAGGATCTTGACCTTCACGCGGTTCCCGCACCGGCAGACGACCGGACGGACGTCGAACTCGTACATCACGACCGAGTCGTACTTCTCTGTCATGAGCACTGCAACCTCGTCGCGGGCTACGCGAACGGGTTTGCCGCCGTACTTTGCAAAGAGTTTTCCTTTCGAAAACTCGGCAGAGTAGATCTCCTGCGTGAGGGTGTCCATCCGGCTGTCCATCTGGTTCCTGATGCCGGCCTTCTCGACCGCATCCTGCGCCGGGATCTCGCCGTAGCCCTCGACCGTGATCAGCGGGATGGGCTTGATCGTGGTATACTTTCCGGCCTGCTGGAGGTCGCGGAGGGCGATGTAGTCGAACGGGGCATGGGCGGGAACGCTCATGACGAGGCCGCTTGCCATGTCGGGATCGACAAAATCAGCGGGGAGGATGGGCACCTCACCGCAAAGCGGGTGGCTGACGTTCTTGTCAATGAGGCTTTTTCCGGGTACTTCTTCTTTGATCTCGACGGAATGGTCCTGGAGGGCGAGCTTCTCGGCTGCTTCCTTCGACACGATCCAGGCTTTACCGTCCACAATCGCCCGGACGTAGGTGACGTTCGGGTTCGCCCAGAGGTTGGTGACCCCGTGGATGGTCTCGGGCCGGAGGGTTGCGGTCGGGATGAACGCGTCGCCGTACCGGAACATGACCATCGTGAACCTGATCACTTCAGCTTTGTCACCCTCGAGGAGATCGTGGTCGCCCACGGGGTTGTCATCAACAGTGCAGTACCGCACCGGGTGGGCTCCCTTGATCACGTGGCCGGCCTCGTAGAGGTGCTTCCATTGCCATTCGATGAACCTGCTGTAGGTCGGGTCGACCGTGATGAAGCGGCGACGCCAGTCGATGGAGAGGCCGCAGTCGGTCATCACCCGCTGGTACTCGGCCGCGAAGTGGCGGACGATTGTCAGCGGGTCGGTGAAACTGTCGAGCACGTTCTGCGGTACGCGGTACAGGTCGCGGTAGAGCCGGATGGTCTTCTCGTCCTGTCTTGCGATCCGTTTCGAGATCCCGACTACCGGTGCCCCCGTGACGTGGAACGCCATGGGGAAGAGCACCTGCTTTCCCTTCATCCGCCAGAACCGTGCGACAACGTCCGGCACGATGTATGTCCTCCCGTGCCCGACATGCATGGCGCCACTCGGGTACGGGAATGCCACGTTCAGGTAAAATTTCTCTGTATCCGAGGGATCGGGCTCAAAGGCATGGGTCCACCGCTCGTGTGCTTCTTCCTCGAATTTCCGAAGATCGAATTCGCTCACATTTTCACCTTTGTTATACCGGCCTCAGCCTGATGACCTCGTTGTTCGTATACCGGCGGATCATCTCCTGGGCAATGCTCGAGTTCTTGGCCAGGTGGATCTCCTCGGTCTCGTTCACGGT
>JAKLEQ010000126.1 GCA_022711635.1 Methanoregula sp. | reverse complement strand
GGACCCGTTCCTGCCGCAGAGTGCAACGATCTCCCGTTCCATCACCCGGAAGCACATGTGATGGATGCCCACGCTCCCGTCGGGGTAGACATGGCTTGCGCAATCGACGTGGATGAGCTCTGCCCTGCCATCCGGTGCCGGCGGGGGGTAACAACAGGGATTCTTCAGGTTGTTCACAAAAATCCCCCCGGAGAGGAGATCCCGGTCGCAAGAACGATGAGGATCGTTCCTGTAACAGCTGCTGCAAGGAAGATCATTCCGGCATACGAGGGGGCCGGGATCTCCTGGGCTGTTGCATAGGTGCCGTGGTACCCTCTCGCCGCCATGGCTGCATGGACACGGTCCGCCCTGTCGAGCGACCGTATGAAGGTGAGTGCAAACACCTGCGCAAAGATCTGTCCCTGGATTCTGATGCTCCGGATAAGACCCCCGCCTCGGGACCGGACTGCTTTCAACAGCGCTGCAGTCATGCCGATCGTCAGGAACAGGAACCGGTAGGAGAGAAGGAAGATCTGGTTGAGGGGATCCGGAAAGATCCTGTCGATGACAGCCGCGATATGGTTGTACCGGGTTGTCATCAGGAAGAATATCGAGAAGGTGACCACGATCAGGGCTTTTATCAGAAGAACGCCGATGAGGAGGAGTCCGGCATCGGTCAGCACGAGGGGTATTCCGATGAACGACCAGGAAAAGACCGGGTTCCCGGGTTCGCCCCACGCGAGGAGACCGACGAGCGAGATGACGAAGAGGACAGGAAGGGTATACCAGAGGAGGATCTTTTTGAGCGGGAGCCGGGCAAGGACGCAGGCAGCGACTATCGCGCCGTAGACGAGAAGGAGCAGGGTAAGAGAACGCAGAACGGTGACAAGAACGACGATGAGGATAAGGCTGACAATCTTGCTCCACGGGCTGACGCCGGAGAATACCGACCGGGTGTTCTCGGCATAGTGCGTCATCAGCGGGAGGTCCGGGATATGGGCAAATGTTCCCGAACTCATGGCCGGGCTCTCCCCCGCGTTAGCAGAGGCATGCCGCGTTCCGGCACGCTCACCTGCATCCCCATGCACCCGCGATCATGGGTGATGATCCCGCATCCTGCTGCCTGCGGGTGCCCCATCGTCCGGCAGATCTTGTCGACAGCAGCCCGGGTGACGCAACTCTCGAACCGGGAGACCTCGTCGCACGCCTCCTCCGGGGAGAAACCATAATGCGTCAGCATCAGGCTCAGGATCCGGTGCCTCTTGATGAGGAACCGGGCATGCTCCCGCCCCGAGGGTGACAACCGGAGCCGTTCGTACGGCGCGCAGGAGAGGAGCCCGTCTCCTGCCATCTCCCGGACCGTCTTCGAGACCGTGGATGGATCGACCCCGAATCGGGCGGCGAGATCCCCGGTCTTTGCCGATCCCTCGTGCTCGAAGATGTACTTGAGGTAGTCCACCTTCCGGGCGGACAGCGCTTCCATCTCTCTCCTCTTCATGCCTCGTTGTATTGCCTGCCAGAACGATGAAGTTTTGGTATCATGCCAACTTCCGGACCTGTCGCGGTTGATGAGGGGGCTGGCATTCCCATGAACGGGGAAGAGCGGGGAGGTTCCTCGTTCCTTGTTCCGGTTCGTTCCCTTTCACGGAAAAGATGCCGATACAAAAGATGCACCTCGTTCCAGGGTGTCAGCAGAGATACGCGGCTTCCGGAATACTTGACAAGTTTTATTAAGTTAAAACAAAACAAGTTGTGTTGCGATATCATGCACATCATGGAAGGATTCTTACCCTGGCAGTGGTGTATCGTCTGGTGGCTCATCGCCATCCCCTGCCTCGCCCTTGGCGTCTGGCAACTGAAGAAGATAATTCATGCGGACCGTGAAGCCCTGCCGCTGCTCGGGGTGACGGGCGGATTTATCTTCATCCTCTCGTCCTTAAAACTTCCCTCGGTTACCGGAAGCTGTTCTCATCCGACGGGTACCGGTCTTTCAGCCATCTGTTTCGGGCCGTGGATCACCTCGGTCATCTGCGCGATCGTTCTCCTGTTCCAGAGCCTCTTCCTCGCCCACGGGGGCCTCTCCGTCCTCGGGGCAAACATCGTCTCGATGGGGATTGTCGGACCCGTGATCGGGTACGCGGTCTACCGGTTGCTGAAAAATACCTCGGTCAACATCTATCTGACGGTCTTCCTTGCAACGGCATTAGCAGATATGTTCACGTACGCGACTACCTCGCTGGAACTTGCGCTCGCTTACCCCGCGGAAGTTGGCGGTTTTGGCACGTCCTTTATCCTATTCATGGGCATATTTGCTGTTACGCAGGTACCGCTGGCAATTGTTGAAGGTATCGTCCTTGCGCTCGTCTTCAAGTACATCATTGCGCTCAAGCCTGACATTCTCATACGGCTGAAGATCTTTTCGGAGGCACAGATCACCACAGCCCGGGGGGATGCATGATGGTGAAGACCTACCTGCTGGAGATCCTGACAGCCGTTGCCATCCTTGCATTCATCGCGATCTTCCTCTACACCAGTTCGACCATGGAGGGCGCTGAGTTCGCTGGTTCCGACAATGTGGGATCGGGCCTGATCGCGGAGCTTTCCGGAAAAGATCCTGAGAGTTTCGCACCGCTTATCCCCCAGTGGGAGCCGCCGAGTGGTGAGATCGAGTCCTGCCTCTTCGCTCTCCAGGCTGCAATCGGCGGTATCTTCGTGGGCGGGGTATTCGGGTACTGGCTCGGCCAGCGGAAAAGTATGAGTGATGCAAAGGTGAACCGGTAACCAATGTTCGAGGAGCTGCTGGAGGACGTTGCCCAGACAAACGGGCTGCGGGAAGTTAACACCTGGCTCAAGCTCGCCGCAGGAATTGGCGCAATCGTCCTGTGTCTCCTCTCAACAGGATACGCTGCCCCGCTCCTTATCGCCATTATCCTCTCCTTTGCCATCCTCATCCTCGGACGGGTGGACATACGAACTTATGCGGAGCTCTTCATTGTCCCGCTCTATTTTGCCCTGATGAGTGCCGCAGTCATCGTCCTGATCTCGGGCGGGGAGCACACATTGTGGAGCTGGAATCCCCTGCCATTCCTCCCGCTTTCCCTGTCCCGCGAGAGTATCAACACCGGTTTCTTCGTCTTCTGCCGGGTGGCAGGTGGCATGTCTGCTCTCCTGTTTATCGCACTGACAACGCCGATGACCGACCTCTTCGTGGTGATGAGGAACCTCCGCATCCCGGATTTTGTCATCGACCTTGCGATGATCATCTACCGGACGATCTTTTTCTTAATCGACCAGGTCCGGCAGATTCACGGGGCACAGGTGATGCGCCTCGGGTACTCGGGCTGGAGGGAATCGATCACCACGTTCTCCGTGATGTGCGGGGCGGCCTTCATCGCGGCCTGGGACGCGGGCGACGATCTGGTCCGGGCCATGGACGCCCGGTGTTACGACGGGAAGTTTGCGTTGCTCGGTGAGAACCGCCCGGTTGAAATACAGCCGCTGTGTGCCCTTGTCCTCTTCCTTGCCACAGGAGCGGCAGTCGTTACCGCAACCCATGGAATGACGTTATTGCAGGTGACTCCATGAGCAGCATCGTCCTCGAAGCACGCGATATCCGGTACCGCTACCCGCGGGGGCAGGAGGCGATCCGGGGAATCAGCTTCCACTTCCGCCGGGGCGAGAAGATCGCGCTCGTGGGCCCGAACGGTGCCGGCAAGTCCACGCTCCTCCAGATGTTCAACGGCATGATCCGCCCGGATTCCGGGATGATGCTCTTTGACAACAAACCGATGCAGTACGACCGGGCATCGCTCCGTGAGCTCCGGCGGAAGGTCGGGTTCGTGCTCC